>NZ_LOSU01000057.1:0-204585 GCF_001522185.1 Burkholderia sp. RF2-non_BP3 | reverse complement strand
AGCAGCGCTGCGTTTTCAGCAGCAGAGAAGCGAGATTATGAACCGTCTTTTTCAGCTCGTCAACAACTTTCTGAACTACTTCGTTGCGACGACTGGGGTTCAACTTCGTGTGCGCCGTGGCTCTACAACCGCCCTCGACCGCACCGCTTCCCTTCTTCCTCCCGCGCTGCGTTTCCGTTAGCGCGAAGGAGGCGTGATTCTAAGCACCCACCCCGGTCTCCGCAACCCCTTTGTGAAAATATTTTGAAAAAGCCCCCGTGCGCTGCCGCGCACGGGGGCTTCGGGTTCACTGCACCGGGTGATCACGCTGGCGACCGACACCCGTCGCTCGCCAAGCACCACCCAGCCGCCGGCAAATCAGCGGTTCTTGAATACCGGCTTCCGCTTCTCGACGAATGCCGCCATCCCTTCCTTCTGATCTTCGGTCGCGAACAGCGAATGGAACAGTCGACGCTCGAAGTTGACACCTTCGGCCAGCGTCGTCTCGTACGCGCGATTCACCGACTCCTTGACCATCATGACAGCTGGCAGTGAAAACTCGGCAATCGTCGTCGCTGCGGCAATCGCTTCGTCGAGCAGTTTGTCGGCCGGCAGCACGCGCGATACGAGCCCTGCCCGTTCCGCCTCGGCCGCGTCCATGAAGCGCGCCGTCAGGCACATGTCCATCGCCTTCGCCTTGGACACCGCGCGCGGCAGACGCTGCGTGCCGCCTGCGCCCGGCATCACGCCCAGCTTGATCTCGGGCTGGCCGAACTTGGCCGTATCCGCTGCGAAGATGATGTCGCACATCATCGCGAGCTCGCAACCGCCGCCAAGCGCAAAGCCCGCCACGGCAGCAATGATCGGCTTGCGGATCTCGCGGACGCTCTCCCAGTTACGGGTGATGTAGTCGCCGCGATAAACATCCATATAGGAATAGGTCGCCATCATGCCGATGTCGGCCCCCGCCGCGAACGCCTTTTCGCTCCCCGTCACGACGATCGCGCCGATCGCGTCGTCTGCGTCGAACGCTTTCAGCGCAGCACCCAATTCATCCATCAGCGCATCGTTCAGCGCATTTAGCGCCTTCGGACGGTTCAGCGTGATCAGCCCGACTCGCCCCCGGGTCTCCACCAGGATGTTCTCGTAAGACATCTATTTCTCCTCGATCAATGAAATGAGAAACGCCTCGCACATGCGAATAGTTTGATGCTACCATTCTCCGACCAACCGGTCGGTTAATTAATCGATCCAACCCTTCCCTACGTCCATTAGGCCGCCGTCATGACCCATGCACTGTTCACGAAGCACGAAGACACGCTGAAACACGCCCTCGCCGCCATCGAGAGCCGCGGGTACTGGAGCCCGTTCGCGGAAATGCCGAGTCCCAAAGTGTACGGGGAAAGCGCCAACGCAGATGGCGAAGCGGCGTTCAAGGCACACCTCGGCAACACGTTCGTGCTCGACCAGCCGGCGTCCGCTGGAACCGTCGGCGCTGAGCAGTCGCCGTACGGGATCGCGCTGGGCATCCGCTATCCGAAATCGACACCCGACGAACTGATTGCCGCGGCCGCTAATGCCCAGCGTGCATGGCGCGAAGCCGGCCCGAGCGCCTGGATCGGCGTCAGTCTCGAAATCCTCGCACGGCTGAATCGCGCAAGCTTCGAGATTGCCTACAGCGTAATGCACACGACGGGCCAGGCGTTCATGATGGCGTTCCAGGCCGGCGGCCCGCACGCGCAGGATCGTGCGCTCGAAGCGGTCGCCTACGCCTGGGACGAGTTGCGCCGCATCCCCGCAGATGCACACTGGGAGAAGCCGCAAGGCAAGAACCCGCCTCTCGCGATGCACAAGCGTTATACGATCGTCCCGCGCGGCACCGGCCTCGTGCTCGGCTGCTGCACGTTCCCGACCTGGAACGGCTACCCCGGTCTGTTCGCCGACCTGGCGACCGGCAACACGGTGATCGTCAAACCTCATCCGGGCGCGATCCTGCCGCTCGCGATCACGGTCCGCATCGCCCGCGACGTGCTGCGCGAAGCCGGTTTCGATCCGAACGTCGTTACGCTCCTCGCGACCGAGCCGAACGACGGCGCCCTCGTGCAAGACCTCGCACTGCGTCCTGAAATCAAGCTGATCGACTTCACGGGCAGCACGCAAAACGGCACGTGGCTCGAACGCCATGCCCATCAGGCACAGGTGTATACCGAGAAGGCCGGTGTCAACCAGATCGTGATCGACTCGACCGACGACCTGAAGGCCGCGGCCAAAAACATCGCGTTCTCGCTGGCGCTGTACTCCGGCCAGATGTGCACGGCACCGCAGAACATCTACGTGCCGCGCGACGGCATCCGGACGGCGGACGGCCATGCAAGCTTCGACGAAGTCGCCCAGGCGATCGCCGTCTCCGTGCAGAAACTGACCGGCGACCCGGCTCGCTCGGTCGAACTGATCGGCGCGATCCAGAACGACGGCGTGGCCGCGCGCATCGACGACGCCCGCAAGCTCGGTCGTGTGCTCGCCGACAGCCAGACGCTCCAGCATCCGACGTTCGCCGATGCTCGCGTGCGTACGCCGCTCGTGCTGCAGCTCGACGTGGCCGACCGCGCGAAATTCACGCAGGAGTGGTTCGGCCCGATCTCGTTCGTCATCGCGACCGACTCGACCGCGCAGTCGCTCGATCTCGCCGGCGAAATCGCCGCGGAACATGGTGCACTGACGCTCTCCGTCTACAGCACCGACGACAAGGTCCTCGACGCTGCGCACGATGCAGCGGTGCGTGGCGGCGTCGCGCTGTCGATCAACCTGACGGGCGGCGTGTTCGTCAACCAGTCGGCCGCATTCTCCGACTTCCACGGCACCGGCGCGAACCCGGCCGCCAACGCGGCGCTCGCCGATCCGGCGTTCGTCGCCAACCGGTTCCGTGTGGTGCAAAGCCGCGTCCATGTTGCGCCGAAGGCCGTACCTGCGGAAGCCGGCCAGACGGCATAACCCGAATGGCCGACGTGCAAACGCCATCACGTTCTCTACCATGAACGAATCCGCCAACCGGCGGGTTCGTTGCACATCGACATCCCCATGACCGACGCCTACATCTGCGACGCGATTCGCACCCCCATCGGCCGCTACGGCGGCGCCCTGAAAGACGTTCGTGCCGACAATCTCGGCGCGGTGCCGCTCAAGGCGCTCATCGAACGCAACCGCAACGTCGACTGGTCGGCAATCGACGACGTCGTCTACGGCTGCGCAAACCAGGCCGGCGAGGACAACCGCAACGTCGCGCGCATGTCCGCGCTGCTCGCGGGCCTGCCGACCGCCGTGCCGGGTACGACGCTGAATCGGCTGTGCGGCTCGGGCATGGACGCCGTCGGCACCGCCGCGCGCGCGATCAAGGCGGGCGAGGCCCGCTTGATGATCGCGGGCGGTGTCGAAAGCATGACGCGCGCGCCCTTCGTGATGGGCAAGGCCGCCAGCGCATTCGCGCGCCAGGCCGACATCTACGACACGACGATCGGCTGGCGTTTCGTCAATCCGCTGATGAAACAGCAATACGGCGTCGATTCGATGCCGGAGACGGCCGAGAACGTCGCTGTCGACTACGACATCAGCCGTGCCGACCAGGACCTGTTCGCGCTGCGCAGCCAGCAAAAGGCCGCACGTGCGCAGCAAGACGGCACGCTCGCCGAGGAAATCGTCCCGGTGACGATTCCGCAGAAGAAAGGCGACGCGCTCGTTGTATCGCGCGACGAACATCCGCGCGAAACGTCTCTCGAAGCGCTCGCGAAGCTGAAGGGCGTCGTGCGACCGGACGGCTCGGTAACGGCCGGCAACGCGTCGGGCGTCAACGACGGCGCATGCGCCCTGCTGCTCGCCAACGCGGAAGCTGCCGATCAATATGGGCTGCGCCGCCGCGCACGCGTCGTCGGCATGGCAACCGCCGGCGTCGAACCGCGCGTGATGGGGATCGGACCGGCGCCGGCCACGCAGAAACTGTTGCGCCAGCTCGGCATGACGATCGACCAGTTCGACGTGATCGAGCTGAACGAAGCGTTCGCCTCGCAAGGTCTCGCGGTGTTGCGCATGCTCGGCGTCGCCGACGACGATCCGCGCGTGAACCCGAACGGCGGTGCGATCGCGCTCGGCCACCCGCTCGGCGCATCGGGCGCTCGGCTCGTGACCACGGCGCTTCACCAACTCGAGCGTACGGGCGGCCGGTTTGCGCTCTGTACGATGTGCATCGGCGTCGGCCAGGGCATCGCGATCGCCATCGAGCGCGTGTAACCGACGCGCCGCGCGCCTATAACGAAGTCATGAAGGAGACACTGCATGTCATATGAGGCGATCCAGCTCGATATCGATCAGACTGCCCGCGTGGCCACGATCACCCTCAACCGCCCGGACAAGCTGAACAGCTTCACGCGTGCGATGCACCGCGAACTGCAGTCTGCGCTCGATGAAGTCGAAACGGCCGGCGCACGAGCGCTGATCCTGACGGGTGCGGGGCGTGGCTTTTGCGCAGGCCAGGACCTGGCCGATCTCGACTTCACGCCTGGCGCGTCCACTGACCTCGGCACGCTGATCGACGAGCATTTCAATCCGCTGATTCGTCGCCTGCAACGCATGCCGGTTCCGGTGATCGCCGCCGTCAACGGCACGGCGGCCGGCGCCGGCGCGAATCTCGCGCTCGCCTGCGACATCGTCTTCGCAGCACGCTCGAGCAGCTTCATCCAGGCATTCGTCAAGATCGGGCTCGTGCCCGATTCCGGCGGGACATGGTTCCTGCCGCAACGCGTCGGCATGGCACGCGCGCTGGGGCTCGCCTTGACCGGCGACAAGCTCGGCGCCGAACAGGCCGAACAATGGGGCTTGATCTGGCGTGCGGTCGACGACGATGCGCTCGCCGTGTCGGTCCGTCAGCTCGCCAATCAGCTCGCGCAGCAACCGACGCTCGCGATCGCGTCGATCAAGCAATCGATGCGCGACAGCGTCACGAATACGCTCGACCAGCAGCTCGACCTCGAACGCGACCTGCAGCGCAAGCTCGGCCAGTCGTACGACTACGCGGAAGGCGTGAAGGCGTTCATCGAGAAGCGTGCCCCGCGCTTCGAGGGGCGTTGACATGACCACCGCCAACGACACGCTCGACCCCGACGCGCTCGCCCACGCGACGGCACGGGCCATGTACGACGCGGACGCCTGCAGCCGCGCGTTCGGCATGGAAATCGCCGAAGTGCGCGCCGGCTACGCACGTCTGCAGATGCGCGTACGGCCGGAATTCCTGAACGGACATCAGACCTGCCACGGCGGCATCATCTTCACGCTCGCCGATTCGACGTTTGCGTTCGCGTGCAATTCGTACAACCTGAATACCGTTGCGGCTGGCTGCTCGATCGAATACCTGCGTCCCGTATACGGTCACGACCTGCTGACGGCCGAAGCGATCGAGCAGACGCGCAGCGGCCGGTACGGCATCTACGACATCCGCGTCACGAACCAGACAGGCGAAACGGTCGCGATGTTTCGGGGCAAATCGGCCCAGATCAAGGGCACGGTGCTGCCGGAAGAGCATTGACGTCCACGGCTCGCTCATAACAATCACTGGAGACAGGCATGACTACCCCGCTACCGCTCGAGCCGATCGAGACCGCCTCACGCGACGAACTGACCGCACTGCAGCTCGAACGCCTGAAGTGGTCGCTCCGGCATGCGTACGACCACTCCCCCGTCTATCGCCGCAAATTCGACGAAGCGGACGTGCATCCCGACGACCTGAAAACGCTCACGGATCTGTCGCGCTTCCCGTTCACGACCAAGAGCGACCTCCGCGACAGCTACCCGTTCGGAATGTTCGCGGTGCCGCAGGACCAGATCTCGCGCATTCACGCGTCGTCGGGCACGACCGGCAAGCCGACCGTCGTCGGCTATACGGCGCGCGACATCGACACGTGGGCCAATCTCGTCGCGCGCTCGATCCGCGCGGCCGGTGCGCGGCGTGGCGACAAGGTCCACGTCAGTTATGGATACGGCCTGTTCACCGGCGGGCTCGGCGCACACTACGGTGCCGAGCGTGCGGGCCTGACCGTGATCCCGTTCGGCGGCGGCCAGACCGAAAAGCAGGTGCAGCTGATCCAGGATTTCCGGCCCGACATCATCATGGTGACGCCGAGCTACATGCTGTCGATCGCCGACGAGATCGAGCGCCAGGGCCTCGATCCCGCACAAAGCTCGCTGCGCATCGGCATCTTCGGCGCTGAGCCGTGGACCAACGACATGCGCGTGGCCATCGAGCAGCGGATGGGCATCGACGCGGTCGACATCTATGGGCTGTCCGAAGTGATGGGCCCCGGCGTCGCATCGGAATGCGTCGAGACCAAGGATGGCCCGACCATCTGGGAAGACTACTTCTATCCGGAAATCATCGACCCCGACACCGGCGAAGTGTTGCCGGACGGTGAACTCGGCGAGCTGGTCTTCACGTCGCTGACGAAGGAAGCGCTGCCGATCATCCGCTACCGGACGCGCGACCTCACGCGTCTGCTGCCCGGCACCGCCCGCACGATGCGCCGGATGGAAAAGATCACCGGGCGCTCGGACGACATGATGATCGTGCGGGGCGTCAACGTCTTCCCGACGCAAATCGAAGAGCAGCTGCTGAAACAGCGTGCGCTCGCGCCGCACTATCAGATCGTGCTGACGAAGGAAGGTCCGCTCGACGTGCTGACGCTCAATGTCGAGCCGTGCCCCGACACTGCCCCCGACACGGCGGCAATCCATGCGGCGAGACAAGCGCTCGCGCACGACATCAAGTCGCTGATCGGCGTAACCGCCGTGATCAACGTGCTGCCCGTGAACGGAATCGAGCGTTCGGTCGGCAAGGCGCGCCGCGTGATCGACAAGCGCAAGGGCTGATACTCGCCCATCCCCCCGCTACCCGACCGCCGCCCGCAACAGCAATCGCGAAGCAAAAAAACAGCCCGACCGGCCAACGCCGATCGGGCTGTTTCACTTCGATGCCCGGCTACACGCATACGCCGGCACCACCGCGCATCACGAATTCGGGAACAGCAGCCACATCCGGCCGATCTGCTTCATCCGTCCGGCCTGGTCGCCGGCGTCGTCGCCCAGCCCCCAGAAATAGTCGGCCCGCACGCCGCCCTTGATCGCGGAACCCGTGTCCTGTGCGAACACGAGCCGGTTCATCGGCGTATTCGTCAGCGGACGCGTGGTCTGCAGGAATACCGGCGTGCCGAGCGGGATCGACGACGGATCGACCGCGATCGAACGCTCCGCCGTGAGCGGCACGCCAAGTGCGCCGATCGGGCCGTCCGCGCCGCCGTGCGGTGCATCTTCCTTGGTCGGCATGTCGCGGAAGAACACGAATCGCGGATTCGTGTCGAGCAACGCGTCCACGCGAGTCGGGTTCGCCTTCGCCCACGCCTTGATGCCCTGCATCGTCGCCTGTGCGGGCGTCAGCTCGCCGCGATCGAGCAGCCACTTGCCGATCGAGCGATACGGCTGGTTATTGGTGCCGCCGAAGCCGACCCGCATCACCGAACCATCGTCGAGCAGCACGCGCCCTGAACCCTGCACCTGCAGGAAGAACGCCTCGATCGGATCGTCGACCCACACGAGTTCGTTGCCGTTCAGGATGCCCGCCCGCTCGAGCTGCGCGCGAGCGGGCAGCGCGGCACCGGCGCGATAGCCGGCCGGCCAGCGGTACAGCGCGTACTGGTAAGGGCCGCGACGCACGCGGGAGCCGTGCAGCAGCGGCTCGTAATAGCCGGTCACGAGCCCGTCGAGCGTGCCGTCGGTATTCGCCAGCTGAAACGGCGTGAAATACGTTTCGAAGAATGCACGCGCGCTGCCGACGTCGAGCTCGTCGAGGCGATCGGCAGCCGCGCAGGCGCGCTGCCATGCCGGCTGGCGCGCGAGCCGCGCGCAGTTCTGCCGCAGCGCGGCCGTCGCGCCGATCAGCGAATCGTCCTGCCACCCCGGCACCTGCTGCCACGCCACCGGCGTAAGCCGCTTCGCGGCAACCTGTCCCGGCACGATCGCCGCGCCGGTCGGCGGCTTCAGCGCCGACGTCCGCGTCGGCGCGCCGCCGCACGCGGCAAGCAGCGCTGCCGTCGCGACCGCCGCAACCCAGCCGGCCGCCCGGGGCCCAAACCACATACAATGTTCGTTCTTGATGGAAACCGCCATGTCAGATTTTCTCGACCAATATCCGATGCTCATCTTCGCGCTCGAGGCTTTCGTAGCGCTTGCCCTGCTGATCTTCATCGTCGTGTGGACGTCGTCGGGCAGGAAGAAGCACGCCCGCGGCAACGACCGCCAGCCGCGCTGACCGGCCCCGCACGCTCAATGCAGCGTGCGCGGCATGTGCAGCGCGAATTCGTCGACCGGCGCGTCGAACCGCTCGCCGTCCTCCGCCACGCAGAAGTACGCGCCACGCATCGTGCCGACCGGCGTCGCGATCACGGCCCAGCTCGTGTATTCGAACTGTTCGCCCGGCTGCAGCAGCGGCTGGTGCCCGACGACGCCGAGCCCCTTCACTTCCTGCACGTGGTTTTCGCTGTCCGTAATGATCCAGTGACGCGCGATCAGCTGCGCCGCGACCTGCCCGGTATTGCGGATGGTCAGCGTGTACGCGAATGCGTATTGACGTCGATCGGGGTCGGATTGTTCCGGCAAGTAGCTGGTTTTCACCGAAACGGTGAACTGATACTGACTCATGGTGTTTCCGCTGTAGGTAACCGCCCGCGCCGACTCGAGCGGCGGGGCCGCGGGCGCGCCGCACTGGTTCGGCATTCTATGCGGAATCGGGCCGCAACCGCACGGCCCGTCGCCGCGCACCGGGTCGCCTGACGGTAGAATGGCGGTTTTGCGCCGCAGCGTCCCCGCTCCCCTGTCATGACTCAATTCCGCATCGCTCCCAGCATCCTGTCGGCCGACTTTGCACGGCTCGGCGAAGAAGTCCGCAACGTGGTCGCCGCCGGCGCCGACTGGATTCACTTCGACGTGATGGACAACCATTATGTGCCGAACCTCACGATCGGCCCGCTCGTCTGCGAGGCGATCCGCCCGCACGTGCAGGTGCCGATCGACGTGCATCTGATGGTGCGCCCGGTCGACCGGATCGTGCCCGATTTCGCGAAAGCCGGCGCGAACCTGATCAGCTTCCACCCGGAAGGCTCCGACCACATCGACCGCACGCTGTCGCTGATCCGCGATCACGGCTGCAAGGCCGGCCTCGTGTTCAACCCGGCGACGCCGCTGAACTATCTCGATCACGTGATGGATCGCCTCGACTTCGTGCTGCTGATGTCGGTGAACCCGGGCTTCGGCGGCCAGTCGTTCATTCCGGAAACGCTGAACAAGCTGCGCGAAGCGCGCGCCCGCATCGACGCATACACCGAGCGCACCGGCCGCGAGATCCTGCTCGAGGTGGACGGCGGCGTGAAGGCCGACAACATCGCGGAAATCGCGGCGGCCGGCGCGGACACCTTCGTCGCGGGTTCGGCGATCTTCGGCAAGCCCGACTACCGCAAGGTGATCGACGAGATGCGCGCCGCGCTCGCCACCGTCGAGCGGAGCTGACGCCGTGGCCGATTCCTCGCTGGCCGGTCAGGCACCGGCCGCAGCCGACGGCACGATCCGTTTCGCGAGGCCGCGCATCGACGCGGCGCTGATCGACCTCGACGGCACGATGGTCGACACGGCCGACGATTTCACGGCCGGGCTGAACGGGATGCTCGCGCAGCTCGGTGCGCCGGCCACGTCGCGCGACGAGGTGATCGGCTACGTCGGCAAGGGCTCCGAGCACCTGATCCAGAGCGTGCTGAAGCCGCGCTTCGCGCCCGACGAGGCGCACGCGCGCTTCGACGACGCGCTCGCGATCTACCAGACCGAATACGCGAAGATCAACGGCCGCCACACGCGCCTCTATCCGGACGTCGCAACCGGCCTCGACGCGCTGCGCGCAGCCGGCATCCGGCTCGCGTGCGTGACGAACAAGCCGCACCGCTTCGCGGTCGAGCTGCTCGAGCAATACGGGCTGATCGATCGCTTCGGCGTCGTGCTCGGCGGTGACAGCGTCGCGCGCAAGAAGCCCGATCCGCTGCCGATGCTGACGGCATGCGACGCGCTCGGCGTCGCGCCGGACGCGGCCGTCGCGATCGGCGACTCGGAAAACGACGCGCTGGCGGGCCGCGCGGCGGGGATGGCGACGCTGACGGTGCCGTACGGCTACAACCACGGCAAAGCTATACAAACGATAAATTCGGATGGTATAGTCGATTCGTTGCTGGTCGCGGCCCGCGCGATTACCGCGCACAACGCCGGCCGGCCAACCATCTGATTATTTCTTCCATCCGCATGTTTCTGAATAAAAAACGGAGTCTGAGCAGCATCGACCGGGGAGCCTGGCCCTGGCGTCGCTGGTCGCGCTAACCTCTTCGATGAGGTACGCTGAGGCACGTCTTCAGCGCCGTTTTTTATCTCGCTGCGCATCCGCGCGCCGATCGTCGCACCACCTCGAGTTCTACCGCGTCCGAACGCTTGCGTTCAGGACCGGCCGCAGGCTCGCGACGTTCACGCCCGGAGTGCCGGCCGGCAACAGGCACTTCTCGATCGACCGCCCTTTCGCCGACGGCAACCCGCGCAGCGTCAAGTGATCCCTGGCGCACTCCGCCGCTCGTCCCGAACAGGACCGGAACATGACCGAACTCGAATTCCAATCGCTGGCGAACGAAGGCTACAACCGCATCCCGCTGATCGCGGAAGCGCTCGCCGACCTCGAAACGCCGCTGTCCCTCTACCTGAAGCTGGCCCAGCCTGAACGCGCGGGCGCCAACTCGTTCCTGCTCGAGTCGGTGGTCGGCGGCGAACGCTTCGGCCGCTATTCGTTCATCGGCCTGCCCGCTCGCACGCTGGTGCGCACCCGCAACGGCGTGTCCGAAGTGGTGCGCGACGGCCAGGTCGTCGAGACGCACGACGGCGACCCGTTCGAATTCATCGAATCGTTCCAGGCGCGTTTCAAGGTCGCGCAGCGCCCGGGCCTGCCGCGCTTCTGCGGCGGCCTCGCCGGCTATTTCGGCTACGACGCGGTGCGCTACATCGAGAAGAAGCTCGCGAACACCGCGCCGCGCGACGATCTCGGCCTGCCCGACATCCAGCTGCTGCTCACCGAGGAAGTCGCGGTGATCGACAACCTCGCCGGCAAGCTCTACCTGATCATCTATGCGGATCCGGCCCAGCCCGAGGCTTATACGAAAGCAAAGCAGCGCCTGCGCGAACTGAAGCAGCGCCTGCGCACGACCGTGCAGCCGCCGGTGACGTCGGCGAGCGTGCGCACCGAGACGTTCCGCGAGTTCAAGAAGGAAGACTATCTGGCCGCCGTGCGCCAGGCGAAGGAATACATCGCGGCCGGCGAACTGATGCAGATCCAGGTCGGCCAGCGGCTGACGAAACCGTACCGCGACAACCCGCTGTCGCTGTATCGCGCGCTGCGTTCGCTGAATCCGTCGCCGTACATGTATTACTACAACTTCGGCGATTTCCACGTGGTCGGCGCGTCGCCGGAAATCCTGGTGCGCCAGGAAAAGCGCGGCGACGACCAGATCGTCACGATCCGTCCGCTGGCCGGCACGCGTCCGCGCGGCAACACGCCCGAGCGCGACGCGGAACTCGCGACCGAACTGCTGAACGATCCGAAGGAAATCGCCGAGCACGTGATGCTGATCGACCTCGCGCGCAACGACGTCGGCCGCATCGCGGAGATCGGCTCGGTGCAGGTGACCGACAAGATGGTGATCGAGAAGTACTCGCACGTGCAGCACATCGTCAGCTCGGTCGAAGGCAAGCTGAAGCCCGGCATGACGAACTACGACGTGCTGCGCGCGACGTTCCCGGCCGGCACGCTGTCCGGCGCGCCGAAGGTGCGCGCGATGGAACTGATCGACGAGCTCGAGCCGATCAAGCGCGGGCTGTACGGCGGCGCCGTCGGCTACCTGTCGTTCTCGGGCGAGATGGATCTCGCGATCGCGATCCGCACGGGCCTGATCCACAACGGCAACCTGTACGTGCAAGCGGCGGCCGGCGTCGTCGCGGACTCGGTGCCCGAATCCGAATGGCAAGAGACCGAAAACAAGGCGCGCGCGGTGCTGCGTGCGGCCGAACAGGTCCAGGACGGCCTCGATAGCGACTTCTGACCGGAGACTGACCATGCTGCTCATGATCGACAACTACGACTCGTTCACCTACAACCTGGTCCAGTACTTCGGCGAACTGGGCGAGGACGTGCGCACGTATCGCAACGACGAAATCACGCTCGACGAGATCGCGCGCCTGAACCCCGACACCATCTGCCTGTCGCCCGGCCCGAGCAACCCGCAGCACGCGGGCATCACGCTCGACGTGCTGCGCGAATTCGCGGGCAAGAAGCCGATCCTCGGCGTCTGCCTCGGCCATCAGGCGATCGGCGAAGCCTTCGGCGGCCGCGTCGTGCGCGCGAAGACCATCATGCACGGCAAGGTGAGCCGGATCGAAACCGACTGCCGCGGCGTGTTCGCCGATCTGCCGAAACATTTCGACGTCACCCGCTACCATTCGCTCGCGATCGAACGCGAATCGCTGCCCGACTGCCTCGAGGTGTCCGCGTGGACCGACGACGGCGAGATCATGGGCGTGCGTCACAAGACGCTGCCGATCGAAGGCGTGCAGTTCCACCCGGAATCGATCCTCTCCGAGCACGGCCACGCGCTGCTCGAGAATTTCCTGAAGCAGAATCGCGCAACGGCCCGCGCGACCGCGCCGGCAGCCTGACGGGAGACATACGATGACGATTACCCCGCAGGAAGCGCTGCAACGCACGATCGAACACCGCGAGATCTTCCACGACGAGATGCTGCACCTGATGCGGCTCATCATGCGCGGCGACATGTCGCCCGTGATGGCGGCCGCGATCATCACCGGACTGCGCGTGAAGAAGGAGACGATCGGCGAGATCGCCGCCGCCGCGACCGTGATGCGCGAATTCGCGAACCACGTCGAAGTGCAGGACAACTCGAACTTCGTCGACATCGTCGGCACGGGCGGCGACGGCGCACACACGTTCAACATCTCGACCGCGTCGATGTTCATCACGGCCGCGGCCGGCGCGAAGGTCGCGAAGCACGGCAACCGCGGCGTGTCGAGCAAGTCCGGCAGCGCCGACGTGCTCGAGGCGCTCGGCGTGAACATCGACCTGCAGCCCGACCAGGTTGCCGCGTCGATCGCCGAAACCGGCATGGGCTTCATGTTCGCGCCGAACCATCATCCGGCGATGAAGAACATCGCGGCCGTGCGCCGCGAGCTCGGCGTGCGGACGATCTTCAACATTCTCGGCCCGCTGACCAATCCGGCCGGCGCGCCGAACCAGCTGATGGGCGTGTTCCACCCCGACCTGGTCGGCATCCAGGTGCGCGTGATGCAGCGCCTCGGCGCGCAGCACGTGCTGGTCGTGTACGGCAAGGACGGGATGGATGAAGTGTCGCTCGGCGCCGCGACGCTCGTCGGCGAATTGCGCGACGGCGAGGTGCACGAATACGAGATCCATCCGGAGGACTTCGGCCTGCAGATGGTGTCGAACCGCACGCTGAAGGTGGAAAATGCCGAGGAATCGCGCACGATGCTGCTCGGCGCACTGGACAACCAGCCGGGCGTCGCACGCGAGATCGTCACGCTGAACGCGGGCACCGCGCTCTATGCGGCCAATATCGCCGAATCGATCGCGGACGGCATCCAGCTCGCCCGCGAAGCGATCGCGAGCGGCAAGGCGCGCGCGAAAGTCGACGAACTCGTGCGTTTCACGCAGCAGTTCAAGCGCTGACTCCCTTTACGAATCAAGCAGGAACCCACATGAGCGACATTCTCGACCGAATCATCGCCGTCAAGCGCGACGAAGTCGCGGCGGCCATGCGCAGCACGCCGCTCGAGGCACTGAAACTGGACGCATCGACGCGCGACCTGCGCGACTTCGTCGGCGCGCTGCGCGCGAAGCAGGCGGCCGGCAACGCGGCGGTGATCGCCGAAGTGAAGAAGGCGAGCCCGTCGAAGGGCGTGCTGCGCGAGCATTTCGTGCCGGCCGACATCGCGCGCTCGTATGCGGCCCACGGCGCCGCGTGCCTGTCGGTGCTGACCGACGAGCAATTCTTCCAGGGCAGCGTCCGCTATCTCGAGGAAGCGCGCGCGGCCTGCACGCTGCCGGTGCTGCGCAAGGACTTCATCGTCGATGCGTACCAGATCCTCGAAGCGCGCGCGATGGGCGCCGACGCGATCCTGCTGATCGCCGCCGCACTCGACACGCCGCTGATGCAGGACCTCGAGGCGTATGCGCACTCGCTCGGCCTCGCGGTGCTGGTCGAAGTTCACGACCGCGACGAGATGGAACAGGCGCTGACGCTGAAAACACCGCTGCTCGGCATCAACAACCGCAACCTGCGCACGTTCGAGACGACGATCCAGACCACGCTCGACATGCTCGACATGATTCCGGCGGACCGCATGGTCGTGACCGAGTCGGGCATCCTGTCGCGCACCGACGTCGACACGATGCGCGCGGCGAACGTGAATGCGTTTCTCGTCGGCGAGGCGTTCATGCGCGCCGATCAGCCGGGCGAGGAACTCGCGCGGATGTTCTTCTGATGGCGATCGAAAAGGAAATCAAGCTCGCGCTGCCGGCCGGCGAGGCCGATGCGGCGCGGCGCTTTTTCGAGACGCTGACCGGCGAAGCCGGCGATGTCATCGCGCTCGCGAACGTCTACTACGACACGCCCGATCTCGCGCTGGCCCGTTCGAAGAGCGCGGTGCGCGTGCGCCGCACGCCGCATGGCTGGCTGCAGACGTTCAAGACGGTCGGCAGCGCGGAAGCCGGCCTGCATCGCCGCCATGAATGGGAGTTGCCCGTCGCCGGCGATGCGCTCGAAATCGATGCGCTCGTCGCCGCGTGCGACGTGCCGAACGCTGCCACCGCGCTGCGCGACGCCGCGCCGGCGCTGCACGCGCTGTTCCGGACGGATTTTTCGCGTACGCTGTGGCGCATCGCAATCGGCGGCGCAACCGTCGAGGCCGCGGTGGACGTCGGCGAGATCGTCGTCCAGGCGGAAAACGATACGCGCCGCGAACCGATCAGCGAAATCGAACTCGAACTGATCGACGGCCCGGAAGCGGCGCTCGCGACGCTCGCCGCCGAACTGCAGCAAGCGCTGCCGGGCCTCGCCCCCGAAAACATCAGCAAGGCGCAGCGCGGCTACCGGCTGCGCGCGCAATAAACCCGCATCACGCATGGCAACCCGCAAGACTCTCCGGACGCCGCAACAGGCGTCGCTGTTCGACGATCCCGTGCCGGAAACGGCGCAGGACGATGTTTCCGCCCCGGCACCCGCGCCCGCCGCGGCCGGGCGCAAGCCCGCAAGGAAGGCCGCGGCAACCGCCCCGGCTGCCGCGGCGCCGCAGCCCGCTGCCGCGCACGTCCCACACCTCGCCGCGCAGTTCGACGCACTGCCGGCCGTCTGGCGCGACGTGCTGAAACCCTTCACCGACAGCGACGCGTATGCACCGCTGTGCCGCTTCGTCGACGACGAACGCGCGGCCGGCAAGACCGTCTACCCGACCGACGTGTTTCGCGCGCTGCGCCTGACGAGCCCGGACGACGTGAAGATCGTGATCCTCGGCCAGGATCCGTACCACGGCGACGACCGCGGCACGCCGCAGGCGCATGGCCTGGCTTTCTCGGTGCCGCCGGCCGTGCGCACGCCGCCGTCGCTGCGCAACATCTTCAAGGAAATCGCCGCGAATTTCGGCCACGACACACCGCGTCACGGCTGCCTCGATACCTGGGCGCGCCAGGGCGTGCTGCTGCTCAACACCGTGCTGACGGTCGAGCGTGGCGCGGCCGCGAGCCACGCGAGGCGCGGCTGGGAGCAATGCACGGACACGCTGATCCGCGAACTCGCCAGCCGCCATCGCGGCCTCGTGTTCATGCTGTGGGGCGCGCATGCGCAGGCGAAGCGCGCGCTATTCGATGCGAGCGCGCATTGCGTGCTCGAGGCGCCGCATCCGTCGCCGCTGTCCGCGCACCGCGGCTTCCTCGGTTGCCGCCACTTCGCGCTCGCGAACGACTATCTGGTCGAAGCGGGTCGCGAGCCGATCGACTGGCGCCTGCCGGAGGTGGCCGAAACGCTCGCGTAGCCGTTCCGCGTTCAGCTTCCCGCTTTCGTCTGCATCATGCGAAAACGCCGCGCCCCTTTCGGGACGCGGCGTTTTTTTATCTGGCGACGCAGCGGGTGCAACGCACCCGCATCGACCTTACGCGGCAGCGATCGCTTCGCGGGCGCCGGCAAGCGCGGCGCTTTGCGCATCCGGCCCGAGATTCAGGCCTTCCGCGTGGATGAAGCTTACGTCGGTCAAGCCGATGAAGCCGAGGAACGTGCGCAGGAACGGCGTCTGGCTGTCGTTCGGCGTACCCAGGTACTTGCCGCCGCGCGCCGTCACCACGTGAACCTTCTTGCCCTTGACCAGGCCTTCCGGGCCGTTCTCGGTGTAGCGGAACGTGACGCCTGCGCGGGCGATCCAGTCGAAATACGTCTTCAGTTGCGACGAGACACCGAAGTTGTACATCGGTGCGCCGATCACGATGATGTCGGCGGCCTGCAGTTCGGCGATCAGTGCATCGCTCTTCGCGACGATCGCATTCTGTTCCGCGCTGCGCTGGTCGGCCGGCGTGAAGAATGCGCCGAGCACCGATTCGTCGAGGTGCGGCAGCGCGTCGGCCAGCAGGTCGCGAACCACGACGTTCGCGCCCGGGTTCGATTGTTGCAGCTTTGCCGTCAGTTCGTTGGCCAGCAGCGTGGATTGCGCACCTTGCGAGCGCGCCGCGGAATTGATTTGCAGAATGGTCGTCATGTCAGGCTCCGGTTTGGTTGCGCTTCGGTAGCGCGAGTGACGCCATTGTGCGTGGCCGCATGGTCGCGAAAAAGCGGGCTCAAGGCGACGGATTGTTGCAACAGCAGAACAATCATTGATCGCGCCCCGAAACCCGCTCGCGCATGCTCAGCCCTTCAGCCAGGCTTCCCGGGCCTTGTGCGCGGCAGCCGGCTTGGCGGCCGCCGTCAGCCGGTAGCGCGCGACTTCCGGGCCGTCGAGCTTCAGCTTCGCGGTCCGCAGCTCGTCGCGGCGGAATGCATGCACCTCGACCTTGTCGCCCGGGCGGTAGCGTGCGAGCAGCGTATCGAGGTTCGTGCCGGTGACGCGCAGCCCGTCGAGCGCGATCAGCGTGTCGCCGGCCGACAGCCCCGCACGACGCGCACCGCCGCCTTCATATACCGCCGCCAGCGTGCAGTCCGCGCCGCCGCGCAGGCGCGCGCCGATCGTCGGCTTCGCAGCCGCGCCAGGCGCGACCTCGGGCGCGAGCGTCACGCCGAACGGCGCGAACAGGTCGGCGAGCGGCAGGTCGCGCGTGCCGTGCACGGCGTCGGCGAACAGCCGGCCGAGCGCGACGCCCGTCGCTTCCTCGATCAGCGTCTCGACCTCGTTTTCCTCGACGCCCGCCTGCTTGCCGCGATAGAACTCGCGTCCGTAGCGTTGCCACAGCAAGCGCATCACGTCGTCGAGCGACTTGCGATTGCGCGTCTGCGCGCGGATCGCGAGATCGAACGCGAGCGCGACGAGCGAACCCTTCGTGTAGTAGCTGACGATCGCGTTGGTCGCGTTCTCGTCCTGGCGGTAGTACTTGATCCACGCATCGAACGAGCTTTCCGCGACGCTCTGCTTCAGCCGCCCCGTGCCGCGCAGCACGCCGCCGACGGTACGGCCGAGCGCCGCGAAATATTCGTCCTGCGACAGCAGCCCGCTGCGCACGAGCATCAGATCGTCGTAATAGGACGTGAAGCCCTCGAACAGCCACAACAGCGACGTGTAGTTTTCGCGCGCGAGGTCGTACGGCACGAACGCAGCCGGCTTGATGCGCTTCACGTTCCACGTATGGAAATACTCGTGGCTGCACAGGCCGAGGTACGTGCGATAGCCTTCCGTCGTTTCCGGCCGGCCCTTCACCGGCAGATCGGTGCGGTTGCAGATCAGCGCGGTCGACGCACGGTGCTCGAGGCCGCCGTAGCCGTCGCTGACCGCGAGCGTCATGAACACGTAGCGGTCCATCGGCGCCTTCTTCGATTTCGGCTCGAACAGCGCGATCTGCGCCTCGCACACGCGCTTCAGGTCGGCGCGCAGCCGCTCCATGTCGAGCTGCGTCACGCGCCCGGCGATCACGATGTCGTGCGGCACGCCGTGCGCGTCGAACGTCGCCAGCGCGAATTCACCGATCGTCACCGGATGGTCAGTGAGTTCGTCGTAGTTCGACGCGCGGTACGCGCCGAACCCGTAGCGCCGGGTGCCGCGCGCCTCGGGCAGCGACGTACCGACGCGCCACGCGCGGAACGCCGGGCCCGCCGGTTTCGCGATGTCGACCTCGCACGGCGCATCCTCGCGGCCGGCCACGCTCAGGAACACGGCCGTGGCATTGAAGAAGCCGCCCGATTCGTCGAGATACGCGGAGCGGACCGACAGGTCCCACGCGTACACGTCGTAGCGAAGCGTCAGCGCGCCGTTCACCGGCGCGGCCTGCCACGTGTTCTTGTCGGTTTTCGCGATTCGCACCTTGCGGCCCGCGTCGTTGAACGCGGCGAGCGTCACGATGTTGCGCGCGAACTCGCGCACGAGGTAGCTGCCCGGAATCCACACCGGCAGCGAGAAGCGCTGGCCTTCGGGATCGGGATCGGCGACCGTCACCGACACTTCGAACAGGTGCGCGGCAAGATCTTTCGGGGCAATCGAATAACGGATCGGCTGGGTCATCGTGGGATTCGGACGAAAATCGGACGGAATACGGCGGCGGAAACGACGAGAGGCGCCGGCTGATGTCGCGGGCGCCCCTCGCTGGCCGGGCCATGCGGCCCGGCGTGTCGGTCGGTTACTTGCTCGACGCGAGCGCCTGGTTCAGCTGATCGGCCGACACCGCGCCCGGCAGGCGGCGGCCGTCGGGCAGGAAGATCGTCGGCGTGCCGGTGACGTTCATCCCGCGGCCGAGCGCGAGGTTCTTGTCGAGCGCGGTCGTGTCGCAGGTGCCGGCGCCGGTCGGCACGCGATGGTCGAGCATCCAGCCTTCCCAGGATTTCGCGCGGTCGGTCGCGCACCAGATCGCCTTCGACTTCGCGGTCGAATCGGGCGACAGAACCGGGTACAGGAACGTGTAGACGGTCACGTTGTCGATCGACTGCAGCGTCGTCTCGAGGCGCTTGCAGTACGGGCAGTTCGGATCGGAGAACACCGCGATCTTGCGTGCGCCGTTGCCCTTGACGACCTTGATCGCGTTCGCGAACGGCAGGCTCGCGAAGTCGATCTTGTTGAGGTCGGACAGGCGCGCGTCGGTCAGGTTCTTGTGCGTCTTGGTGTCGACGAGATCGCCGAGCAGCACGTAGTCGCCGGCTGCATCGCTATAGATGATCTGCGTGCCGAGGTTCACTTCGTACAGGCCCGCGATCGGCGATTTCGACACGCTCTTGATCGGTGCGTCGTTGCCGAGTCGCGCTTGCAGCGTAGCTTTCAGCTTGTCGGTGGTCTGGTCGGCCTGCGCGGTGCAGCCGAGCGTCGCCATCGTGACGGCCAGCGCCAGCGATGCGATGCGGATCGTTTTTTTCATCCTGTAGTTCCTTCAGCTCAATCGGAGTGCACGTCACAGTGTACGCCGTAACGGAACCCTGTCCGACAGGCCGAAGGCGCGAAGGTTCGATCAGCCGAGCGCGGCCGACACGAGCCAGCGCTTCACGAGCGGTTGCGCACCGACGAACGCCATGCCCGCGTTGCGCACCGCCTTCGCAAGGGAGCCAGGCACCGCGAACAGCCGCTGCAGCCCGTCGGTCGCGACCATCAGCGCGCGGATGTCCTCGCGGCGCGAACGCTCGTAGCGGCGCAGCAGCACCGTGTCCCCGAGGTTGCGGAAGCTCTCCTTGTTCGCGATCGCATCGGCGAGCGCCGCGACGTCGCGCAGCCCAAGGTTCATCCCCTGCCCCGCGAGCGGGTGAATCAGGTGCGCGGCATCGCCGACGAGCGCGACACGCGGGGCGATCAGCTTGTCGACGGTCTGCAGCGCGAGCGGGAAGCCGGCCGCCGGCGTCACGCATTCGAGCGCGCCGAGCTGGCCGTGCGACACGCGCTCGACTTCGGCCGCAAGCTGCGCGGGATCGAGCGTGAGCAGTTCGTCCGCGTGCGCGGTGTGCGCGGACCACACGAGCGATACGTGACCGTCCGGCAGCGGCAGCAACGCGATGATCTCGCCTTCGTGAAACCACTGGCAGGCCGTCTCGCGGTGCGGCAGCGACGCCTTGAAGTTCGCGACGACGCCCGTCTGCCGGTAATCGCGCCGCTCGACCTTGGCCCCCATTTGCGAGCGCACCCACGAATGCGCGCCGTCCGCGCCGACCACGAGGTCCGCTTCGAGCACCTGGCCCGACGACAGCGTGAGCACCGCTGCGTCGTCGCGCACGTCGAAGCCCTGCGCGCGCGCATCGAACCACGTGAGGTTCGGCTGGAACCGCAGCGCGGCGTCGAGCGACGTCTCGATCAGCGACGATTCGGCGATCCAGGCGAGTTGCGGCACGGAAGCCTGGTACGCGGAGAAATGCAGTTCCGCGTGCGCATCGCCGTATACGCGCATGTCGTAGACCGGCGCGAGCCGGCCATGGTCGAGCGCCTGCCAGACCCGCAGCCGCTCCAGCAATGCCTGCGAGCTGGACGACAGCGCGTAGATGCGCGTGTCGAACGCGAGATCGGCGGGGCGCGGCGTGGCCGGCTGGGCGAGCAAGGCGGTCTTGTAGCCGGACTGGGTCAGCGCGAGCGCGGCCGTCTTGCCGACGAGCCCGCCGCCGACCACGGCGACGTCGAAGGTGTGGTGGGCAGTCATGGCGGGCATTATAGCTGCGGGGCCAATCCCTTACGCGGCCGGACTTTGCGGGAAATCAGCATAATCGCGGGCCGGCCCGGCAGCGCGGCGGCCCGTCGCATCGGGCATTCGGGGGAAGGCCGGAAACCGGGGCGTCGGCGCGGTACAATAGCGCCTTTGAACGTCGGCCCGCCGCGCCCCACGCGCCGGCCGTCCCTATTTTCCCGCGCCGCCGTGCCCTGTCCGGCCGCGCCGCCTTACCCGTCCGAAGGATTCCATGAGTCTCAAATGCGGCATCGTCGGCTTGCCCAACGTCGGCAAGTCCACCCTGTTCAATGCGCTGACCAAGGCCGGCATCGCCGCCGAGAACTACCCGTTCTGCACGATCGAACCGAACGTCGGCATCGTCGAGGTGCCGGACACGCGCCTGAAGGCGCTCGCCGAGATCATCAACCCCGAGCGCATCGTGCCGGCCGTCGTCGAATTCGTCGACATCGCGGGCCTCGTCGCGGGCGCGAGCAAGGGTGAAGGCCTCGGCAACCAGTTCCTCGCGAACATCCGCGAAACCGATGCGATCACGCACGTCGTGCGTTGCTTCGAGGACGACAACGTCATCCACGTCGCCGGCAAGGTCAGCCCGATCGACGACATCGAAGTGATCAACACCGAACTCGCGCTCGCCGACCTCGGCACCGTCGAGAAGGCGCTCACGCGCTACTCGAAGGCCGCGAAGTCGGGCAACGACAAGGAAGCGGTGAAGCTCGCCGCGGTGCTCGAAAAGGTTCGCGCGCATCTCGACCAGGGCAAGGCCGTGCGCGGCCTCGACCTGTCGGACGACGAGCAGGCGCTGCTCAAGCCGTTCTGCCTGATCACCGCGAAGCCGGCCATGTACGTCGCGAACGTGAAGGACGACGGCTTCGAGAACAACCCGCACCTCGAAGCGGTGCGCAAGTACGCTGAAAGCGAGAATTCGCCGGTGGTCGCGGTGTGCGCGGCGATCGAAGCGGAAATCGCCGATCTCGACGATGCGGACAAGGAAGCGTTCCTCGCCGACATGGGCATGGAAGAGCCGGGCCTCGACCGCGTGATCCGCGCGGGCTTCAAGCTGCTCGGCCTGCAGACCTACTTCACCGCGGGCGTGAAGGAAGTGCGCGCGTGGACGATCCACATCGGCGATACCGCGCCGCAAGCGGCCGGCGTGATCCACACCGACTTCGAGCGCGGCTTCATTCGCGCGCAGACGATCGCATTCGACGATTTCGTCGCGTACAAGGGCGAACAGGGCGCGAAGGAAGCCGGCAAGATGCGCGCGGAAGGGAAGGAATACGTCGTGCACGACGGCGATGTGATGAACTTCCTGTTCAACGTCTGATACGTGCAATGCCGATGCCGTGCGATACGCGCGGCATCGCGCGATGCGCATCCGGCACGAAAAGCAAATGGGCCGATCGGCAAATGCCAATCGGCCCATTTTTCATCCACGGACTTGCCCGTCGGCCAAAGACGAGCACCCTGCCCGCCTTCGGATCGTCACGTCATCACGTCGCCGACACCCGCCGCCCCGAACCTGCGCGCGCATCGCGACCGCGCTTGTTCAACCACGAAGCAAACAGCACGAGCAGCGCGAGCACGGCCGTCGCACCGACTTCCATCCGGTGTTCCTCGCTGACGAACATCACGGTCAGCGTGCCGCAGATGAACAGGATCACCGCCCACGTGAGCCACGGGAACAGCCACATCCGCAGCGTCAGGTCGGCGCCGCCCGATTCGAGCGTCTTGCGCATCCGCAGCTGCGAGATCGCGATCACGAGATACACGAGCAGCGCGATCGCGCCCGACGTCGCCAGCAGGAAGCCGAATACCTGCTCCGGCATCAGGTAGTTCGCGATCACGGTCAGGAAACCGAATGCGGTCGATGCGAGCACGGCCGCACGCGGCGTGCCGGTCGAATCGGTGCTGTGCAGGAACGCAGGCGCGTCCTTGCGCTTGGACAGCGAGAACAGCATCCGCGACGCGGTGTACAGCGCGGAATTCAGGCAGCTCGCGACCGACACGAGCACGATCACGTCGATGATCGCCTTCGCGTTCGGAACGCCGATCAGCTCCATCGCGCGCTGATACGAGCCGTGCTTCGGCAGCAGCGGATCGTTCCACGGCACGATGGCCGCGACGACGAGGATCGAGCCGAGATAGAACAGCGTGATACGCCAGATGACGGAGTTCGTCGCACGCACGATCTGGCGTTGCGGGTTGTCCGACTCGGCGGCCGCGATCGTCACGATCTCGGTGCCGAGGAACGAGAACATCGTCGTCAGCATCGCCGCGAGCACCGCGCCGGCGCCGTTCGGCATGAAGCCCTGGTGCGCGAAGAGGTTCGACACGCCCGATACGGCCGGCGCGGGCACGATACCGACGATCGCCGCGCCGCCGATGCACAGGAACACGACGATCGCGACGACCTTGATCAGCGCGAACCAGAATTCGAATTCGCCGTAGTTCTTGACCGAAAAGAGGTTGGTGATCGTCAGCAGCAACGTGATGCCGAGCGCGAAGATCCAGGTCGCGACGCCGGGGAACCACGCATTGAGAATGGTCGCGGCGGCCGTCGCCTCGATCGGGATCACGAGCACCCAGAACCACCAGTACAGCCAGCCGATGGTGAAGCCGGCCCAGTGACCGATCGCGCGATCGGCATAGGTCGAGAATGAACCGCTGTCCGGATGCGCGACGGCCATCTCGCCGAGCATGCGCATCACCAGCACGACCAGGACGCCCGCGATCGCATACGCGAGGATCGAAGCCGGGCCGGCTTCCGCGATCGCGTGGCCGGAGCCGACGAACAAGCCGGCGCCGATGACGCCGGCAATCGACATCATCGTCACGTGACGCTGCTTCAGACCCGTGCCGAGGCCTGTGTTGCTTCCACTCATGTGTCTCTCTCCAAAAAACGGTTCCGATATGACCGGGTGTCGCGTGAAGGCGGCGCGGGATTTGTCGTTGTTGAATCCGGCAGCCCGCCGCGCATGCGCGGCACGCGGGCAGGGAGCCGGATCGAGCCTGTTCCGGTCGGTGCGCGACGCCGTCTGCGAAGCTGCGGGTGCGATGCGGCACACGGGGCGCCGGCGCATCGCATGCGCCCTTTCCGTCGGCTGTCGGTCAGCCGCCTTCGAAGCGAAGGAGTGTAAGCATCAAACGGTTCTTGACTAAGAACCAATTGAAGAATTTCGATGGGACCACTTGTTGCATCGACGCGAACCGATGCAACGCTTGGTCCGGTTCGGCGTCCGCTTGCGCGGCGCCGGATGGGGAAATGTGCGGTGAGACACGCCCGCGCGACTTTGCAACGAACGCATTCCGTCAACGACGGCTTGCGCGCCGCGCAGGCGCTGCGCCGGATGCTCAGGTCGCGCCGCCCGGCCCTGCATCCCGCCATTTGGCCGGCACGATCGCGTGCCATTCTCGCAGGAGCAGGTTTTTCACGGCGTCGGGATGCGCGGCCGACAGGCGCACCAGCACGATCGGCCAGCCCGCATAGTGGTCGGTTACGTAATACACGTCGGGTTCCGATTCGATCAGCCACGCGCGCTCGTCGGGGCCGACGCCCTTCACGACGAGCGTGTCGCCGTCCTCGCGCAGGCGCGCGAGCATCTTGCCCTTCACCCTGAGTGCGGGCGTGCCGTACGACGTGCCTTCCTCGACGCCCCGCCATGCCAGCGCGATCCGCCGAACTTCATCGAATGTCACGATGCGCCTCCGCCCGTTGGTGATCGACGTCCCGGACAACGTAGCGGAAATCGTGGCAGGCGCCTAGCCAAGCGGCGTCCGGCCTCGCGCCCGGCGACGCGCGTCTAGCGGCCGGCCGCGTGCGCCGCCACCGGCGCGCGACCGGTGGCCGCAACGATCGCGAACGCAATCGCATTCGCGGCCGCGCTGGCGAGGATCGGCACGAGATAGCCGCCGCCCGCGTCGTAGATGAAACCGGCGGCGGCAGGCCCGATCAGCGTACCGAACGCGACGCTCGTGTACAGCATGCCGATGATCGCGCTCACGTTGCGGCCGCCGAAGTAGTCCATCACGACGGCCGGCAGCACGGCGACCCAGCCGCCGTAGAACACGCCGAACACGAGTGCGAACGCGGCCAGCGTCGCGACGCTCCCGGCACCGGCCCACGCAACGAGCGCGGCCGCCATGCCTGCGAACATCGCGAGCAGCGACGCGCGGCGGCCGAAGCGGTCGGCGACGCCGCCGAGGAAGAAGCGCCCTGCCGTGCTGCCGACACCGATCGCGCCGAGCAGCAGCACGGCCGTCGACGGCGTGACGCCATGATCGAGCGCGTACGGCACGAGATGCACGAACGGCACGAACACGCCGAACGAGCAGACGAGGCATGCCGCATACAGGCTCGCGAACGGCCGCGACGTGACGGCTTCGCGCACGGTCGCGCCGGCGGGCGCGGATGAAGCGGCACCGGGCCGCCCGTCGCCCGATTGCGCACGCGCCGCATCGCCGTCGGGCAGCAATCCGCGCCCACGCGGATCGTTCTCGATCAGCAGCGACATGCCCGCGCCCACCACCACCGCGATCGCCGCGAGGGTGACGTACGCGCCGCGCCAGCCGACGTGCGCGATCAGCGCGGATGCGAGCGGCGGCATCACGAGCGTGCCGACGCCGATCCCCGCGACCGCGAGCCCCGACGCGAAGCCGCGCCGCCGCACGAACCAGCGTTGCACGGCGCCGACGGCCGGCACGTACGCGCAGCCGACGCCGAGGCCGACACCGAGCCCGTACGCGACATAGACCTGCAGCAGCGTATGCGCGGCACCGGCCGCCGCGAGACCGGCGGCCGTCAGCAACATGCCGGCGACGGCGAGCCGCCGGGAGCCGAAGCGATCGGCAAGCGGGCCGCTGACGATGCCGAAGCCGAAATACAGGAAGCCGGCCAGCGAGAACACGAGCGAGATCTGCCCGCGCGATGCCGCGAAATCACGCTGCAGCGATTCGACGAACGCGCTGAACGTGTATGCACTGCCGAAGCCGACGAACGTGACGGCGAACGCCGCCGCCACCACATACCAGCCGTAGAAGACGCGCGATGCGCGCAGGCCGCTCATGACGATCCTCCTCTCAGGTTCCGCCGGATGCCGCACGGCGCCCGGATTGCCTCATGGATATAGTTGAACTATGTTGATCGCATCGACAGCGCAAAACCCGCTCACGACGATACGATCCAATGCAACAACGGTACTCGTGCATGCTCGTCGCCTCAAACGATATTTCGTCGGTCTTTCGATTTAGAAAAACTCAATGATCCGTTCCCGCCTGCCACCGCTCAACGCGTTGCGTGCGTTCGAGGCGGCCGCCCGCCACCTGTCGGTGAAATCGGCGGCCGAGGAGTTGTCGGTCACGCCGGGTGCGGTGAGCCAGATGATCCGCACGCTCGAGGCGCACCTCGGCGTACAGCTGTTCGAGCGCGTGAATCGCGGCATCCTGCTGACCGCAGCGGGCCGCGACTACTTGCCGCCCGTGCGCAACGCGTTCCGGCAGATCGCCGACGCGTCGCAGCGCGTGTCGGGTGCCGCCGACAGCAGCGTGCTGACGGTGAGCGTCACACCCTTTTTTGCGTCCGCGTGGCTCGTGCCGCGCCTCGCGCAGTTCCGCGACGCGTGCCCGGGCGTCGACCTGCAGATCGTCACGAGCCACGCGCTCGCCGATTTCGCGCGCGACGGCGTCGACGTCGCGATCCGTCACGGTCTCGGCCGCTACATCGGCCTCTGCAGCGAACGGCTGCTGACCGTGGAGATCGTCGCGCTCGCGGCACCGGCACTCGTCGCGCGGCTGGGCATGCCGGCGACACCCGCCGACCTGGCCGGATGGCCGCATCTGCACGACGCCGAGCGCAAGGGCTGGCACATCTGGTTCGACGCGCAGCGAATCGCCGATTTCGGCCCGCCGCGCGGCCCCGCGTTCGACGATTCCGGCCTGTTGCTGCAGGCGATTCTCGCCGGCCAGGGCGCCGGCCTGCTGCCGGCGGCGATGGTGCGCAACGAGCTCGCGAGCGGCCGGCTCGTGCAGCTTGCCGACGCCGCGTGGCTCGACGATTTCGCGTACTACCTCGTCTATCCGCCGCATCATGCGGAACGCGCAAAAGTCGCCGCGTTCCGCCGATGGATACTCGAAGCCGCACTGGCCGACGGAGCGGCGTCGATGACCGGCGCGGCGTAGCGTCGCTGCCCCGCAGGGCGGCGACGACGATCTTCGGCCGATCGGCTAACATGCGGCCCGCAACCGACAACGACATCCGGAGAGCGACCATGCCTGCCCTGCTTCGCCGCATGACGCGCATCGCGACCCTGTCGGCCGCGCTGTTCGTCGCGTGCGCCGCCCTGCCGCCCGCGGCGCATGCGTATCGCGCGTCGCCCGGCTACGCCAACGAGGCCGACCTCGACCGGCACGACACGTACCGCAATCGCGACGGCGACACCGTCCATGCGCCGGCCCACTCGAAATCGGGCCGCGTGCCCGAGGGCGCGAGCGCGCGCTGCCGCGACGGCACGTACAGCTTCAGCCGCCATCGGCGCGGCACCTGCTCGGGGCACGGCGGCGTCGCCGCGTGGCTGTGAACGCGGGTCGGCCGGATGGCCTGCACGGTGCCAGCGGCAGCCGGCGGCGAAGTACAATACGCGCTCGCGCCGCCAACCCGCGGCGACACCGCCGCGCCCCGCGCGGCACGCTCCGTACCGAATCACCCGACGCCACGCACGCCCGCGCGCTGCGCGGCAGTCTCAACCCTTTCTGACTTTCACACCCAAATGGCCCAATACGTTTTCACGATGAACCGGGTCGGCAAGATCGTGCCGCCCAAGCGCCAGATCCTGAAGGACATCTCGCTGTCGTTCTTTCCCGGCGCGAAGATCGGCGTGCTCGGCCTGAACGGCTCGGGCAAGTCGACGCTGATCCGCATCATGGCGGGCGTCGACAACGAAATCGAAGGCGAAGCGACGCCGATGCCGAACCTGAACATCGGCTACCTGCCGCAAGAACCGCAGCTCGACCCGACGAAAACCGTGCGCGAAGCCGTCGAGGAAGGCCTCGGCGACCTGTTTCAGGCGAACAAGAAGCTCGAGGAAATCTACGCCGCATACGCGGAACCGGACGCCGACTTCGACGCACTCGCGGCCGAGCAGGCGAAGTACGAAGCGATCCTCGCGTCGAGCGACGGCGGCAGCCCCGAGCAGCAGCTCGAAGTGGCCGCCGACGCGCTGCGCCTTCCGGCGTGGGACGCGAAGATCGAGCACCTGTCGGGCGGCGAAAAGCGCCGCGTCGCGCTGTGCAAGCTGCTGCTCGAGAAGCCCGACATGTTGCTGCTCGACGAACCGACCAACCACCTCGACGCCGAATCGGTCGACTGGCTCGAGCAGTTCCTGGTGCGTTTCCCGGGCACGGTCGTCGCCGTCACCCACGATCGCTACTTCCTCGACAACGCCGCCGAGTGGATTCTCGAACTCGATCGCGGCCACGGCATTCCGTGGAAGGGCAACTACAGCAGCTGGCTCGACCAGAAGGAAGAGCGCCTGAAGCAGGAAGAAGCGTCTGAATCGGCGCGCCAGAAGGCGATCAAGAAGGAGCTGGAGTGGGTGCGCCAGAACCCGAAGGGCCGCCAGGCGAAGTCGAAGGCGCGTATCGCGCGCTTCGAGGAGCTGAACAGCCAGGAATACCAGAAGCGCAACGAAACGCAGGAAATCTTCATTCCGGTCGGCGACCGCCTCGGCAATGAAGTGATCGAGTTCAAGAACGTCAGCAAGTCGTTCGGCGACCGTCTGCTGATCGACAACCTGAACTTCAAGATTCCGGCCGGCGCGATCGTCGGCATCATCGGCCCGAACGGCGCCGGCAAGTCGACGCTGTTCAAGATGCTGACCGGCAAGGAACAACCGGATTCGGGCGAAGTCGTGATGGGCCCGACCGTGAAGCTCGCGTACGTCGACCAGAGCCGCGACGCGCTCGACGGCTCGAAGACGGTGTTCGAGGAAATCTCGGGCGGCGCCGACGTGCTGACGGTCGGCAAGTACGAAACGCCGTCGCGGGCATACATCGGCCGCTTCAACTTCAAGGGCGGCGACCAGCAGAAGATCGTCGGCAACCTGTCCGGCGGCGAACGCGGCCGCCTGCACCTCGCGAAGACGCTGATCTCCGGCGGCAACGTGCTGCTGCTCGACGAACCGTCGAACGACCTCGACGTCGAAACGCTGCGCGCGCTGGAAGACGCGCTGCTCGAATTCGCGGGCTCGGTGATGGTGATCTCGCACGATCGCTGGTTCCTCGACCGGATCGCGACGCACATCCTCGCGTTCGAAGGCGATTCGCAGGTCACGTTCTTCGACGGCAACTACCAGGAATACGAAGCCGACAAGCGTGCGCGCCTCGGCGAGGAAGCCGCGAAGCCGAAGCGTCTGCGCTACAAGCCGATCAGCCGCTGAACGGCGCGGCCCGTGCACCCGACAGCGCGGCAACGCGGAGCCGGATGCGGAAAGCGGCCGCTGCCGGCTCGGCAAAACAAGAAAGCGGGCTCATGGCCCGCTTTTTTTATCTGTCTGACGTCGTCTGCCGGGAGACTACGCGAGCGCGCCCAGCTCGCGCAAACGCGCCTCGGTCGCGGCCGCGCTCGTGTGATGAATGCCGTGCCAGCCGAGCGCCGTCGCGGCCGCCGCGTTCTTCGCGTTGTCGTCGATGAACACGAGTTCGTGCGGCGCGATGCCCGGCAGGAACGGATCGATCCGCGCATGCATTTCGCGGTAGATCGCCGGATCGGGTTTCACGAGCTTCACGCGGCCCGACACGACGATGTCCTTGAAGCGCCGCAGCACCGGGAAGTTGTCCCACGCATACGGAAACGTCTGCGCGGACCAGTTGGTCAGCCCGAAGAGCGGCATGCCCTGCGCATCGAGCCGGTCGACCAGCGCGGCGCCTTCGTCGAGCACGCCGCCGATCATCTCGTGCCAGCGCGCGTAGAACGCGCGGATCAGCGCCTCGTGCGCTGGAAACTTCGCGACGAGCTCGCTCGTCCCTTCGTCGATCGTCTGCCCGCCGTCCTGGCGGATCACCCAGTCCATCGCGCACACGTGCGTGAGGAACCAGTGGCGCTCGGCTTCGTCCGGAATCAGTTGCCGGTACAGATACTCGGGGCTCCAGTCGATCAGCACGCCGCCGAAATCGAACACCACCGCCTTGATCGTCATGCGAACTCCGTGGCGAGCACGTCGGCAAGCGGACGCGGCGTCACCGAATTGCCCGACAGCGTATTGTTTTCCCACACGAAGTGGTGATGCGCGACGATCTGCGCGGCCGACAGGTGCGTGCGCTCGTTCGTCGTGTGCAGGTCGGACACGACGGTCGTCCGGTAGCCGAGCAGTGCCGCGCGGCGCGCGGCCGAATCGACGCAGAACTCGGTCGCATAACCGCAGATCAGCACCGAGCGGATGCCGTGGCCGTCGAGCTGCGCGGCGAGCGGCGTGTCGTGGAACGAATCGCTCATCTGCTTGCGGATGCGCCAATCGGCACGCCCGACGATCAGTTCCTCATGCAGCGCCCAGCCTGGCGTGCCGGGCACGATATCGTCGTCCGCGTCGCCGTCGTGCTGCACGAAGCACACGGGCGCGTTCGCCGCGCGCGCCGCCGCCGTCAGCCGGTTGATGCCCGACACGACATCGTCGAGCCGGTACGCGGGCCGCGCCCGCTGCACCAGTCCGCGCTGCATGTCGATCACGATCACTGCGGTGTCTGCCATCGGTTGCCCTCTCGATCATGGTCCGGCCGTCGCGCGGCCGTTGTCGCTCGTTGCGCGTCGCGTCAGATCGGCTGCGTGCGCGCGTCGAGCCACGCCTTCGCGTCGCCGCTCACGTGCCGGCCGACGCGCTCGCGCACGGTCGCGTGATACGTGTTCAGCCACGCGCGCTCTTCTTCATGCAGCATCTCGACCAGCACGCAGCGCGTGTCGATCGGACACAGCGTCAGCGTCTCGAACGCGAGGAAGTCGCCGAACTCAGTCTGCCCGCCCGCGCGGTTCACGACCAGGTTCTCGATCCGGATGCCCCATTTGCCGGGCCGGTACACGCCCGGCTCGATCGACGTGATCATCCCCTCTTCCATCGCGGTGTACGGCTCGGCCGGCGCGTAGTGCGAGATGACCTGCGGGCCTTCGTGCACGTTCAGGAAGTAGCCGACGCCGTGGCCGGTGCCGTGGCCGTAGTCGAGCCCGGCCGCCCACATCGGCGCGCGCGCGATCGCGTCGAGCATCGGCGAGCGAATGCCGCGCGGGAAACGTGCACGCGACAGCGCCATCATCGACTTCAGCACGATCGTGAAATCGCGGCGCTGCAGGTCGCTGACCGTGCCGACCGGCACGACGCGCGTGATGTCGGTCGTGCCGGTCGTGTACTGGCCGCCCGAATCGACGAGCAGCAGGCCGTCGCCGGCGATCGTCGCGTGCGACTCGGGCGTCGCGCGATAGTGCGGCATCGCACCGTTCGCGTTGAAGCCGGCGATCGTCGCGAAGCTCGGCGACACGTAGCCGGGGCGCCGCGCGCGCGCGGCCGTGAGCTGCTCGTCGATCGTCAGCTCGGTGATCTTCTCGCGGTTCACCGCCTGCTCGAACCACGCGAAGAATTCGGCGAGCGCGGCGCCGTCGTGCTCCATCGTCACGCGCACGTGCTCGATCTCGGCGGACGTCTTGCGCGACTTCGCGAACGTCGACGGGTTCACGGCCTCGACCAGCTTCACGCCGGCCGGCACGGCCTCGAGCGTGCCGAACGTCACGCGGCGCGGGTCGATCAGCAGCGTCGCGCCGTCGGGCAGCGCCGCGAGCGCCGCGCGCGCGGCGTCATACGCGCGGACCTCGACGCCGTCCCGCGCGAGCGACGCGGCCAGCGCCGGCGACACCTTGCCGTCGGCGACGAACAGCGTCGCGCGGTCGGCGCCGATCATCGCGTGCGCGACGAACACGGGGTTGAAGTTGACGTCGGCGCCACGCAGGTTGAACAGCCACGCGAGATCGTCGAGCGTCGACACGAAATGCCATTGCGCGCCCTGCGCGTGCATCGCGCGGCGCACTTCGGCGAGCTTGCTTGCGCGCGTCGTGTCGGCCTGCGGCGCCACGTGCTCGAACACCGCGTCGTCCGGCAGCCCCGGGCGCTCAGGCCAGATCGCGTCGAGCAGGTCGAGATCGGTGCGCAGCGCGATGCCGCGCGCGCTCAGCGCGGCCGTCAGCGCGCGTGCCGCCGCGACGCCGAGCACGGCACCGTCGACGCCGACCGTCGCACCGGCCGGCACGTTCTGCGCGAGCCAGTCGACATGCGGCGCGCTTTGCTGCCCGCCCGTCATCTTCATCAGCTGGACGCCCGTGCCGGCGAGTTCCGCCTCGGCCTGCACCCAGTAACGGCTGTCGACCCACAAGCCCGCGAAATCCGCGGTCACGACCAGCGTGCCGACCGAGCCCGTGAAACCGGACAGCCAGCGGCGCGCCTGCCAGCGTTCGGGCAGGTACTCGGACAGGTGAGGATCGGCGGACGGCACGAGATAGGCGGCCAGGTCCTCGCGGACCATCGCGCCGCGCAGCAGCGCGAGGCGAGCCGGCACCGACGAGACTTCGGGGAGACGGGCATTCATGATTTCACCTGAGAGCTTTCAGCGACGGGCAGACACCGCGACCGTCACGGCTACGGCGAGGAACGCGACACCGGTGCAGACCGGCCATTCGAGCGTTTCGCCATCGTAAAACAGTCCAGAGAGATTGCCGGCCATGCGCGCGGCGGCGGCGCCTGCGATGCCGACGAGCACCGCGATCCACCATGCCGGCCGGCCCGTGCGCCGCATCGGATGCAGCCACCGGCCGAACAGCCCGACGGCCGCTCCCAGGACAAGGATTCCAAACCAGTTCATTCGACGCCTTCTATAAATTCAGATTCGTCCCATAGGCGTGAACGTTGCCAGCGACTAGCATCGATTCATCCATGAACCCGAGACCAGCCGGGCGCCGCGAACATTCGAGTGTAGGGGCCGACCCGACGTTATGGCAAGCGCGCACCGGCAGCCGTATTGAAGAAATCCTCATGCGAATCGCCCTGATCGATCCGGAGGCACGTCATGCTGCGCTCCTGAACCGCCTGCTCTTCGCCGGCGGTCACGTGTGCCACGCGTTTCCGTCCAGCGCCGCGTTCTTCGAGTGGCTCGCCACCGATACCTGCGACATGCTGATCACCGGCAACTGGGCCGGCGATCAGCCGGCCGAGGAAGTCATTCCGCGTGCGCAAGCGATCCTGCCCGGCCTGCCGGCCATCGCCGTGATGCAACTGCCGCGCGAAAGCGAAGTCGTGTCATGCCTGCACGCGGGCGCCGACGACTGCCTCGTGCGCCCGGTGAGCGGGCCCGAACTGCTCGCACGGGTGAACGCGCTGAGCCGGCGCGCCGGCGTCCGGCGGCCGCCGAATCGGTCGCGCGAAATGTATGGCGAATACGCCTTCGATGCGACCCACGGCCTCGTGCGCTTCGGCGACGTGGTCGTCGCGCTCACGCCGAAGGAGTTCCGCTTCGCGCAACTGCTGTTCGCGAACCTGTCCCGGCCCGTGTCGCGCGCCCATGTCCTCGAAACCGTGTGGGCCCGCCGCCGCGACATGAAGTCGCGCACGCTCGACACGCACGCGTCCCGGCTGCGCAGCAAGCTGCAGCTGCTTCCGGAGCATGGCTACCGGCTTCTGCCGCTCTACGGCTACGGCTATCAGCTCGACCGCGTGCCGATCGAGCCCCCAAATTCGAGGCCACGCCACGCTGATGCCCGGTATGCCGCGAGTGAGGAAATCACCGAAACGCTATAATATGCGGCTAAACGATAGCCCTCGATATGCAACTCCTCACGATCGGAATCAACCACCACACTGCGCCTGTCGCCCTGCGCGAACGCGTGGCGTTTCCGCTCGAGCAAATCAAGCCGGCTCTCGTCACGTTCAAGAACGTGTTCCTCGGCCCCCAGGCGCCCAATGCGCCCGAAGCGGCGATCCTCTCCACCTGCAACCGCACCGAACTCTATTGCGCCACCGATGATCGGGCCGCACGCGAGGGGGCGATTCGCTGGCTGTCCGAGTACCACCGGATTCCGGTCGACGAGCTCGCGCCGCACGTCTACGCGCTGCCGCAGTCGGAAGCAGTCCGGCACGCATTCCGCGTCGCGTCGGGCCTCGACTCGATGGTGCTCGGTGAAACGCAGATTCTGGGCCAGATGAAGGACGCGGTGCGCACCGCGACGGAAGCCGGCGCGCTCGGCACCTACCTGAACCAGCTGTTCCAGCGCACGTTCGCCGTCGCGAAGGAAGTGCGCGGCACGACCGAGATCGGCGCGCAGTCGGTGTCGATGGCCGCCGCCGCCGTCCGCCTCGCGCAGCGCATCTTCGAAAAGGTTTCGGATCAGCGTGTGCTGTTCATCGGCGCCGGCGAGATGATCGAGCTGTGCGCGACGCACTTCGCCGCGCAGAGCCCGCGCGAGCTCGTCGTCGCGAACCGCACGGCCGAACGCGGCCAGCGGCTCGCCGAACGCTTCAACGGCCGCGCGATGCCGCTGTCGGATTTGCCCGCCCGCATGCACGAATTCGACATCATCGTGTCGTGCACCGCGTCGACGCTGCCGATCATCGGCCTCGGCGCGGTCGAACGCGCGGTGAAGGCACGCCGCCATCGGCCGATCTTCATGGTCGACCTCGCGGTACCGCGCGACATCGAGCCGGAAGTCGGCAAGCTGAAGGACGTGTTCCTCTACACCGTCGACGATCTCGGCGCGATCGTGCGCGAAGGCAACGCATCGCGCCAGGCCGCGGTTGCGCAAGCCGAGACGATCATCGAGACGCGTGTGCAGAACTTCATGCAGTGGCTCGACACGCGTAGCGTCGTGCCGGTGATTCGTCACATGCATACGCAGGCCGACGCGCTGCGCCGCGCGGAAGTCGAGAAGGCGCAAAAGCTGCTCGCGCGCGGCGACGATCCGGCGGCAGTCCTCGAAGCGCTGTCGCAGGCGCTCACCAACAAGCTGATCCACGGCCCGACGAGTGCGCTCAACCGCGTGAACGGCGCCGACCGCGATTCGCTGATCGACCTGATGCGCGGCTTCTACCAGCACGCGCCGCGCTCGAACGACCAGTCCGGCCACTAGCGCCGGCCGGTTGCCCTGCCGCCGGCCGCGAGCCGGCCTATCCTTTTCGAATACCCTTGCCCGGGAGCGCCGCTCCACACCATGAAGACGAGCATGCAACGCAAGCTCGACCAGCTGTCTATCCGGCTGGCCGAACTGAACGACCTGCTGAGCCGCGAAAACGTCACGGCCGACCTCGACCAGTACCGCAAGCTGACGCGCGAACACGCGGAACTCGGCCCGGTCGTCGAGCAGTACGCGCTGTGGCGCCAGTCGCGCAGCGACGAGACGGCCGCGCAGGAACTGCTCGCCGATGCGTCGATGCGCGATTTTGCCGAAGAGGAAATTCGCAGCGCGCGCGAACGCATGGTTCGCCTCGAAGGCGAATTGCAGAAGATGCTGCTGCCCAAGGACCCGAACGACGACCGCAACATCTTCCTCGAAATCCGCGCCGGCACCGGCGGCGACGAATCGGCGCTGTTCGCGGGTGACCTGCTGCGCATGTACCTGCGCTTCGCGGAACGTCAGCGCTGGCAGGTCGAGATGATGTCGGAGAGCCCGTCGGACCTCGGCGGCTACAAGGAAGTGATCGTGCGGATCGCGGGCCAGGGCGCGTACTCGCGCCTGAAGTTCGAATCGGGCGGCCATCGTGTGCAACGCGTGCCGGCAACCGAGACGCAGGGGCGCATCCACACGTCCGCCTGCACGGTCGCGGTGATGCCGGAAGCCGACGAGATCGGCGAGGTCGAGATCAATCCGGCCGACCTGCGGATCGACACGTTCCGCGCGTCGGGCGCGGGCGGCCAGCACATCAACAAGACCGATTCGGCGGTGCGCGTCACGCACATCCCGACCGGGATCGTCGTCGAGTGCCAGGACGACCGTTCCCAGCACAAGAACAAGGATCGCGCGCTGAAAGTGCTCGCCGCGCGCATCAAGGACAAGCAGTATCACGAGCAGCACGCGAAGGAAGCGGCGACGCGCAAGAGCCTGATCGGCTCCGGCGACCGCTCGGAACGGATCCGCACGTACAACTTCCCGCAGGGCCGGATGACCGACCACCGGATCAACCTGACGCTGTACCGGCTCGAGGCGCTGATGGACGGCGATCTCGACGAACTGATCGGCGCGCTCGTCACCGAACACCAGGCCGAACTGCTCGCGTCGCTCGGCGACACCGACTGAGGCCGCGATGCCCGACACCACCGCCGACGAACTGCTGCGCGCGTCGCCGCTCGACCCGGTCGATGCGCGCGTGCTGCTCGCATACGCGCTCGGCTGGACCCGCACGCAGTTGATCACGCGCGGCGACGCCCCGCTCGAGCCGGCCGCGATCGCGCGCTACCACGCGCTCGAAGCGCGCCGCGCGGCCGGCGAACCGGTCGCGCAGCTCGTCGGGATGCGCGAATTCTTCGGCCGTCCGTTCGACGTGACGCCCGATGTGCTGATCCCGCGCCCGGAAACCGAACTGCTCGTCGAAGCCGCGCTCGACGCGATCGACGGACGGCCGCATCCGGCGGTGCTCGATCTGGGCACCGGCAGCGGCGCGATCGCCGTGTCGATCGCCGCCGAACGGCCCGATGCGCGCGTGTGGGCGCTCGACCGTTCGCCGGCCGCGCTCGAAGTCGCGCAACGCAACGCGAGCAAGCTGCTCGACGCGCGACGCCCCGGCGGCCCGCTGCACTGGCTGCAGAGCGACTGGTACGCCGCGCTCGATCCGCTGCTCGCGTTCGACACGATCGTCAGCAACCCGCCGTACATCGCGCAGCACGATCCACACCTCGCGCAGGGCGACCTGCGGTTCGAGCCGCGCGGCGCGCTCACCGACGATGCCGACGGTCTCAGCGCGATCCGCACGATCGTTGCAGGCGCCGGCGCCTATCTGAAGCCCGGCGGCACGCTATGGATCGAGCACGGCTACGACCAGGCCGAAGCCGTGCGCGCATTGCTCCTGTCACGCGGCTTCATCGCGGTCGAATCGCTCGCCGATCTGGCCGCGATCGAACGCACGACGGGCGGCCGCCGGCCCGGCTGATGGCCGGCCCGCCCGGTTGAAATCCGCTATCATTTCGTTCTAACGCCCCGCAAACGCAAGGTCAGTCATGGACACCCAACAACGTATCAAGCAAATCGTCGACGAAAACCAGGTCGTGCTCTTCATGAAGGGCAACGCGCAATTCCCGATGTGCGGCTTCTCGGGCCGCGCCGTGCAGGTGCTGAAGGCCTGCGGCGTCGACCAGTTCAAGACGGTCAACGTGCTGGAAGACGACGAAATCCGCCAGGGCATCAAGGAATTCTCGAACTGGCCGACCATTCCCCAGCTGTACGTGAAGGGCGAATTCATCGGCGGCTCGGACATCATGATGGAGATGTACCAGTCCGGCGAACTGCAGCAACTGTTCGCCGCCGCGTAACGCCCCCTTCCCGATGGCATCTCCCAGCGCGCCGCCACGCCGGCTGATCGTCGCGATCACCGGCGCCACCGGCGCGGTCTATGGCGTGCGGCTGCTCGAACTGCTGCGCGCCGCCGGCGGCGTCGAAACGCATCTGCTGGTTTCGAACGCCGGCTGGCTCAATATCCAGCATGAACTGAAGCTGTCGAAGGCCGCGGTCGAAAGCCGGGCGGATGTCGTGCATTCGGTGCGCGATGTCGGCGCGACGATCGCATCCGGTTCGTTCGCGACCGACGGGATGGTGATCGCGCCCTGCTCGATGAAGACGCTCGCGAGCGTCGCGCACGGCCTGTCGGACAACCTGATCACGCGCGCGGCCGACGTCACGCTGAAGGAACGCCGCCGCCTCGTGCTGATGGTGCGCGAAACGCCATTCAACCTCGCGCATTTGCGCAACATGACCGCCGTGACCGAAATGGGCGGCATCGTGTTTCCCCCGCTGCCCGCGTTCTACGCGATGCCGAAGACGATCGAGGAACTTGTCGACCAGACCGTCACCCGCGTCCTGGATCTGTTCGCACTCAGTGCACCGATGACGACACCGTGGGCTGGCATCCGGCCAGCAGGGTAAGCCGCTCGACACGGCGCTTCGGCGCCGTTCTTCATGCATCTTCGCCGATTCAGCCGCCTTCCCGCTCGATCCGGCAATCTCAAGCCTCGGCCTGCCATCGAAGGCCCGAAGCCGCCCAATTATCAACAAACAAGATTCAATCAAATTCCATTTAGCCAGTTTATCAATGTTTGGTGTACGCCTATAGTCACAGGCAAATCCCTTTTGCAGGCTCCCCACCATGAACCGCTTGCCCTCGCTTTATCTGTCCCACGGCGCCCCGACGCTGCCGATCGACCCGACACTCCCCTCCGGTGCGTTCACGCACCTCGGCGCTGAATTGCCGCGTCCGCGCGCGGTGCTGATGCTGTCCGCGCACTGGGGCACGCAACAGCCGGTCGCGAGCGTGGCCGCGCATCCTGAAACGATCCACGACTTCTACGGCTTCCCGCGCGCGCTGTACGAAATCCAGTACCCGGCGCCAGGCGCGCCCGAGGTCGCCGAACGGGCGGCCGCGCTGCTGAATGCAGCCGGCATCGCGACTGCGACGACCGAGCACGGCCTGGATCACGGCGCGTGGGTGCCGATGCTGCTGATGTTCCCGGAGGCCGACGTGCCCGTCGCGCAGTTGTCGATCCAGCCGCGTGCGGACGCCGCCCATCACTTCGCGCTCGGCCGCGCGCTGCGGCCGCTGCGCGACGAAGGCGTGATGGTGATCGGCTCGGGCCAGATCACGCACAACCTGCGCGCGGCCGATTTCAGCGCGGCGCCCGAGGATGCGGACCCGCGCGTCGCGGAATTCACCGACTGGTTCGAGGCGAAGCTCGCCGCGCGCGATGTCGACGCGCTGCTCGACTATCGCCGGCAGGCGCCGCATGCGGCGCTGATGCATCCGACCGACGAGCACCTGCTGCCGGTGTTCACCGCGCTCGGCGCGGCCGACGACGACTACCAGCTCGGCATCCAGTCGCTCGGCACGTATCAACGCGTGCTCGCGATGACGAACTACGTGTTCGGGAGCGCGGCCGCCTGAATCCGGCGACACGGCCGGCGGCAGCAAACAAAAAGCCCGCCCGAGCAGCGCTCGGACGGGCTTTTTCAACGCTTTCCGCCACCGCCGATTCCGGTGGCGGGTCAGGCGTCAGGCACCGACCCCTTCGAGGATCTCGTCGTGCGACTCACGCTCGTCGAGATACTGGGTCCGATAGCCCGTGTTCACGCCCCAGAAGTAGAACACCAGCGAGATGGCCGCGACGATCAGCATGTCCCAGCCGTACGGCAGCACACCGTAACCGCCGAACTCCTTGCTGCCGATCAGCGACAGCACCGCCATCGTCGGCAGGTACGCGACCAGCCACCACGCGGCCTTCAGGTCGGCGCCCCAGCCGGTCCAGCCCGACTTCGCCTGGAAGTAGAAATACACCGGCAGCGCGACGATCATCAGCAGGATGATTTCGCCCGTCAGCGGCCATTTCGCCCAGTACAGGATCAGCGACGCGCAGACGAACGCGAACGGTGCGATCAGCTTCATCAGCGGGATCGACAGCGGACGCTCGATGTCGGTCGCCGCGCGGCGCAGCGCCATCAGGCTGATCGGGCCGGTCAGGTACGAGATCACCGTCGCGACCGAAATCACCGCCGCGAGCGAGCTCCAGCCGCGGAAGAAGAACAGGAAGATGAACGACACGAGCAGGTTGAACCACATCGCCTGGCGCGGCACGCCGTAGATCGGGTGCACGTTGCCGAACATCTTCGGCATCGTGTTGTTGCGTTCCATCGCGTAGATCATGCGGGTGGTCGTCGCCATGTAGGTCGTACCGGTGCCGCTCGGGCTGATGAACGCATCGACATACAGCAGGATCGCGAGCCAGTTCAGGTTCAGCGCGATCGCGAGTTCCGCGAACGGCGACGAGAAGTTGAAGTGCGCCCAGCCCTTCGCGACGTCGGCCGGGTTCACCGAGCCGATGTACGCCATCTGCAGCAGCACGTAGATCACGAGTGCGATCAGGATCGACGTGATTACCGCGAACGGCACGCTGCGCGACGGATTGCGCGCTTCACCGGCCAGGTTCACCGGGCTCTGGAAGCCGTTGAACGCGAACACGATGCCGCTCGTCGCGACCGCGGTCAGCACGGCCGACCAGCCGTACGGCGCGAAGCTTGCATTCGATGCGGTGCCGAGGTTTTCCGAATGGAAGCTCGACATCATCAGGCCGAGGATCGTGAGGCCGGGGATCAGGAACTTGAAGATCGTGATCGCGGTGTTCGCACGCGCGAAGGCCTTGACGCCCCAGTAGTTCAGCATGAAATAGATGACGACCAGCACGGCCGACAGCAGCAGGCCGGGTGTCGTCAGCTCGCCGTTCACGAACAACGCGTGCGCCCACGGATACTGCCACGTGCTCATGTACTGGATCGATGCTTCCGCCTCGATCGGAATCACCGACACGATCGCGATCCAGTTCGCCCATGCGCTGATGAAGCCCACCAGCGAACCGTGCGAGTAGCGCGCGTAGCGCACCATGCCGCCCGACTCGGGGAACATCGCGCCCAGTTCGGCATACGTCAGCGCAATCGCGAGAATCACGACCGCGCCGATGACCCATGCGCAAATCGCCGCCGGACCGGCAATCTTCGCAGCCTTCCAGGCGCCGAACAGCCAGCCCGAGCCGATAATCGAACCCAGTCCCGTCAGCATGAGTGCAAACGGGCCGATGTTCCGTTGAATAGAACTCTTCACATCCTCTCCTATGTCTCAAAAAGCATGGTCGGCACGCTGTCCGGGATCGGCTCGGATAGCACCGCGCATGCAATTTTGGGGGGAAGGATCACCCGATCGGGGCAACCCTTCCACGCGGCGCGTAGTTTAACGGTTGCACCTCCAAGTTGGCGCCAAAATCGTTCGGCCCCTACAAAAAATTCGCGTCATTTGCAAGGTTTGTAAACCTTAACTCCGCAATAACCCTGAGTGCATGGAAATACGGTTGACCGCGCGCCCGAATAGCCGTATAAACAACGTTGCAGGATTTCAAGCGGCGAGTGAATTGGTTCTTTCGTAGTTCGCCCATCAACGGTACTCCGGTTGGTCCCATTACCCCCTTCCTTGATTTTCCGCACCCATGGGCCTCGGCCCCGTTTTATCTTTTTAGGAACAAGTAACATGGCAACCGGTACCGTCAAGTGGTTCAATGACGCAAAGGGCTTCGGCTTCATCACCCCGGAAGGCGGCGGCGACGATCTGTTCGCGCACTTCTCGGAAATCCGCGTCGAAGGCTTCAAGACGCTGCAAGAAAACCAGAAGGTTGAATTCGAAGTGAAGACGGGCCCGAAGGGTCTGCAAGCTGCGAACATCCGTCCGGTCTAAGTTCGGCGCGATATTTCGTGTAAAAAAGCCCCGCTTCGGCGGGGCTTTTTGTTTTCCGGCGCGGGCAGCCTTGCGGCCGCCGCCGATCCGAATGGCGTTCGGTCAGCCGAACAGCCGCTGCGCGTGAATGCCGAGCCCGGTCGCGACGCTCGCGAGGCGATCGCCGAACACCGGCTGCGCGTCCGGGAACGCGCCGGCAAGTGCACCCGACAGGAACGCGAGCCCGGTCGAGCCGCCGGTGAAATACAGCGCGCCGACGTCGCGCGGCGCGACACCCGCAAGCCGCACCGTTTCGCGCGCGGCATCGACGATGCGCGCGGTGTCGTCGACGCTCGCATCGACGAGGCGTTCGGCGTCGAACGCGATCTGCAGATCCTCTTCCACGTCGTTCAGGTCGATCATCGTCTCCCCGCCCGCCGCCACGCCGATCTTCGCTTCTTCCGCGCGCGCCATCAGCGCATGCCCGAGCCGCTGCTCGACCACGCGCGTGAGCCGGTCGTACTGTCGTACGTCCTGGTACAGATGCTTCATCAGCTTCAGCTCGCCCAGCCGCTTCGGCGTATAGACCGTGTTGATCAAATGCCAGGTCGCCAGGTCGAAATAGATCCGGTTCGGCAGCTCGCGCCCCTCGGGATCGAGCGAGCGGTAGCCGAACGCCGGCAGGATCGCCGCCAGCTCGACGCGACGGTCGTAATCGGTACCCGCGACGTGCACGCCGTGGTGCGCGAGCACGTCATCCTTGCGCTCGAGGCGCGCCATGCGCTCCGGCCCGACGCGCACCAGCGAGAAGTCCGACGTGCCGCCGCCGATGTCGGCGACCAGCACGAGCCGCTCGGCCTGCTGGCGCGACTCGTAGTCGAAAGCGGCCGCGATCGGTTCGTACTGGAAATGCACGTCCGTGAAACCGACCGACTGCGCAGCCGCTTCGAGCTGGTCCTGCGCGAGGCGGTCGGCGCGCGGATCGTCGTCGACGAAGAACACCGGCCGGCCGAGCACCGCGCGCCCGATCGGCGCGCCGGCGCGCGCTTCGGCCTTGCGCTTCAGGTGCGTCAGGAAGCGCGCGATGATCTCCGTGTACGCCATCGCGCTGCCGTCGCCGAGATCGGTCGTGGTTTCCGCGAGCGGCGAGCCGAGGATGCTCTTCATCGAGCGCATCAGGCGGCCGTCGAAACCGTCGATATAGGATGCGAGCGCCGCACGGCCATATTCGACCGTCTGCTCGTCGTTGTTGAAGAAGATCGCGGTGGGCAGCGTCAGGTGGTCGCCCTCGACGGGCGCGAGGCGCATGCCGTCGCCGTCGGGCAGTGCCACGGCGGAATTGGACGTGCCGAAATCGATCGCGCAGTAAGTCATGGGAAGGTGCCGCAGCATGGCCGGCGCGAAAACGGAAAGGACGGGCTTTTTAACATGAAGCCCGCCGGATCACAACCGGATCGCCCACCGATGCCGGTGCAACCGGCCCGGGGCCGCGATCGGGCGCACCCGCGGCGCGCCGGCGACGGGTGCGGACAGGGGATCGATCGCACGCCACGCCTCCACGCCGCCCGCTTGCGGCGCGCCGGCAACTGACGCGGACCGGGTGCTCGACGAACGCCTGCCGGCTTGCGGATCAGGCTGCGGCGTCGAAACCCTTCTTCCATGCGCCCGCATAGACGACTTCGCCGATCGCGTGACGCGTGCGCGGCGCCTTTTCGCGATCGCGCAGCACCGGATCGAGCTTGTCGACGTTGCCGTAGTGGCCGAGCGAGATGATCGCCGGAATCGCGACGTCGGCCGGAATCTCGAATGCGTCGCGGAACGCCTTCGCGTCGAAGCCGCTCATCTGGTGTGCGGCGAGACCCAGCGCATGCGCCTGCAGCACCAGCGACATCGCGGCGGCGCCCGCGTCGTACAGCGCGGTCGGCGCCGGCTCGCCCTTCGCCGTGAGCGTGTGCGCGGTCACGGCGATCAGCACCGGCGCCGGCGCGTTCCAGCCCTGGTTGAACGGCACCAGCGTCGCGAATGCGCGCTTGAACGCCGCTTCGTCCTGCGTGCGGTCGAACACGATGAAGCGCCACGGTTGCGCGTTGTACGCGGACGGCGCCCAGCGCGCGGCTTCGAGCACCGCATGCAGATCGGCGCCGCTGATCGGCTCGTCCGAATACGCGCGCGGGCTCCAGCGGCCCGCGATCAGGTCGTGAATCGAAACAGTGGTGGGTGCAGGTTTGACGGACATGCGGTTCCTCGCTGACATCGATGAAGGGGCGCGAACGCCCGGCGAACCGCAAGCATAACCGCTTGAGGCGTCACGCGCCCGGTCATCCCGCGCAATGCAAATCACCGATTCCGCATTGACCGGCCGCGCCCGCGCAGGGGCCGGCCGGAGCGCCGCGCTCAGGCGGCCTGCGCGGCCGCGCGGGACGGGCCGCGGTTGATCCGCAGCACGATCAGCGCGCCGACGATGCAGAGCCCGCCCGAGATCATCGACGCGATCGTATAAGTGCCGAGGCTGGCACGCAGCAGCCCCGCGCCGAGCGCCGCGAATGCCGCGCCGAGCTGATGGCCGGCAACGATCCAGCCGAACACGACCGGCGCCGCGGCCTTGCCGAACACGTCGGTGGCGAGCCGTACCGTCGGCGGCACGGTCGCGATCCAGTCGAGCCCGTAGAACATCGCGAACAGCGGCAGCCCGAAGAAATCGATGCCGAACGCATGCGGCAGGTAGATCAGCGACAATCCGCGCAGCCCGTAGTACCAGAACAGCAGCACGCGGTTGTCGTAGCGGTCGGACAGCCAGCCCGACAGCGTCGTGCCGAACAGGTCGAACACGCCCATCGCCGCGAGCAGCGATGCGCCCTGCACTTCGGTCATCCCGTAGTCGCTGCACATCGCGATCAGGTGCGTGCCGACATAGCCGTTGGTGCTCGCACCGCAAATGAAGAAGCTGAAGAACAGGAGCCAGAAGTCGCGCGAGCGGCTCGCCGTCAGCAGCGTGCGGAACGCGACCGCGAGCGGGTTCTCCTTCGTCGCGTCGGGCGCGGGCGGCGCGTCGGCCGGCTCGCCGTAAGGGCGCAGCTTCACGTCGGCCGGCCGCTCGGGCAGCAGGAACGCGACCAGCGGAATCACGATCGCGGCCGCCACCGCGACGACCAGCACGACCGGCCGCCAGCCGTGTCGCTGCGCGATCGCCGCGAGCATCGGCAGGAACACGAGCTGGCCGGTGGCCGTGCTCGCCGTCAGGATGCCCATCACCAGGCCGCGCCGCGCATGGAACCAGCGCGTGACGAAGGTCGCCGACAGCGTCAGCGCGACGACACCCGTCGAGCAGCCGACCATCAGCCCCCAGATCACGACCATCTGCCAGCTCTGCGTCATCATCGACGACAGCGCGACGCCCGCGCTCATGGTCACCAGCGCGGTCAGGATCGTCGGCCGCAGCCCGAAGCGCTGCATCGCCGCGGCCGCGAACGGGCCCGTCAGGCCGTACAGCGCGATGTTCACCGAAATCGCCAGCGAAATCGCCGCGCGGCTCCAGCCGAGTTCGCGCTCGAGCGGCACCATCAGCACGCTCGGTGTCGCGCGCGTGCCGGCCGCGGCCAGCAGGATCAGGAAAACCACCGCCGCCGCGAGCCATCCGTAGTGGAAACGCCCGCCGATTCGTGTCACTGCCCAGTTCATGTCATCGCTCTCCAGTTGGCGGCCCGGCGCCCGCGCGCCTGCCCCGCCTCACCACCAGGCCACCTCCGCCGCACGCAGCATCGGCTGACCCGGGCCGATACCTGGCATTCGTCTGTCGATCCGGTCGGCATTGTTACCGCTCGGTCACAAGTGTGTTGCGATCGTAGTTACCAGTCGGTAACATGTCAAGCAATTCACCACGCAGTCGAGGGTCATCATGTCGGGCATCGAGGCAGCCAACAAGCCGCCGGCACGCCGCACGCGCCAGCCGATCGCCGCGGCCGCCGCGCACGAACACCTGCTGCGCGCCGCCGAGGAGCTGTTTTACAAGGAAGGGGTGCGCGCGGTCGGCGTCGAGGCGGTCGTGGAACGCGCGGGCGTCAACAAGATGAGCCTGTACCGCCAGTTCTCGTCGAAGGACGAGCTGATCCTCGCGTATCTCGAACGGATGGATGCGTGCTTCTTCGAGCGCTTCGATTCGAGCGTCGCGAAGCATCCGGGCCAGCCCAAGGCGCAGTTGATCCAGTATTTCGTCGATCTCGCGGAGCGCGCGACGCAGAAGGACTATCGCGGCTGCCCGTTCGTCAACGTCGCGGCCGAATTTCCCGATGCGTCGCATCCGGCGCGCGAGCGCGTCGCGCAGAACAAGGAGCAGTTGATGAAGCGGCTCGTCGAGCTATGCGAAGGCGCAGGCGCCCGGCAGCCGAAAGCGCTCGCCGACGCGCTCGCGCTCGTGGTCGAGGGCATCTACGCGGCCAGCCAGACCTACCGGCACGGCGAAACGCCGATCGGCACCGCGCCCGCGCTGGTCACTCAATTGATCGAAGCCGCCTGCGCATGACGGGCGGTGCACGCGCGAACCTCGCGTGCCCGCTCCGCTACAATGCGGCCCTCGCTGCCGCCTGACCCGACTGCCCTCGCCATGACCGATACCCGCCCCGATTCGCACGACGACATCCTCGCCGCCACGCGGCACTGGCTCGCGCGCGCGGTAATCGGGCTCAATCTGTGCCCGTTCGCGAAGAGCGTCTACGTGAAGGAGCAGGTGCGCTATGCGATCAGCGAAGCGACGACGCTCGAGGACGCGCTCGCCGACCTCGAAACCGAGTTGCGCGCGCTCGAAGCGGCGGATCCGCAGCAGGTCGACACGACGCTCGTGATCTATCCGCGCGCCTTCGCGGATTTCGTCGACTACAACGATGCGCTGTTCTTCGCCGACCGGCTCGTGCGGCAACTGCGGCTCGACGGCGTGCTGCAGATCGCGAGCTTCCATCCCGAGTACCGGTTCGAAGGCAGCGAAGCCGACGACATCGAGAACTACACGAACCGCGCGCCGTATCCGATCCTGCACCTGCTGCGCGAGGACAGCATCGCGCGCGCGGTCGACGCGTTCCCGGACGCGTCCGCGATCTACGAGAAAAACCAGGAAACGCTGCGCCGCCTCGGCCACGACGGCTGGCGCGAATGGATGCGCCGGCCGGGCGACGACGTCTGACGCGTCGCGCGACGGCCGGATGCCGCGCGGCAAACGGGCCGCGCGTCGGCCTGCGTCAGTCCGAAGCCGACTCGACGGCCTCGCCCGCCGCGGGCGCCGACGCGAAGAAGCGCTCGTTCAGTTCGGCGAGCCCGAACATGCCGAGGATCTCGTTCAGCCGCTCGGCGGGCTTGCGGCGCGGCAGGTTCTTGTACTGCGCGATGATCAGCTCGTTCTTCATCGAATGTTCCCAGCCGACCAGCTCGGTCACGCTGACCTGGTAGCCGTGCGCCTCGAGCTGCAGGCAGCGCAGCACGTTGGTGATCTGGCTGCCGAATTCGCGCGTATGCAGCGGATGCCGCCACACTTCCGTCAGCGCGTTCGCGAGCGACTTGCCCTTGTTCCTGCGCAGCACGCCCGCGACTTCCGCCTGGCAGCACGGCACCAGCACGATGTGCTGCGCGCGTTTCGCGAGCGCGAAACGGATCGCGTCGTCGGTCGCCGTGTCGCATGCATGCAGCGCGGTGACGACATCGACCGTTTCGGGCAGCTTCGGCGACGTGATCGAATCGGCGACCGACAGGTTCAGGAACGACATGCCGCCGAACCCGAGTCGCGCGGCGAGTTCGGTGGAGCGCGTGACGAGCTCCTCGCGCGTCTCGATCCCGTACACGTGCGACGCGAACGCCGGCGTGCCGTGCCCCGGCTGCTGCTTGAAGAACAGGTCGTACAGGATGAAGCCGAGATACGACTTGCCGGCGCCGTGATCGACGAGCGTCACGCCGCCCTTGTCGGCCTGCACGCTCGCGAGCAGCGGCTCGATGAACTGGAACAGGTGATAGACCTGCTTCAGCTTGCGGCGGCTGTCCTGGTTCAGCTTGCCGTCGCGGGTGAGGATGTGCAGTTCCTTCAGCAGCTCGACGGACTGCTCCGGACGGATTTCGTAGGTCTTGTTCGACATCGTGAAGCGGCGCCGGGCCACGGTCGGTCGACCACGGCCCGGCGGCGGGAATTCGTGAGGAATGGCGACAGTTTACCGAAAATACGCGATCAGGCCCGCGCGCCGAGCCGCCAGAGCGACGTGACCTCGGCGCGGCGCGCCGCGTGCAGCGGGTCGTCCGCGTCGGTGGACTTGGGGTGCGCGGGGCGGATGTCTTCGCGGCCGAGCACGACGAGACCGGCTTCGTCGATCCACTGCAGCAGCGTGTCGCGCGGCCGCAGGCCGAGATGCTCGGCAAAATCGGACAGGATCAGCCAGCCTTCGCCGCCCGGTTCGAGATGGTCGGCGAGCCCCGCGAGGAAACCGCGCAGCATGCGGCTGTCGGGATCGTAGACCGCATATTCGATCGGCGCGCTCGGACGGGCCGGCACCCACGGCGGATTGCAGACGACGAGCGGCGCGCGGCCGGCCGGAAACAGGTCGGCTTCGACGACCTCGACGCGCTCGGCATGACCGAGCCGCGCGACGTTCTCGCGGGCGCACGCGAGCGCGCGCGGATCCTGATCCGTCGCGACGATGCGTTCGACGCCGCGCGACGCGAGCACGGCCGCGAGCACGCCGGTGCCCGTGCCGATGTCGAACGCGAGCGACGTCGCGGGCAGCGGCGTGCGCGCGACGAGTTCGACGTATTCGCCGCGCACCGGCGAAAACACACCGTAATGCGGATGGATCGGCGCGCCGCCGAGCGCCGGAATCGGCACGCCCTTCTTGCGCCATTCGTGCGCGCCGACGAGGCCGAGCAGCTCGCGCAGCGACACGACCGACGGCGCGCCGCCCGGGCCGTATGCTTCCTCGCACGCGGCACGCACGTCGGGCGCGCGGCGCAGCGGGATCGTGTAGTCGGCGTCGAGCGGGATCAGCAGCATCCCGAGCGTCCGGGCGCGCTGCGATTGCGCGAGGCGGTGCAGGTTGAACGCGTCGACGCCCACCGCGGCCTTCGCCTTCTTCGGCTTGCGTTCGACGCGGCGCGCCATCGCCTGCACGAGCTGGCGCGCGTTCTGGAAGTCGCCCTGCCAGACGAGCGCCGTGCCCTCGCACGCGAGGCGGTACGCGGCGTCGGCGGTGAGGCGGTCGTCGGCGGGCACGGCGCGCCTGGGCGGCTGCACGCCGGCTTCGGAGCGCCAGCGCACGGCATGTTCGGCGCCGTCGGCGTCGGTCCAGTGGAAAACGGGGAAATCGGTCACGCGAGCTCGGCTACGGTTGGCTTCAGACAGGCGGCGCTACAGGAGCGCGCCGCGCGGACCACACCATACCGCGCTTTGCCCGCGCGGCAAAGCGCGCGCGACCGCCCCGGCGTCGCGCGGGCAACCTACCCGCCCCACCCCGGCATCGCAGGCATGCGCAACGTGCCCGCATCGCTGAAGCGCACGGTGCCGAGCACGCCGCCCGCGAGCCGGCCGCGCAGCGCGTACGGCAACTCGCCGTTGGCCGCCGCGCCGGGCAGGTTCCACGCCTGGCGCGCGGCGGCGAACGCCGACACCGAAACGGGCACGTCGATCACGGCCTCGCCGAAGCGCGGCACGACGCCCGAGCGATCGCTGACGCCGCTCGCGAACGGCGTGCCGTTCAGTTCGAGCGCGACCGAAATGCCGTCGTATTCGATCGGCGTGTCGTTCGGGTTCTGCACGCGCAGTTTCAGGCTGAAGCGCATCTCGAGGCCCTGTCCGACCAGCGGATCGAGCCCGGCGACGGTCACGCTCACCGGCTCGCGCGTCAGGCCCGCGCAACCGCCGAGCACGAAGACGGCGGCGAACAGCAGCAGCATGGCGCGCAGCGGCGCGATACGGAACAGGGCTCGTGGCATGGGCAGGCCTCCTTGCGGCAATCGATTGACGGATCGTCGCTGCATTGTACCGAGCGCGCCACGCTCCGCCCTGATTCGTAGTTTCCGCGCGCCGCCGAGATCGTTAATAGATTAAAACTACGGAAACAAGCAGTCGAACGGAGAGCGAATTAATGCCTCCCAGCATTCAATGGCGCGCAAAAAATTCAATCGAAGCACTTTCTAATTTTTTCGTTTCCTTTACCCAAAACCATCAAGTATATTTACGCATCCTTCGAGCAGGCCGACAAACCTTCAAGCCGCATGACGGCGATTTTACGGAACGGCGACATGCCGTCCTTCCGTCCTGCGGCCTGGTACGGCCAGCCCCGTGGGCTGTCGGTTCAAAGGGAATGCACGCCCCGTGCGGGGCGGGCGGCCCCGTGTCGTGCGCGCGAAATCAATTCAGTACAACACGCGCCCGGCCATTTTGAACCGGCAAGTTAACCGACATCCGGAAACACAGAGGGGGCAGTAAACCATGATTACCTTCACGTAGTCGGCCGCCGTCTTTTCGAATAATCCGTCATTGGAATTTCTCGTCGCCGTTGATTAACGGCGAGGGATTTCTTTTGCCGGCGTTTTCGCAGCACTGAACGATTCTTTCAACAATCGAGGTTTCAGTCATGTCGATCAACATTCACAAGATGCGTTACCTGCCGCTGGTCGCCGCGCTCGCGCTCGCCGGGTGCGGCGGCGACGACAGCGGCGTCGGCTCGGCTTCCGCGCTCAGCTCCGCCGGCGCGCCGCACTCGAGCTCGTCGCCCGCGGCCAACACGCCGCCGAGCGCGTCCAACGTCGACAAGAGCGTGTCGCCTGTCGAGCTGCCGGACACCGTGGTACCCGTCAACTACCGGCTGTGGTTCCGCCCGAACGAAGCGCTGAACGCGTTCGACGGGCGCGCCGATGTCGAGATCAAGGTGCTGAAGCCGGTCAACAACATCGTGATCGCCGGTCACCGCATCAAGTTCACGAACGGCCGCATCACGCTGCAGCCGGGCAACATCCAGCTGATCGCGACGCCGCAGGACAAGGGCGACTTCTACCAGCTGCGCCCCGTCGCCGGCACCATCGCGCCGGGCAACTATTCGCTGCACATGGAGTGGTCGGGCATCATCAACTTCAAGTCGTACGACGATCCGGCCACGCAGACGGGCGGCAGCTGCGGCGACGATCCGTATCCGGGCTGCTCGGCCGCGGAAGGCGTGTTCCGTGTCGACCTGAAGAGCACCGACGGCACGACGAGCGGCGCGATCCTCACGCAGGGCGAAACCAACCTGTCGCGCCAGTGGTTCCCGGGCTGGGACGAGCCGGCATTCCGGCCGACTTATGAAGTGACGGCCGAAGTGCCGCAGAACTGGCGCGTCGTGTCGAACGCGGCCGAGAAGCCGTCGACCAACGTCGGCGGCGGCTACAAGCTCGTGCAGTTCGAGAAGACGCCGCCGATGCCGTCGTACCTGCTGTTCTTCGGCGGCGGCATGTTCGACACCTACGAGGACGATTTCTCGAGCCCGCTGCCGGGCGGCAAGGGCGGCCTGCACCTGCGCGTGTTCACGCCGCCGGGCATGAGCGACTGGGCGAAGCCGGCGATGGACCGCACCAAGCAGGCGCTCGACTTCTACTACCGCTACACGGGCATCCCGCTGCCGCTGACGAAGTTCGACACGGTCGCCGCGAACGACGCGTTCAAGGAGCAGAAGGACCTGAACTTCGGCGGGATGGAGAACTGGGGGTCGATCCTCGAGTTCGCCGACGACATCCTGCCGCAACCGGGCCAGCCGATGTCGCGCTACGGTAACGAGGTGCTGACGCACGAAGTCGCGCACCAGTGGTTCGGCGACCTCGTCACGACCGACTGGTGGGACAACGTCTGGCTCAATGAATCGTTCGCGACGTTCTTCGAGACGAAGACGACGATCCAGTTCTTCCCCGACGAGTTCAGCTGGCTCGATCAGGTGAAGAACAAGTATCGCGTGATCAATCGCGACATCGGCCCGAACGCGTTCCCGGTCGCGCCGAACTTCAACGACTGGGCGTCGAACGACTTCGTGCTGAGCGCGAGCGCGTTCACGTACGACAAGGGCGGCCACGTGCTGAAGACGCTCGAGAACTATCTCGGCGAGCAAACCCTGCGCAAGGGCCTGCAGCAATACCTGGTCGACTACTCGTTCGGTAACGGCACGCCGAAGCGCCTGTGGGATGCGCTGTCGAAGGCGAGCGGCCAGCCGGTCGGCCCGATCGGCGACAGCTACGTGCGCCAGACGGGCGTGCCGCTGATCTCGCTCGATACGCAGTGCGACATGACGAAGAACCAGACGATCGTCACGCTGAAACAGCAGCCGTTCCCGAACAAGAACGCGTATCCGGGCCTGCAGTGGACGGTACCGATCACGCTCGCGTACGGCCAGGGTCTCGCGAAACACACGACGCTCGCGCTGAAGGATACGCAGACGCAAACGCGGATCGACGGCTGCACGGGCGTGGTCGCGGATCCGAGCGGTCTCGACTACTACGTCGTGAACTACAGCGACGCCGCGTGGAGCGGCCTGCTCACGCAGGTCAACGGCTCGACCGATCCGGTGCTGCTCGCGAACCTGAAGAGCGAGGCCGCGCTGCTGGTCGCGAACAACCTCGCGCCGGCTTCGCGTTCGACGTCGATCGGCTCGGTCGCCTCGCCGGCCGCGATGAAGCTGCGCCAGACGCCGAGCTTCGGCGGCATCGCGCCGACGGTGAAGGAACGTCCGTCGCTGCGCTACCAGGGCATGTTCAAGCCGCGCAAGACGCTGGTTCAGTAACGTCGTCCGGCCGACCGGTGCCGCGCAGTTCGCGGCGCCGGCCGGCGTTCGATCTTTCACGTCCTTTGTCAGGCCCCGATACGGGGCCTGTTTTTTCGTGACCGCCGCTAGCGATCGTCGCGCCGGCGAAACGCCCACCACGCGGCGAGCGCGGTAAAGCCCGCGACCAGCAGCACCATCAGCCAGAACCCGTGCTTGTTCTCCGAGAACGGCACGCCGCCGACGTTCATCCCGAAGAAGCCCGCGACGATGTTGATCGGCAGCGCGATCACGGTCACCAGCGTCAGCGTGAACAGCGTCCGGTTGTTCTGCTCGTCGAGCCGCGAACCGATCTCTTCCTGCAACAGCTTGATCCGCTCGTTGAGCCCCGACAGATCGGCGAGCACCAGCGAGAACTCCTCGGTCGACTCGCGCAGCTCCTGCACGTCTTCGGCATGCAGCCACGCGGGCGGCTTCGCGAGCAGCCGGAAGATCGACCCCGGCTCGGGCGCGAGCATGCGCTGCAGCCGCGTGAGCGTCCGGCGCATCGCGCCGAGTTCGACGCGATTCGACGTGAGCCGTTGCGACAGGAAGCGATCCTCGATGCGGTCGACGTCGATGCTCGTGCGCCGCATGATCTGGATCAGCAGGTCGGCCTGGTCGCGCAGCAGGTGCACGAGCAGTTCGGCCGGCGAGCGGAACCGCTCGCCGTCGCGCACGCAGGCGCGCAGCGTGTCGACCGAGCGCAGCGGCTTGAGCCGCGCAGTGACCATGATGCGCCGCTCGACGTGGACGAACAGCGTCGCGATTTCCGACGGCGTCAGCTCGAGGTTGAACATCACGTCGTTGACGATCGCGCGCAGCGCGCCGTCCTCCTGCTCGATGCGCGTCGAGCGCGATCCTTCGTGAAGGAATTCGAAGAAGCTGTCGGGCAATCCGAGGTGCGTGCGCATCCAGCGCTCGCTCGCGCCGTGCGCGAGATTGAAGTGCAGCCAGACGAAATCGTCCGAGGCGGCCGCATCGCGCTCGCGGCACGTGCGCAGCCATCCAGCGGCCGCGTCGGCGTCGAGCATCGCACCCGAGCCGCCCGGGACGAAGCGGAATCCGCACACCATGCCGGACGTATCGGCGCCGTAAGTCTGTACGATCAGGTCCATCGTGTCGAAGGTGGTGCGGCGCGCACCGCGCCGCGCATCGCGCATTGCGGCGCCACGCCGGGAAATTGAAAGGAAACGTATGCCCGACGCATGCGACATTTTCGTGACGGCGTCGCATACGGACGTCCGGTGTCGGGTGTCCGGCGGCCCCAAAAACAACGCGCCGCCCATTGGGCGGCGCATGTGCGACGAGCAGGCCGGCGTGACGCGTGGTTACTGCCGCGTCTCCGACTGCGCGGCGGTCGGGCAGGCCGGATCCTTGCCCCAGTGGCCGTCGCAGACGCGCCAGCGGCACAGCTGATCCTCGAAGAAGCCGCGCTCCGAGCACTCCTTCACGCGCGCCGCGAGCGAACCGCCCGTCGTGGCGGCCGTCTTGGTCGGCACGGCCTGCCCCTTCTGCGCGGCGACCTTCTTGTCGGCCGGCTTCGTGCGTGCGACGAGCGCGGCGAGCAGGTCCGCATCCGGGTCGTCCTTCCCGGCGGCCTTCGCGCTCGCGGTACGGGTCGTCGCGTCATGACGCTTCTTCGCCTGCGCGAGCTCCGCCTGCTGTTCCTTGTGGTGCTTGCGGGCCTCCGCCTTCGCGTCGGCCTTCGCATCGGCCTTGCCGCGTGCGGCGACCTTGCCGCTCTGCGCGGCGTCGGCCTTCGCCGATTTCGTCGTCGCAGCGGCGGCGGCGGCCGTCGCGGCGACGGCGCCTGCCGTGGCCGCGCCCGACGCGTCGTCGGCGCCGTTCGCGAGCGCGCGCGACAGGCGGCTGTTGTCCGCGCCCGATGCGCCCGATGCGGACGCAACGGTCTGGGACGCCGCATCGTCATTGACGATCGTGGCCGGTTGCGCGGCGGGAGCGGCCGACGCGGCATTCTGCGCGACCTGCACGGCGGCGCCGCTGGCCGCCTCGGCCTTCGCCGCTGCCTGCGCGGGCGCGGCGGCCACGACGGCCTGCTCGCCGGATTGCTGCTGCCAGCGCCATGCCCCCCAGCCGCCGACGGCGACCACGAGCGCGACGACGGCCGCGATCGGCCCTTTCAGCGAGCGGCGCGGCGCTTCGGCCGGCGGCGTGACACGTCCTTCCAGATTCGCGAGAATGCGCGACTGCTGCGGTCCGCCCTCGCCTGCCGGTTTGGTATCGGACAGCAGGCTCGGCGGGGTTTTCGAATTTGAATTTTCCGGCGCACTCATTCAGCGTCTCATTGAATCCTGGTTTAATTCACCGCGATAATATAGCCCGGCCTCTCAAAGCAGCCTGATTCTAAGAGCAAGCATTGCAAAACACAATCAATTCCAATTTCCGGGGATTTCGTTGATTGCCGTCGCACTCGTCGCCTATTTCGCCCTTGCCGTCGCGGTCGCGGCACTGTTGCTTTTACCGGGTATCCGCACGGCGGTTTTCGAATCCGTCGCCCAGTTTCACGGCCGTCTGACACGCCGTGCGAACGCTCGCGCCGCACGCACGCGAAGTCAAATTGTTAAATCGGCAACCGTTACGCGCGGCGCATTAAGCGATGTGCAAAATTTACTGATTCGGCGGCGCTTGATGATTATGGTATCGGCAGGTATTCTTGCGACGCCGCCATTGGTGGCCATTGCGTTACGCGGTCGGCAATTGTTTCAGTACGACGACACGGCGCGCGTGCCCGACGAAAAGATCGCCGCGCTGCTGCAGGGCGAACAACTCGTGCCGCCCCCGCCGTTGCCGCCGGAAGTCTTTGCCACGAAGGAAGTCGAACAGGTGCGGCCGGCACTGAAGGATGCAAGCCGCGACTGGAACCTGCTGGATCCCGATTTCCGTACGCGTTTGTTGCTGGTCTACAAGATCATGCACGAACAATATGGTTACGAGATGGCGCTGCTGGAAGGTTATCGGAGCCCGGAACGACAGAATCGGCTCGCGCAGATGGGCACCAACGTGACCAATGCGGCGGCCTTCCAGAGTTATCACCAATTCGGGCTCGCGGCCGACAACGCGTTTCTGCGCGACGGCAAGCTGGTCATTTCCGAGAAAGATCCCTGGGCGATGCGCGGCTACCAGTTGTACGGACAGGTTGCCGAGCAGGTCGGCCTGACCTGGGGGGGCCGATGGAAAATGATGGATCTCGGGCACGTGGAATACCATAAACCCGGTTTTAAACTGGGACGCGGCAGCTAGTCAGGGCTGCCGGACAAGAAATAATGAGGGCGGCATGGGGCTTTTTAATCATCCGGCAGGAAACGATTTGAGCGGCGCAATCGATCGGGCATTCCGTTGCACGATTTTTTCCGATCGCCGCTTCCGTTTTAATTCTCACAGCGTCCTTTCATTATTGCGCGCGCCTTCTCCGATGCCGCGGGCGCATTGATGCCAGCCCCTTTCATCCCGTTTGACAGCATGGCGACACACCGCGGCGCCACGCTTGCCGCTCGGCGCGCCTGCGTCGCCTCACCGAATCGCACCGGAACCTGAACGTCCTATGCAACGCATCCTCAACGTGCTGACTCATCCGCGTACGCTCTCGATTGTCGGGATCATCGCGCTAGCGGCGATTCTCTTCATCGTCGCCGACATGCTGCAGCTGCCGCTCCTGTGGGCGGCGATCGCCTTCGCGGCGATCCTCGTGCTGTGGCTCGGCGTCGCGCTGGTGCGCCGCTGGCGCGTGAAGCGCGCGAACCAGCAGCTCGGCCAGGTGCTGGAAGAGCAGGCGGAAAGCGGCAAGATCGCCGCGCCGGCCGCGGCCGCGCTCGCACCCGACACGAAGACGGCCGACCTCGACGTGCTGCGCACGCGCCTGTCCGACGCGGTCAAGACGATCAAGACGTCGAAGATCGGCCAGGTGTCGGGCGGCTCCGCGCTGTACGAGCTGCCGTGGTACATCGTCATCGGCAACCCGGCCGCCGGCAAGAGCAGCGCGGTGCTGAACTCCGGCCTGCAGTTTCCGTTCGCGGACAAGAACAGCGCCGTGATCCACGGCATCGGCGGCACGCGTAACTGCGACTGGTTCTTCACGACCGAGGGGATCCTGCTCGACACGGCCGGCCGCTACTCGGTGCACGAGGAAGACCGCAGCGAATGGCTCGGCTTCCTCGGCCTGCTGAAGCGCTATCGCCCGAAGGCGCCGATCAACGGCATCATCGTTACCGCGAGCATCGCCGAACTGACCGGCAACCGCCCCGAATTCGCGATCAACCTCGCGAAAAACCTCCGCCAGCGCGTTCAGGAGCTGACGGAAAAGCTCGAGGTGTTCGCGCCGGTCTACGTGATGTTCACGAAGGCCGACCTGATCACCGGCTTCACCGAATTCTTCAGCAGCAGCGACAAGCACGAATACGACCGCGTGTGGGGCGCCACCCTGCCCTACGAGCCTGACGACAAGCGCGACGTCGTCGCGCAGTTCGACACGCACTTCGAGGAACTCTACGAAGGGCTGAAGGAAATCAGCGTCGCGCAGCTGTCGCTGTCGCGCGGCAACCAGCTGTCGCCGGGCCAGTTGAGCTTCCCGCTCGAATTCTCGACGATCAAGCCGGCGCTGCGCGCGTTCCTCGCGACGCTGTTCGAGAACAACCCGTTCCAGTACAAGCCGATCTTCCGCGGCTTCTACTTCACCAGCGCGCTGCAGGAAGGCGAAACCAACAGCGCCGCCGCGCAGCGCATCGCGCACCGCTTCGGCCTCGACGCGAGCGCGCTGCCCAAGCCGCACAGCGCGTTTTCGAAGAACGGCTTCTTCCTGCGCGACCTGTTCTCGAAGGTGATCTTCGCGGACCGCCAGACCGTGCGCCAGTTCGCGAGCCCGACCAAGACCCGGCTGCGCTACGCGACCTTCTTCGGCTTCGTCGCGGCGCTCGCGCTCGCGCTCGGCGGCTGGACCTGGTCGACGATCGGCAACCAGCAGCTCGTCGCGAACGTACAGGCCGACCTCGACAACGTCACGCGCCTGCAACAGGGCCGCAACGACCTGCAGTCGCGTCTGCAGGCGATGGACATCCTGGAAGACCGGATCGAACAGCTCGAGCAGTTCCGCCGCGACAAGCCGGTGTCGGTGTCGCTCGGGCTGTACCAGGGCGACCGTCTCGAACAGCACCTGCTGACCGAGTACTACAACGGCGTGCGCCAGATCCTGCTGGCGCCGGTCTCGCAGAACCTCGCGTCGTTCATGAAGGACGTGAACGCGCACCCCGAACAGCTCGTGCCGATGACGCGCCCGCCCGAATCGGGCGCCGTGCAGGGCGGCGCGATTCCCGTGTCGACGAACCCGCCGGGCGCCACGCCGCTCGCCGGCGCCGCGCAGGGCGCATCCGCCGCGACGGCCGCCGCGCCGCAACAGGCGGCGGCACCGCAGGGCGGGCTGTACAGCGACGCGTCGCCGACCAACGTGCAGGACGCGTACAACGCGCTGAAGACGTACCTGATGCTGTCCGACAAGCGCCACGTCGAACAGGCGCACCTGACCGACCAGCTCGCCCGCTTCTGGCGCGGCTGGCTCGAGACGAATCGCGGCAACATGCCGCGCGACGAGATGATCAAGAGCGCCGAGCGCATGATCTCGTTCTACCTCGCGCGCGTGAACGACGACGACTGGCCGATGATCGACGCGAATCTCGCGCTCGTCGACCAGACCCGCGAGAACCTGCGCCGCGTCGTGCGCGGCATGCCGGCCCGCCAGCGCGTCTATGAGGAAATCAAGGCGCGCGCGTCGACCCGCTTCGCGCCGATGACCATCGCGCGCATCGTCGGCGACGGCAACCAGGGGCTGGTCGCCGGCAGCTATGCGATTCCGGGCACGTTCACGCGCGAGGCGTGGTTCGACTACGTGCAGCCGGCGATCCGCGACGCGGCGACCAAGGAACTGCAGGCGAAGGACTGGGTGCTGAACACGTCGACGCAGGACGACCTGACGCTGGAAGGCAGCCCCGAGCAGATCCAGAAGACGCTCGTCGGGATGTACAAGACCGAATACGCGCAGCACTGGCAGAAGTTCATGCAGGGCATCGCGGTGCAGGGCTTCAGCAGCTTCGGCCAGGCCGTCGACGGGATGAACCGCCTCGGCGACCCGCAGGATTCGCCGATCCGCAAGATCCTCGAGACCGCGTACGACCAGACGTCGTGGGACAACCCGTCGCTGGCGAACGTCGCGATCAAGAAGGCGCAGACCGGCGTCGTGAACTGGGTCAAGCAACTGTTCACGCGCTCGCAGGCCGGCCAGATGGCGGCCGCGAACATCGACATCAACGGCAATCCGGCCGAGGTGCCGATGGGTCCGATCGGCCAGGAATTCATCGGGCTCGCGCGGATCGTCGCGACGCACGACGGCACGTCGATGCTCAAGGGCTACATGGACTCGCTGTCGAAGGTCCGCACGCGCTTCAACGTGATCAAGAACCAGGGCGACCCCGGCCCCGGCGCGCGCCAGCTGATGCAGCAGACGCTCGACGGCAACGGTTCGGAACTGGCCGATTCGCTGAAGTTCGTCGACGAGCAGATGCTGACCGGCCTGACCGATTCGCAACGCAAGTCGCTGCGTCCGCTGCTGGTGCGCCCGCTGATGCAGGCGTTCTCGGTGGTGATCCAGCCGGCGAGCGCCGAAGTCAACAAGGTGTGGAACGCGCAGGTCTACCAGCCGTTCCAGAGCTCGCTCGCGACGAAGTACCCGTTCGCGGCGAACGCGAAGGTCGAGGCCGGCGCCGGTGAAATCGCGCAGGTGTTCGGTCCGGACGGTGCGATCGCGAAGTTCGTCGGCACGACGCTGGGCCCGCTCGCGGTGCGCCGCGGCGACACGCTCGCCGCCCGCACGTGGGGCGACATGGGCATCGGCCTCACGCCCGACTTCACGAACGGCTTCGCGCGCTGGGTCGCCCCGCTCGCCGGCGGCGCCGCAGGCGGCGCGGCCGCGGCCGCCGAACCGCAGACCGTGTTCCAGATCCTGCCGCAGCCGAGCACGGGCACGACGGAATACACGATCGCGATCGACGGCCAGCAACTGCGCTATCGCAACACGCCGCCGCAGTGGACCAACTTCGTGTGGCCGAACCCGCAGGGCTCGCCGGGCGCGACGCTGTCCGCGACGACCTTCGACGGCCGCACCGTGCAGCTCGTCAACGAACCGGGCCGCTACGGTCTCGAGAAGCTGATCAACTCGGCGCAGCGCAAGCGCCGTCCGGACGGCACCTTCGACCTCACGTGGGTCCAGGGCAGCGTGAACGTGTCGGTGACGATGCGCATCATCAGCACGTCGCAGCCGACGAGCGGCGGCGGCGACCAGCCGCAGCAGCAGAGCCTGCGCGGCCTGCAGCTGCCGTCGTCGGTCGCCGACGCGAGCGCGGGCGCCGCGCAGAACGCGACGCAGGCGGGCACGGGCACGCCGGCCGCGGCACCGGCACCGGCGCCGGCGCCGGCCGTCGCGGCCGCCGCCGCAACGAATGCACAGGGGGCGCAATGACGCAAACCGTTCAGGCGCAGATCGCCTACTTCGGCAAGATTCCGTCGCGCGGCGACTTCGTGAAGAGCCCGCACAATCCGCAGCTGCTGCAGACGCTCGATCGCTGGATCGCGCAGGCGCTCGAACTGCTCGCGGAAGATCCGCGCTGGAAGATCGTCTACGAGGATGCGAAGCCGATGCATTTCGCGTTCCTCGGCTCGCGCAGCAAGCTCGCGATCGCGGGGCACATGGTCGCGAGCCACGACGTGTCGATGCGCCGCTTCCCGTTTCTCGGCGCGACCGCGCTCGAGGTCGACCGGCCGCTCGCGTTCCTCGCGCGCAGCCCGCTCGCATTCGCCCGGCTGTGGTCGCGCGTCGCCGCGCAGATGCCGCCGCTGCTCGCGAAAGAGGAGCCGCCCGGCGCGCTGCAGGCGCTCGGCGACACGCAGGTGCCGATCGACGTCGGCGGACCCGGCACGTCGCATGACGGCACCTTCAACGACTTCATCGAACACCAGTCGCTGTATGGCCTGCAGCAGATGCTGCTCGAAAGCGGCCATCCGGTCCGGCTGCGCGGCGCCATGCTCGCGCTCGGCTCGCTGCTGCGGCCCGTGATGCAGAGCGGCTCGTCGCACATCGAGCGCGGCCTGACGCTGCCGCTGCCGGTCGACCCGTTCTATCGCAGCCTCGTCGCCGCGTTCTGGCTCGAACTGATCGCACCGTTCGTCGCGCAGGCCGACTTCGAGCTCGCGATCTTCATCGGCACGATCGCCGAGCGCGAACGGCTGATCATCGGCTTCAACGGCGCGTCGTCGAAGACGCTGCTGAGCGTCGTCGACCCGCAGACCTACGCCGCCCACAACATCGACATCGACGATCCCGAATGGATCGACGCCCATGCGCAAAACGATCAGCAGATCAGCAAGCTCGTCAGCTACCTCGACCAACCGCAACTCTCGCTGCGCGTCGCCATCGACGCGTTCCGCGAAGCGTTCATCGGAGGCTGACGGGATGCAACGCACGATTCACGTCCGCCGCACGCGCTGCTCGGCATTCGTTGCCGCCCTCGCCGCCGCCGGCCTCGTCGCCAGCGGCGCGGCCCACGCGCAGAACACCGGCGGCGCGACCGTCACGCCGGTCGGCAACGGCACAGTCGCGACCGCGGCCCTGCCCGCGAACGCCAACCCCGGCGCCGCGCCGGCCACGGCGTCCGGCACGGTGGTGCACGGCACGGCCGGCACGATCTCGCCGCCTCCCGCGAACGCGACGCCCGGCCAGGTGGTGGTCGGCGGCAAGGTGCCCGACGAGGCGACCAAGGCCGCCGTGCTGCAGAAACTGCGCGACACCTACGGCGCGACGAACGTGGTCGACCAGATCGAGGTCGGCGACGTCGCGACGCCGCCGAACTGGAGCGCGAACGTGCAGAAGCTGCTCGGCGCGCAGTTGAAGCAGATCAGCAAGGGCCAGTTGAAGATCAACGGCACGCAGATCGAGATGAAGGGCGAGGTGCACAACGAGGCGCAGCGCCAGCAGCTCGCGAGCGACATGGCGAACACGCTGAATCCGACGTACACGATCAAGAACGGGCTGCGCGTGTCGGCGTCCGAGCAGGGGCTGCTCGACCAGACGCTCGCGAACCGCACGATCGAGTTCGAGACGGGCAGCGCGACGCTCACACCGCAAGGCAAGCAGATTCTCGACCAGATGGCGGCCGCGCTGTCGAAGCTGCAGAACCGCACGGTCGACATCATCGGCCACACCGACAACTCGGGGAACCGGACGTCGAACATCGCGCTGAGCCAGGCGCGCGCGGATGCGGTGAAGGGTTATCTGATCACGAAGAGCATCCCGCCGCAGCAGATGACGACGACGGGCGTCGGGCCGGATCAGCCGATTGCGCCGAACGATACGGCGGAGGGGCGGGCGAGGAATCGGCGGATCGAGTTCAGGGTGGGGCAGTAGGCGAAGCATTCAGAGGCAGAGAATCCAGCAAATCCGATGAAATTCGCTTTGCGCTGCTTGCGATCCGCCATTCTTCTGGTCGTCGGTGTTGTCTTCGTGCTGATGGGCGTGGCTGGCGCGATCAATTCGGCCATCCTCGTTCGCGCCGGTGCGTGGCCTCATGTCCCCGCCTTCGTCGAGCAATGCGAGTTGTCTCTGCGATATGGCAAGTCCGACGCGACATGGGAGGCGCGCGCCGTCTTCCGCTATGGTGCAGGGCAGACGCAGCACTACGAGACAACGTGGCAGCCTGCCGGCTCGCCCGTTTATTCGCGATCAGCCGCTTCGAACATCAGTCGCGAACAGTTCGCCGCGTTCACGAAGACGTATTGCAGCGACGCCGCGAACGATGGCCTGCGCGTTTCGCCGATGTTTCCAGGTATTGCCCGGCGCAACGAAGCGGTTGTGGGCAGGGAATGGGTACGTGAAATCGGATTCGGTCTGTTTGCGCTGGTCGGCGGGTTGATGCTGTGTGCGATGAGCATTTCGATGCTGCCGTGGATCGAGGATCGCAACAAGTACGCGGTGAGGCGCAAGATGCGGCGGGCGCGGAATCGGGTCAGCGGTAAGTGATTCGGACATACAGGCTGATTTCGGATCGCGCTTGGCCGCCGCCACCTAAGGGCGACTGATCGCCGTAGTCCGTGGCCCGAGGATCGGGTGTTCATTGATCATGCGGCTACTTCTTGTCGTCCCGTAGAGTCATCGTTCGTTGCTCCGTTGGCTCGGGCAAGCACTGCACCTGCCCCGGGACACCCTCATGGCGAAACGTCTTCCGGAAGCGGCGCCGTAGCCGGCGAATCGAACTTACGGCACCAACAGTCTTTGCCGACTCGCAGAGAGCGCCTCATTTCACTGCGCAAGAATGACCCTCTTGCCAGTCTGACGCTCAAGCTTCAATGTCAAATACACTCGAAAAAATATGGTCTTCACATATGTATTTCCGATGATCGAGATGGACATCGGAAATCCGAGGAGCGACATGACTATGCATAGTACGTTCGATCCAACACTCTCGCCCAGAACATGGTTTGCATTCGATCCGATCGCCGCAGCAAAAGGCATCAAGTATGCGATTACCGACATCAATGCTGCTTTCAACGGGGTTCTCGACGTCAAGTGATCGATGTACCCGCAGCATGAATGGCGCAGAATCAGATTCTTGCCATCATCATGGTAAATGGTATTCACGACTGCTTTTTTCTTCACGGCGCGTCGAAAATCTGAAAGAACCATGGTAGCGTGCCACACGATAATGGCAAAACACACCAACACCACCGAAGCTTTCAGGAAAGCCTGCATCGGGATATACAACACATAGAACAATCAGACGAATGCAATCATCAACCACGGAACTAGCGCCAGCATCAAGACAATGCCTTCGACCCAGAGTCTCCGTGACCGCCGATTCATCGAATAGTGAACATACAACACGATCGACACAAAGCACTGTACCGCCAGCGTCAACTTCCACACCCAGTGCGCCACCACACCTAGTTGCGAGAAAACGTAATAGATGCCGGCCACGAGCATACCGAGCGCCAGCTCGATCACGGCCAGCCTTCCGTGCTGATCTATCGGCGAACCATCGTCAAGGTGGGATTTCATCATTTTCAAGTCGAAATTCCCGCGGACCTCACGCTAGCGCCAGAGCAACGTACTTGCCCAATCTCCCCACCGATGTCCGCCGGCCCCATCTTTGGTGTTTCCTGCTTCGCTTTGACAGTGTGTTGACCGATTCGACGTCGCGCCACGGCGTTACTTTCAACGAAAGCTGCTGCCCCCGATTTAGAGCAGGCATTCCCACAATCATCTAACACCATTTAATTCGACTGATGGCCAATCCCACGGATGATTTCTGTGAACCATCCGATGGACGGGCTACTTCCATACGCTTATTCATCGATCAATATGACAGGCTTCCCACGGGCACGCTCCAGCCGTAGTGGCAAGCGAATCATCAGCAAGTAAGCCTTTACGATGATACCCATAAAAAGTTGCGAGGCAGGACACAACAGCAGCGCGACAAAAAGAAGCAAGTCTCTCGACGCCGGAAACGGTATCACAACCCTCGATGCTAAAAACACAGCCGGAGCTGCTAGCAATACGAGCCCCAAGCAAAATTGCTCACCCAAACCTCGAGCATCCGCGTATGCATTCACCTGTTGAATTCCTGGCAAACGGTACTCAATTTCATTGCCAGCATCCTTGAACACATGCGCCAAAAAATCCGGCTTATTAAGCACTGCAGATACCCGGCGACCAATCAGAACGCCCCACAAAATCGTCCCGGCGACCGCCACAGCGATACAAATAAAGCGAACCTCAAAAGGCATCGATGCCGACGAAAAATAAAAAACCCAAGATATCCCGGCAACAAACAAATAAAGCGAGCAAGCACCCAATACGTTGAATATTCCATACAAAAACAGCCTCCCCCGCCCGCCATCTGCGCGCCAGGCAACAATTTGCCCGATCATCGCAGCCACCACCCAAAAAACGGACAACTTCAACGGAAGCGTACTCCCTGAAAATAGCGGCAAACCAAGAATATAGGTGCAACCGACAAGAAAAGCCCCCAACATCAGATTAGCCTTGAAAAGCGCGCCAAAACGCTGCGACAATTCTCGCCCCCTCATTTCAATACGTTACTATCATAGGATAGCCATTATAATCTTTCGGATAATTCTTCTCGAGATACTTCGCCGTATCCCGCACGAGTTTAGCCGCCTTTTTGGTGTAGGCATAGTGATTATCCTCTACACCAATTATATAAAAGAAAAATGCACCCACACCGAGTACGAAAACCGCAACCAGACCGGCAACCCATCCACCCACGGCGATTCCCAGACCCGTAAGTATGGTCGTAGCCAAATAATAGGCAACCGCACCCAGTATGGACGAAACACCGGCCGCCATAATATCGATCCCGACCTTAGCAGCAAGATCAGCAAGCCCCCTCCCACGCTTCCCGTTCGAATCCATCTGTTCGTAATCGTGATACCACTCGGCCACGTCCAGTCCGATCGTCAATATAAAAGCAATGCCGCCTGCCCCTTTGAAGGCTCCCACCCATGCTTTCGCCGATGTACCGGCGGCCTTCGCCACGCCTTCAGCGGCACCAGCCGTAATCGCCATTATTTTTGTACTCTTTATCTTATAAACGGTATCGACAATCATTTTCCTGATCGAGCTATTCCCCTTGAAGGCCAAATAATATTTCACACCGACCTTCTGATGCTTGATCGCCATAAATACGAATTTTCTATCAAAAACACCGCGCAAATCCTGCCAATTATCCTTGGTATACGCAAGACCACCAGCGAGCTGACTGATAATCCAGTTCCGCGTGATAACCTTCTCTTTATCATCAATCTTCAGCGCGGTCGGCGCTCCACCTTCACCTGCCAGTCGCAAAACCGCAGCCGGCGCCCCAGCGAGAGACACCTCAAAAACATGAACGATAAGATCCTCATCGACATTCTGTTGAGCCAACGGAGCCGAAGAAGGAAATAGTAGCTCCGGCGCAGATGCTCCATCTCTGAAGTTCAGCGGTGTCAACTGCCCCCACCAGGCGGTACCCGGCATGTTGCCATCAGTGTTACGACAAACCAGCGACGCGGAACTGGAGAATATGTTGTTGACGCCAGGCGAGGTATTAGCGCCGCTTGGAATCGCCCCCTGAAATCCACCGATTGCCAAAATAATTGGCTCCGGCTTCATTTTCGGATCAGAACTCGCCTCAAGCAAATTGAAATCGGTTATTGAATAACTTTGCACCAACCGGCCATTCGATTTTAGCAGGATACTTCCCTTAAAATCGCGACCAATCCATATGTGATAACGCTGCCCGTCGTGAAATTGCCCCTTCTGCACACGCTTCTTCAGGCCAACGTCATAAAACCAGTCCTTATCTGCCTCGATTGTGTAAACCGCATCTTTTTTTACACTGATCTCGAATATGACATCCCGATGCTTGCGCAGCAGCACCGTGATATCCGACTCGGCCCAGCAACTCACCGGCTCCCCCGGCAGATCAATACAAACGTTATGTTGAACAAGCGCCTTGCCGCCCATTTTCACTCTCCCGTCCGCTTGACCTGACTGGCCACGAACTCGTCAAAATCGATGTTCTTCAATTCCGCCTTGCCTTCCGCGTCGAGCGCGACGCTATGCTCGGTCCCGTCTTCCGTCGTGAACTTGATCGGCTCCCCGTGCGGCACGTTGCCGTCGGCATCCACATAGCGAATCCGCATGTCAGCCTTCTTGCCTTCCGCCTTGAACGTCTTGTGCATGCTCGTCGGTCCGCTGAACGCATGCTGTCCGCCCTTCACGTCGATCTTGCCCGGCGCATGAATCTCGATGTTGCCGCCCTTGATCCGGACATACGCGCCACCGGAAGTCAGCAGAATCTCCTCCTTCGCGACGCCTTCGATCGTTGAGGTCGCCGACAGCACCTTGATCGTCTTCTGCGCGACCATCTCGACGTTGTCGTTCTGCGCCTGTATCTCGACGGCACCTTTCCCGGCGAACAGCTTCATCCCCGCGTTCTGCGCGAACAGACTCAGCTTTTCCTTGACGCTCGCCACCAGCGATTTCCCGCTGGTGATGAACGTACTTTGACCACTGACGATATTGGTCTGCCGGTCGCTTGCCAGATGCACCGACTGCTGCGACGCCACCCCAATCCCCGCCGGGCTCGCAAACAGCATCACCGGCTCCTTGAACGCATTCGCGTTCCCCGTCCCGCCGCCGGCCGTCCTGCCCCCGCCCGCGCTCGCACCCGCCACGCTGTTCTGCGTTGCATCGGTGAACTGCTTCAGCGCCTCGTGACCCGTGCCGAGACTCTCCGCCTGATGCATCTCGCTGACCTGCGACATCGAATCGACCAAGCCCTGCGCGTTGACGAGCTGCTGCTTCGCCTCGCTCACGTCGAGCGGCTGGCTGTTCGCCTGCTTCGGATGCGTCGTCACGTACAAACCCTGCCCGGCGCGCATCGCACCGTACGCATCCGTGCGCAGGTCGAAGCCGGAACCGAGATACGCGCCGCGCGTATTGCCGTTCTGCTCGATCAGGTAGCCGAGGTGAAGCAGCGAATTCGCGCTGCTGCTGAACAGGCGCGCGCGGTTCTGCCCGGTCGCGTCGTCGAGCACCATCTCGTTGTGGCCCGACCCCGCATACTCCTTCGACCGGAAGCCCGACAGGATCCCGTCGCTATGCCACTGCGGCTTGACGGCGCCGTTGTACACGCGGTGCATGACGATCGGCCGGTCGCAGTCGCCGCCGATGTAGCCGATCAGCACTTCCTCGCCGACCCGCGGAATATGCACGCCGCCGTAGCCGCCGCCGGTATCCGACTGCACGACGCGCATCCAGCACGATGCCGTCTCGCGGCCTTCGCTTTGCCGGTCCCAGACGAACATGACCTTGATCCGGTTCAGCTCGTCGGTGTACACCTCTTCGCCCTTCGGCCCGACGACGACGGCCGTCTCGAGCTGCATCGCGGGCTTGCGGTGCTCGAACGGGCTGCGATACGGCACGCTCGCGCGCTGCGCCTCGACCTCGACGAGATAGAACCCGGCGGAACCGTCGTCATGACCGACCTGAAACGCAGCCGCCTCACCGTGACCGGCCTTCGCCTGCGCCAACTGATCCTGCAGGCTATGCGGGAAGTTCGCTTCGTGGTCCGAGATCGGCAGATTGTTCTCGATGTAACGCGTGACGCCGATGGCCGCGAATTCGCGGTCGCTCGCCGGATCGCGATCGTGCTCGGGATGACCGGTCAGCGTGAAGCGCCGGCCGGCATCGATCGCGCGCACGCCGCCGACGCCGAAGAAGCGCTTCGCGCGCGACTCCCACTCCTCGAGGCGAATCTTCGACAGATGTTCGCCGCGGTCCTGGCCCGGATACGTGTACGCGCCGGTGTATTCGTAGATTTCCGCCTGGCCCGGCAGGTCGCCCTGGCCGGCCTTCGTCGGCAGCGACGTGCCGTTCGGATTGCCCGCCGACGACGGCGATTTGTAGTCGAACGTGCGCGTCGTGTGCAGCGTGCTTTGCAGCGTCCGCGACGCGGCCCATTGCGTGAAACCGGCCGTTTCGGTGCCCGTGCCCGAGCGGTCGAACGTGACGGCATTCGGCGATAGCGCATCGACTGCATGCACGTCGTCGGTGATGACGAGCGTGTGCGACTTCCCGTCTTCGCCGTGCCGCCAGAAACCGAACAGCCCTTCATCCTCCATCAGCCGATGCACGAAGTTCCAGTCCGTTTCGCTCTGCCGGCAGTACGACCGCGACGGCAACGGTTTCGACAACGCGAACTGGTATCGGCCCCTGGCCTGCGGATGCATGTCGAACACGTCGGCGAGAATCCCGTCGACGGGCTTGTCCTGCCAGTACCGCATGTCGCTGCGGAACTTGAGGAAATGCATCCACGACGCGAAGCGCAGCTGGTAACTCGACAGGCTGCCGTCGGCGCCGAGCCGCCGCGCCGTGTGCACATAGCCGTTGATCGGCAGATACGACTTGTCCGCCTGCTGGATCCACAGCGTGATCGGTTGCGCGATCAGCGTCTTGAGCTCGACGTCGCTCGCCGTGGACACCAGATCGAGCGTCACGCTGAAATCGCGACCCAGCTCGGAACGGGTCACGGCGCGGCGCGGCACGAGCGCATTGTTCGGCAGCGACGGGATGTCCGTCTTCAGCAAGCGGTCCTGCTGAATCAGGCCGCCGCGGATCGCCTGTGCCAGTTCGGTCACGTTCATGCGTCTTCCTGTTCTTGTTGCCGCGAGCCAGCCGGGCCCGCGCTCTCAGGTCAAGGTTCCGTCGTTCAGGACTGCTCGTCGGGCCTTACCCCGAGCAGTTCGCGGATGTGCGACAGCGACCCGTCGTCCTTCACGACACTCTCGAGCCACTTGTGCAGCGGCATGTCGGCCCATTCGGCGGCCTTGTCCGCCAGATACGCGACCGGGCTGTGCGGCTCGGTCTGGCGGAAGTAACGCGCGACGGCACGCAGCTGGTCGACGGCCTGCGCACGGTTCTGGATGCCGGCGATCATCTGCGTCACCGGCGGACGCGGAGCGGTCTGCGACTGCACGTGGGTCTCCTCGCTGTGGAACGTGTCGCCGAAGCTCGGCTCGATACGCTCGGGCTGCGCCTGCGGCGCCGACGGCGCATGCGGCGCGCTCCCCGTATAACCCTGCTCGCGCGCGAAGCGCTCGACGAGCCGATACACGGTCTCGAACGCGTCGCGCGCCTGCCGGAAGCTCGGCGCCGAATCGCCCGCGCGTTCGACGAGCCGCTCCTCGAACGCATCGAGCGCGAACTCGAACGCCTTCAGGTTCGCGAGCAGCGTCGTGTAGAACGCGATCGACGTCACGCGCCGCGACGCATCGACCTGCTCGACCGACGGTTTGCCGCGCGCGATGTCGTCGGCGTGTTCGGGGTCGCGCTTCACGGCCTGCGCCACGTGCAGCGCGACTTCCCAGTCGAGCGTGGTGAACGCGTTCGACGCGCCGTCCGTCACCGGAATGCCGCGCAGCAGCTCGGCCGTGCGGCCGGACAGCCACGCGACGTTGCCGAGCCGGTATTCGACGTCGTCGCCTTCGGGCAGCGGATGCACGGTGTCCCAGTAGTCTCGGCACAGGCCTTCCAGCAGCGCATAACCCTCGGTGAGGCCGGTGATGCCGTCCTCCAGCGCAAGCGCCTCGGTCAGCCACACGGCGAGCCGCAGGTCCTTGGTGCGCGTGCGCAGCAGCTCGCCCGCGTGATCGACGACGAAGCCCCAGTCGGCCTCCTTGATCTCGGTCACCCACTCGCCCTGGTCGAGCGTCGGATCGTCATAGCGCCGCGCGTCCTGGATCGCGTCGAATTCGTTCGAGAACAGCAGGTCGTCGCCGCTGGGCGACGCGTCGCTGATCGGCGTCAGCAGCTCGGGGAGATTGATCGGCATGGTTCAGTGAATCCGTTGATGCATGAGATGTCGCGCGCGGGGCTCATTCGACCGTGTACGCGAATTCGCCGGCCTCGTCCGCGCGCACCGCGATGCGCGCGATGGCCGCGCCGTCGGCGATCCGGCCGAGCACGTGGCCCGCGATCTCCGGCAGCAGCGTGCCGTTCAGGATGTGGTCGACGTTGCGGGCGCCCGAATCGACCTCGGTGCAGCGCGCGAGCACCGCGTCGACGAGCGATTCGTCCCACTCGAACGCGGCCTTGTGGTTCGCTTCGATGCGGCGGCGGATCCGTTCGAGCTTCAGCTCGATGATCTCGGCCAGCACGTCGTCGGAAATCGGGTAGTACGGCACGACCTTCATCCGGCCGAGGAACGCCGGCTTGAACGTCTTGTACAGCTGCGGGCGCAGCGCCTCGGCGAGCGCGTCCGGATCGGGCAGCTCCTCGGCCGGCTTGTTCAGGCATGCCTGCATCACCGCCGCCGACCCGACGTTCGATGTCAGGATGATCAGCGTGTTGCGGAAATCGATCTCGCGCCCTTCGGCGTCGTCCATCGTGCCCTTGTCGAATACCTGGAAGAACATCTCGAGCACGTCCGGGTGCGCCTTCTCGACCTCGTCGAGCAGCACGACGGAATACGGATTGCGGCGCACGGCCTCGGTCAGCACGCCGCCCTCGCCGTAGCCGACGTAGCCCGGCGGCGAACCCTTCAGGCCCGACACGCTGTGCGCTTCCTGATACTCGCTCATGTTGATCGTGACCATCTTGCGCTCGCCGCCGTACAGGATGTCGGCCAGCGCGAGCGCGGTCTCGGTCTTGCCGACGCCCGACGGGCCGACGAACATGAACACGCCGCGCGGCTTGTTCGGATCCTCGAGGTTCGCGGTCGCCGTGCGCACGCGCTGCGCGATCGCGTCGAGTGCATGGTCCTGGCCGATCACGCGCGCGGTCAGCAGCGGCTGCAGGTTCAGCACGGTGTCGATCTCGTCCTTCACCATCCGGCCGAGCGGAATGCCGGTCCACGCGGCGACGATCTCGGCGACGACGTGGCCGTCGACCTGCAGCGGCACCATCGGCTCGCCGCCCTGCAGCGCATGCAGCGCCGCGACGCGTTCGGCCAGCTTCTCGCGCGTGGCCGGCACGTCGACCGGCTCGCCGTCTTCGGACGGGCCGCGCGCCTTGTCGAGCGTCTCGCGCAGCACGGTGATCTCGGCGACGATCGAACGCTCGGCTTCATAGCGCGCCTCGTCCTCGGTCAATTGCGCGAGCGCCGCGTCGCGTGCGCCGCGCAGCTCGCCGAGCCGCTCGTCGTGTGCCGCGCCGCCCGCCGCCTCGCGCTCCAGCGACGCGATTTCCGCGTCGATGCGCTCGATGCGCTTCTTCGTGTCGTCGATCGCCGCCGGCGTCGCGCTGTGTGCGAGCGCGACCTTCGCGCACGCGGTGTCGAGCACGCTGATCGCCTTGTCCGGCAGCTGGCGACCGCTGATGTAGCGATGCGACAGGCGCACGGCCTCGGTGATCGCGTCGTCGAGAATCCGCACGTTGAAGTGCTTCTCCATCAGCCCGGACATCCCGCGCAGCATCGCGGCCGCGAGCGGCTCGCTCGGCTCCTCGACCTTCACGACCTGGAAGCGCCGCGCGAGCGCCGCATCCTTCTCGAAGTACTTCTTGTATTCGCTCCACGTCGTCGCGGCGATCGTGCGCAGTTCGCCGCGCGCGAGCGCCGGCTTCAGCAGGTTCGCCGCGTCGTTCTGGCCGGCCTGGCCGCCCGCGCCGATGATCGTGTGCGCCTCGTCGATGAACAGGATGATCGGGTGCGCGCTCTTCTTCACCTCGTCGATCACGCTCTTCAGGCGGTTCTCGAACTCGCCCTTCACGCTCGCGCCGGCCTGCAGCAGGCCCATGTCGAGCACGTGCAGCGCGACGCCGCGCAACGGCGGCGGCACGTCGTCCGCCGCGATCCGCAGCGCGAGGCCCTCGACGACCGCCGTTTTGCCGACACCGGCCTCGCCGGTCATGATCGGGTTGTTCTGGCGGCGGCGCATCAGGATGTCGATCGCCTGGCGGATCTCGGCTTCGCGGCCGATCACCGGGTCGATCTTGCCGTCGCGCGCGCGCTGCGTGAGGTTGGTCGTGTACGTGTCGAGCGCGGGCGTCTTCGACGGGCCGGCCGCGGGCGCGGCGCCGTCGGCGGCCGGCGCGACGTCGCCGTCTTCCGCATCCGCCTGGCGCGGCTCGGCCTCGCTCGAACCGGCCATGATTTCGTCGAACTTGTGCTTCAGGTCCGTCACGTTCATTTCCGCGAACTGCGACGACATACGCTGCGCGAACTGCGCGAGATCGGGCGCGGTCAGCAGCGCGAGCAGCAGGTGCCCCGAGCGGATGCGGCCGAGCTGCGAATCGAGCGACGCGATCAGCCAGGCCTGCTCGAACAGCGCGATCAGGTGCACGGAAAACACCGGCGTGCGCGTGTTGCCCGTCTTCAGGCGCGTGAGTTCACGTTCGAGATCGGCGCGCAGCGCATGCGGATCGACGCGGCTCGCGCGCAGCGCGAGCGGCAGGTCGCCCGTCGCTTCCTCGAGCAGCGCGAGGAACAGATGCTCCAGATCGACTTCGTAGTGGCCGCGCGCCAGGCACGCGCTCGCCGCGCGCTCGGTCGCGTGCCGGCACAGCGGATTCAGTTTCGTGATCAGGGTCTTCAGAGGCGTGCTCATGGCGTCGATCTCAGGTTCGTTTGCGTGTTTGTTGTCGTTCGGAATCAGTGAATCACGTGCAGTTCGTAGCGGGCATCCGAGCGGTCGTCGACCGCGTCGCGCGTGCAGAGGAACGCGTCCCAGCCGAGCCGCGAGCCCGCGCCGAGCACGCTCGCGCCGACCTCGGTGCGCTTCAGCACGAGCTTCACCTCGTATTCGAGCGTGACGCCGGCGAGCAGCGTCAGCATCCGCTCGAGCGCGACGGCCTGCGCGCCGCCCGGCAGGAATGCCTCGTAGTCGCGCTTGGACAGCGGGCCGACGACGATCCGCGCGCGCATGTCGCGCTGCCACACGCGTTCGCCGACGAGCGCCGTCGCGCCGAGCACCGCGTTGACTTCGCCGAGCACGCTCAGCTGGTCGGGCGGCACGTCGTACCACTTGCCGACGAACTGGTCGATCTTCACGGGCACGCGGAAATAATCGGACAGCGTGCGCTGCAGGTAGGCGGCGGACATCGGCCGGTGCCGCGCGGCGAGCGCGTAGCCGGCAACGGCCTCGTCGAGCACGCCGCCCGCGCCGGCCGCGAGGCTGTCGCGCACCTCGTCGCTCGGCACGCCCGCGATCGCGAGCAGGAGCGGCAGGTAGCGCTCGTCGCGGTCGAGTTCGTAATGGAACGGCAGCCGGTACTTCTTCCACGCCGCGTAGAACAGCGCGGTCGCGCGGTTCGAGAACACGTCGAAGAAGGCGCGCGCCGCATGGTCGCGCTTCAGGTGCTCGCGCGCGACGATCTGCTCGGTGTAGTGCAGCGGCAGCGCGCCCTGCCCGCCCAGCAGCCCGAAGAATGCGGGCGTCAGCTCGACGTGACCGAGCTCGCCGGCCGCGAGCGCGGCGCCGCGTTGCTCGCCCGAATCGAGCAGCGTGCCGCCGTCGTCGAACGAACGGGCGCCTTCGATCTCGCTCGGCGGGAATCCGAGCGACAGCGTGTTGCGGAATTCGATGCGCTGCGCGACGACGTCGCCCTGCCGCCATGCGCCGGGCGCATCGGACGCCTGCCGCGCGAACAGCCCCTCGAGCACGCGCACCGCCTGGAAGAACTCGAAGCGGTGCGGCTCGTCGAGCAGCGCGTCGACTACGCCAGGATCGATTCGCCGGTCCGGGGCTTGCATCGGATGATCTCCTCGCCGGTGCGCTTCGACACCACGACTAGTTGAACGAAACTGTTGAGGTGGACGTACAGCCCGAAGAAGCTGTCGAGCACGCGCACGAACGACGCGAGGCTCGCGCCGACGAAGTGCTCCTCGTCGATCGTCAGGCGGATCTCGATGCCGCGCACGAAAGTCGCGAACGGCTTGCCGGGCAGCCACTGCACGGCGCCGCGCTGCTCGACGCCGGCGAGGCCGTCGATCTGGCGCATCGACACGGCGGTGCGCCGCAGGTCGTACAGCGTCAGCATTTCCTTGAGCGGCGCGAGCCCGTGCGCGACCAGCGACACGTGGTTCAGCGCGAGATGCGATACGAGCCGCCAGTGCGCGGCGCGACCGCGCTCGAAGCGCACGCTCTGCGTCGGGCGCCGCAACAGCGAGATGCCGCTCGTCTGCGCGCCGCCTTCCTGGAACAGGTCGCCGCCTTCGAGACCGAACGCGAGCATCGACGGCAGGTCGCGGTTCGTGCAGGTGAGGTCGAGGCTCAGCGTGTCGGTTTGCGGCGAGGTCGGCTCGAAGTCGATGTCGACGATCGAGATCTCGGTTTCGTAGCCGGGGCTTTTCTGCGCGACCCAGTCGTTGCGGCGCGCGAACCAGTAATGACCGATCCGCGCCGACTCGCCGTGATGCAGCGAATAGAACGGCCGGAACTCGATCACCGATTCTTCATGCGCCTGCTGCCGGACGAGCTTCACCGAATCGATCGAATACACCTCGTACGCGAACGCGCGGCGCGCTTCGGCGATCACCGGGTACGACACCGCGCGGTGCGTGATGCGGATCGGCTCGCCGTGCTGGCGGAACAGGTTGACGATCGGCGTGCAGAACAGCCGGAAATGGCTGGCCGTGAGCAACTCGAGCAGCCGCGCGACGTGCGAATCGCTGCGCACGTCCTGCAGCACCAGATGCAGCGTCGCGCGCTGGCAGCGCCCCGACGCGCGCGCGATCGCCGCGAGGTCGAAATCGACGAAATCGAACTTGTCGGGGAATGCGAAGTATTCGGTGAGCAGGCGATACGCGGGGTGCGACTTCGCCGGGTAGTCGATCAGCGCGTCGTCCTCGTCGAAGCCGGCGTGCGCGATCGGCAGCTTGCGCAGCGCGGTCCAGCGGCCGTTGCGCTCGGGCTCGACATACGCGCCGAGCACGTTGACGAACAGGCAATCGGTCAGCGCGGCGACGAACGACTGCTCGCCGTGCAGGTGCGCGCGCAGCGTCGGCAGCTTCAGCGCGCCGAGATCGAGCTGCGCGGCGAGCGATTCGAACGTGATCGAGATCACGCCCGTCGCGTTGGACGGCAGCACCGTCGCGCTCGGCGCGAGCGCGACCGGCGTGAAGCGCGCCTCCGAGATGCGGATCGGCGCGAGCGTCACGTCGTATGCGGTGCGGAAGCGGCACTGCACGCCGCGGATCGGACGGCTCTTCAGCTCGGTGCCGCGGTCGATCACGACCGGTTCGGTCTGCTGGCCCGGCGAGGCCGGCGTGAACTGCGCGATCGAGCAAGACGGGAACGGCCGCAGGTAGTGCGGATACAGCACTTCCAGCAGCGCTTCGGTGAATTCCGGGTAGTCGTCGTCGAGCTTCTTGTTGATGCGCGCGCCGAGCAGCGCGAACGACTCGATCATCCGCTCGACGTGCGGATCCTCGCAGTGCTCGCCGGACAACGCGAGCCGCGCGGCGATCTTCGGATAACGTTCGGCGAAATCTCGCGAATAGCGCCGCAAAAACGATAATTCGCGCTCGTAGTACGGCAGCAATTCTTCCATCGACGACCCCGAGAACCTCAATATTTCCTGCCGGACCCTGAACCATCACCGGGCGGTCCGGCCCGCTCGGCGGCTTGATTTACAGCATTCTGGCCGCGCGCGTGCGCGTGACCGAATACTGCAGCGTCGACGGCTGCAGCATCGCGTCGAAACTCACCGGCTCCTCGGCCGGATGCACGACGAGCAGCGCCTGGATCGCGAAGTACAGCGCGTTGGTCGACTGCTCGTTCAGCTCGAACGTCACCTGCACCTGCTGCAGCCGCGGCTCGTGGCGCGCGATGGCCTGCTGGATCGACTTGCAGATGAACGCGCGGTCGTAGTGACTCGCGAGGCTCAGCCCCGCGAAATCGTTCAGCCCGTAGGTCAGCACCGACTTCTGGCATTCCGGCAGCGCGGCCAGCTCGATTTCGGTGTGCGCGATACGGGTGTTGAGGATCGCCTCGACGTCGCGGGCGACCGTGTTCTTGAGCTCGTCCAGCGACAATTGCCGCATCGCGGCCGAGGCCGGCAGGTGCGGTTCGTCGTCGAACAGCTTGTCGAGAAAACTGGGTTCGAATCGTTTCATCGGCCGGCGTACACAGCGAAAACGGCAACGGGACGCCGAACGCCCCGTTGCCGCAACCGACGTTAGACCGCGTAGGTCTTGTCGTTCTTCGTCAGGCTCCAGGCGCCTTGCGTGTTGCCGCCCTGGTTGCCGCCGATCTTCTGCTGGGTCTGCTTCCACTGCACGGCCGCGTACTTCAGCGAGAACGTCTCGAGCGGCAGACCTTCCTCGCGAACGCTCGGAGCGATGCTCGAGATGATCACGTACTTGAGCTTCACTTCCAGATACTGCACGCGCTTGCCTTCACCGTCCGCGCGCGAGAAATGGACCGTCACTTCATCGAACGTCGTGCCGCCCGATGCGTGCTGATACAGCAGCGGGCTCGACGAATCGATTTCCTTCGTGAAAATCATGTCGCCGTGCTCGCAGCGCGTCATCGTGTGACCGCCCGCGGTCGATGCCGTTGCCGAACGCGGCTGAACGATCGAGTGATCCCACGATTTCAGTTCGATCCAGCCCTGATGGTCTTTGTCCGCGGATTCGCCCTTCACCGCCGGACTACCAAACTGCAAGTGCATATGTAACATGGCCCTTCGACTCCCCAAAGAGGTGGTTTTAACGTCCTACCCAGGCGGCCCGCCCGGGCGATTTACTCGCTTATGAATTTGCCGGTTTGGGCAGATCAGCGACAAGTCGCAGAGAAATCGAGAGTTCGTCGAGCTGAAAGTGCGGGCGCAGGAACGCGACCGAACGATACGAGCCCGGCTTGCCCGGAATCTCCGACACTTGTATGGATGCCTCGCGCAGCGGGAATTGCGCCTTCTGTTCCTGCGACGCGTTGTCGTCGAGCAGGACGTACTGCGAAATCCACCGGTTGAGGAAAGTCTCCACGTTCTGCGCCGATGCGAAGCTGCCGATCTTGTCCCGCATCATCGCCTTCAGGTAGTGCGCGACGCGCGATACCGAGAAGATGTACTGAAGCTGGGCGGACAGGACGGCGTTCGCATTCGCGCTGTCGGTGCTGTATTTTTTCGGTTTCTGCACCGATTGCGCGGCGAAAAACGCAGCGTAATCCGAGTTCTTGCAATGCACGAGCGGGATGAAGCCGAGGTCGCTCAGCTCCTTCTCGCGGCGATCGGTGATCGCGATTTCGGTCGGGCACTTCAGCGCGACTTCACCGTCGTCGGTCTTGAACGTGTGGGTCGGCAGGTCCTCGACGAGGCCGCCGCCTTCGACGCCGCGGATCGCCGCGCACCAGCCGAAGTCGTCGAACGCGGCCGTCAGGCGTGCCGCGAAGGCCCATGCCGCGTTGCACCAGAGGTACTTGTCGTGCTCGGTGCCGTCGACGTCCTCGACGAAGTTGAAGTTCTCCGCGGTCTGGCCGTCCTTCGGATTGAACGGCAGGCGACCGAGGAAGCGCGGCAGCGTCAGGCCGACGTAGCGCGAATCTTCGGCGTCGCGGAACGACTTCCACTTCGCGTATTCGACCGTGTCGAACACCTTGCCGAGGTCGCGCGGCTTGCCGAGGTCGGAGAACGACTCGAGGCCGAGCAGCTCCGGCGACGCCGACGCGATGAACGGCGCGTGCGCGGCCGCCGCGACGTGCGACATCTGCTCGATGAAGTACATGTCTTCCGGCTGGCGCGAGATCTCGTAATCGCCGATCAGCGCGCCGAACGGCGAGCCGCCGAACGTGCCGAACTCTTCTTCGTAGACCTTCTTGAACAGCGCGCTCTGGTCGAACTCGCTCGCGCCCTTGAAGTCGCGCACGAGGTCGCGCTTCGGTGCGTGCAGCGCCTTGATCTTGATCGTCTGGCCGGTGTTGCTTTCCTTGACCAGGTAGTCCATCCCGCGCCACGTGCTTTCGAGGCGCTGGAATTCCGGCGCGTGCATCACCGCGGACAGCTGCGTGGAGATCAGGCGGTCGAGTTCCGCGACGCGCGCGTCGATCGTCGCCGACAGGTTGTCCGACACGATCACCGTGCCGTCGAGCACCTGGTGCACGAGTTCGCCGATCAGGTCCTTCGCACGGGCATGCTCGGAATCGGATTTCGCGACCTTGCTCTTCTCGACGATATCGTCGAGCAGCGAAGTCCCGGCGGCGTATTCCGCGCCGCTCGCTTGGGCCGCAGCCGTTTGCTGGTTCATCTCAACACTCCGTCGTCATTCGCCGTCTTTGTCGCCGCCGGTGCCCTTCGCGAGCTCCTGCAGCTGCTGCGTGTTCTTCAGCACCTCGGACAGCAGATCCTCGAGCTTGTCGTTGCCGGCGAGCTTGTTGCGCAGGTCGGCGAGCTTCGAGCGCGCCTCGAGCAGGCGGCGCAGCGGCTCGACCTGTTCGACGACTTCGTCCGGGCTGAAATCCGACAGCGAACGGAACTTCAGGTCGACTGCGAACTTGCCGCCTTCCGGGCTCAGGCGGTTTTCCACCTGGAACGCGGCGCGCGGCTCGATCGCCTTCATCACGTCGTCGAAGTTGTCACGGTCGATGTTGACGAACTTGCGGTCGCGCAGCTTCGGCTGCTCGACTTCCGACTGGCCCGCCAGATCGCCGACGACCCCGACGACGAACGGCAGTTCCTTCACCTCGATCGCGTCGCCCTTCTCGACCTCGTAGGTCAGCTGGACGCGCGGCGGCCGTATTTTCTGCAAGCTTTTCTGAATGCTTTCTTTCTTGGCCATCTCGACGGCTCCCAGGTTAGTTGTGGTTATCGCGTCTGTTGCGGTCAGTTGCGCAGCGCGCTGAACGGATCGGCGCCGCCCTTTTGCGGCGCGGCGGCCGGCGTCGGCGCGGTGGTTGCGGCTGCAGCCGCCTCGGTGGCCGGCGCCGCGCCAGCCTTCGGACGATGAATCACGCGACGCGCCGTACGCGCCTTCGTGGTCCGCTGCTCCGGCGGGAACAGCGCCGATTCGCCGAGCGTGTCGCGCAGTTGCTTCGCGAGCGCCTGCGCGTCCGACTTCGCATCGCCCGCGAGCGATGCATCCTGGCGCAGCTCGCCGAGCGACTGCGTCGCGATCCGCAGCCCCGCGACGGCGAGCACGCTCTTCGCCTGACGATCGGTCGCGTCGCGCTGCAGTGCCTCCTGCGCGGCGACGATCGCCTGGCCATAGTGGTTCTGGGCAAACTGGATCTGCGCGATGCGCGACCACGGTTCCTCGCGCGTCGGATCCGACTTCGCGAGCTGCTGGTACAGGCCGAGCGCCTTGTCCTGGTCACCCGACTTCGCAACGGCGTCCGCATCGGCCAGCGACTTGTTGAACACCTCGGCAGTCGGCGCCGGCGGCTGACTCGCACAACCGGCGATCACGCCGCAAGCCAGCACTACCCCAGACAATTTTGCGAAGAGACGGTCTTTCATCGTTATATCCACCGGCGCGTGAGTATTAAAATCGTTGAGAATCTGGTTCTTTTGCTTTGCAAGAAGCGCGCGGGTATAGTACCGATCAATTTTTCATAATTCAATCGCTGCGTGCAGAGTAATTCCTTTTAAATCCGTGCGCTACCCCCTCGAAACGTCTCCGGCAACGGCCCGGCGACGGTTTTTCGAGCGACCGGAATGCGCAAGTTTTACTTGCTCGACAACGCTTCGCGCGGGTGACGGAAAAAATTTCCGGAAGCGCGATGCGCCGCACGTGTGCTTAATAGTTGAACGGCAGATAAGCCGGCATTCGCGACGAACGCGGAAATGCCCGGTAGTTTTGACAGGGGAGTTAAAGGCCGCACGCCGGAAAAACGATGAGATCGTCCATGATTCGCTATGCGCTGCCGCTGATTGCCTGCGCGCTCCTGGCCGGATGCGCGGCCGCCCCGCTGCTCGGCTCCGCCGCGAGCGCCGTGATGCAGGCCGCCGGCATCGGCAAGCCCGAACTGCCGGATGCCCAGAAGCCGCCGCGCAACATCGGGCTCACGCTCGCCGCCGCGCCGAACCTCAACGCCGCGAACGATCGCAAGCCGCTCGCTTTAGTGGTGCGGCTCTACGCGCTGAAGGATCCGACTTCGTTCCAGCAGGCGCCATTCGATGCATTCACCGATCCGGCCAAGGAAAAGGCCGCGCTGGGCACCGATCTGCTGAACGTGCGTGAAATCACGCTGATTCCGGGCCAGCGCTATACGGCAACCGAAAAAGTGTCGCGCGAAGCGCAGGCATTCGGCATCGTCGCACTGTTCCGCGATCCCGCCATCCAGCGCTGGAAACTGACGTTCGACCCGGCGAAGTCGGAGAAATCCGGCATAATCATCGGCCTGCATAATTGCGCGATGACGGTCGCCGACGGCTCGGTCATCGCACCGCAACAGGGCGCGCCTTCGCAACCGCTGAATTTGCTTTCGTCGGTCACCTGCGGTTAAGCATGACGCACGAATGTCAATTAACAAGAGTTAACAAATTGGCGATTTAATTCGGGCATGAACAAATCGATTACATCGCAACGCCACATTAACCGGATTTGACATGAGTTATTCGGCCAAGGTGCTTTGGGGGGAAGGGCTGTTCCTCCGGCCCCAACACTTTCAGCGGCAGGACGCCTATCACGAGGCGCGCCTGTTCGAATCCATCCAGGCGATCCAGCCGTACAACTGGGGCGTGCGCTCGGTGCGCATCGACCGCGATGCGCTCGGCAGCAACGTGCTGCGCGTGGCCGAGCTTGCGCTCGTGTTCCCGGACGGCGCGCTGTATGCCGCGCCGCAGGCCGACGACCTGCCGCCGCCGATCGCGCTGGACACGCTGCCCGACGGCATCAACGAATTCGTCTTCTACCTCGCGCTGCATCCGCTGCGCGAGAACGGCACCAACTACAGCGACGATCCGGCCGCCGGCTTCATGACGCGTTTCGTCAGCGAGCAGACGAGCGTCGCCGACAACTTCACCGACGCCGCCGAAGCCGACATCACGTTCCTCAAGACGCAGGTCAAGCTGATCGCGCACAGCGAGCCGCGCGACCAGCTGCTGTCGGTGCCGCTCGTGCGCGTGCGCCGCACCGCGACGTCCGGCTTCGAGATCGACGACAGCTTCGTGCCGCCGTGCCTCGCGATCGAAGCTTCGCCGATCCTGCACCAGCGGCTGCGCCAGCTCGTCGACGCGCTGCAGGCGAAGGTGAACGCGCTGTACGGCTTTCACCGCGAGCCGTCGAAGAACATCATCGAATTCCGCTCGGGCGACATCGCGTCGTTCTGGCTGCTGCACACCGCAAACGCCGCGTTCGCGACGCTCGCGCACCTGCACCAGCATGCGGCGCTGCATCCGGAGCGGTTGTTCCAGGAACTGCTGCGCCTCGCGGGCCAGCTGATGACGTTTTCGAAGGGCTACACGCTCGCCGACCTGCCCGTGTATCGCCATGACGATCCGGGCCCGAGCTTCGCGCGCCTCGACCTGATGCTGCGCGAGTTGCTCGATACCGTGATCTCGACGCGCTACTTCGCGATCACGCTCGACGAAGTGCGTCCGTCGTTCCATCTCGGCCGCCTCGATTCGGGCAAGATCGACGACAAGACCGAGTTCTACCTGGCCGTGTCCGCGGACATGCCGAGTGTCGAGCTCGTCGATGCGGTGCCGGCACGCTTCAAGGTCGGCGCGCCCGACGACGTCGACAAACTGGTGCTGTCGGCAATGCCCGGCGTGCGACTGTCGTACATGCCGCAGGTACCGCCCGCGATTCCGGTGCGGCCCGGCGCGTGCTATTTCCAGCTTGATTCGCGCGGTGCGCTCTACGAGCGCATGCTGCAGGCCCAGTCCGCGATGATCTACGCGCCGACTGGCATCAATGACCTGAAATTCGAACTGATCGCGGTCACATCATGAGCTACGCGCCTTCCCTGTTCGGCGACAACGCGCCGGCCCCGCTGCATACCCCGGCGTCGACCGACGCCTCGTTCCAGGCCCGTTCGCTGCTCGACCTGCTGTACGACGGGTTCTTCATGCTGTTCCTGCTCAAGAACGGCCGCGAGCCGGACAGCGCGAGCGAATTCAGCACGAAGATCCAGGAGTTTCTGTCGGATTTCGAGCGCGGCGCGAAGAAGCTCAACATTCCGGCCGAGGACGTGTATGGCGCGAAGTTCGCGTATTGCGCGGCCGTCGACGAGATGGTGCTGTCGTCGCAGTTCAAGATCCGGACCGACTGGGAACGCCGGCCGCTGCAGCTCGTGCTGTTCGGCGAGCAGCTCGCGGGGGAGAAGTTCTTCCAGTATCTCGAGGAATGTCGGGCGCAGGGCGCGGCGCGGTTGCAGTCGCTCGAGGTGTTTCATATGTGCCTGCTGCTCGGGTTTCAGGGCAAGTATCTGCTCGAGGGGCCGGAGAAGCTCGCTTACCTCACCGCGCGGCTGGGGGACGAGATCGCGCATATGAAGGGCAAGCGCGCCGCGTTCGCTCCGCATTGGCCGCTGCCGGACCAGATCGCGCATCGGTTGAAGCGCGAGGTGCCGGTCTGGGCGATCGGCGCCGTGTTTGCGCTGGTGGCCCTGCTCGGGTATCTCGGGCTCAATACTTATCTGAAGGACAAGACGCTGCAGGCGTTGGCGCCTTATTCGCAGGTGATCAAGGTGGGGCCGGAGTCGGCTAATTTGACGATTTCGTTGCCTTGAGGCGCGCTTCGTTCGGGTGTTGATGCTTCATGAAAAAAGGACCGCGCGGCGGTCCTTTTTTGCTGTGGCGCGTGGTGCGCGTCGTCGCGCGTCGTCAAAGCAGAATGAATTCCTCGTTGTCGACGTAGAACACGAACGCATCGAACAATTGCGCCACGCTCGGTTCATCGACCTGGTCATGCGCGTTGATCACGATGTCCTCGATCGTCGCGCTGGACAGCGTGACGCGCCAGCCGGGTTGGGGGGCAGTGGCGGGAGGCGTGTCGGTCTCGGGGTCGTTGGCGTCGTTGGCGTCTTCGGTGAATACGCCGTCCGTATCGAGCGTCCATGGCATCGGCGGCAAGCAGAGCCAACCGGAGAAATCGCCTGGGTGTTCGAGAATGTGTTTCAACGACGCGGTGGTCGTGGTGAGGGTCGACATGGGTAGTGCGGTGGTAACTGGGCTGGAGTCAATGCGCTCGGAGCGAGATGCGGCAGTTGCACGAGTGCGCCTGCGCCGCGGCGTTCGTGCCGGCAAGGCGTGATTATGCCAATGTCTTATGCGCGAGGTTGGCAGCGGCAGTGTGCCGGTCAGTTGGCGGACGCGGTACCCACATTCGAGATCGCGTCCAATTTCCCGCGTCGGACGGATCTTCAGGGTTGGTAGCGAACTGTCTCGTAGATCTTCGCCATGCCCTGCTTCGCGGGATTTTCGTTGGCGGCCAGACCTGTCGAGAAAATGATGCAGGTCCAGCCGTCGCCGCAAGGCTTGCTCGCAATCAGGTCCAGCCGATGCGCATACACCCGGTCGTCCTTGAAAATCTTATGCGAGTAGCGCGATGCGAGCGCGGGATATTTGCCGTTCAGCACGATCGGCTCGTAATTCGCTTTCGTGTACTGAGCAGGCTTGTCGTCGACTTGCAGGTTGTAGAGATACGCCGCCGTTCCCTTTAGCGTCGGCGCAACCTTGGTGGGCACAACCTGAACCGTGACACCCAACGTCAGAACCTCGAATGCCGCCTTGTCGGCTTCGATATCGACCCCCTGCCCATTCGTATCCTCCAGCCGGCCACTCCACGTAACCGTCCAGTTCGAAGGAAGCTGGAAGCTGACGCCGTTCGCGGCATAAGGTTTGAGATGCACCAGATCAGGCGCATCCGCGGCCCTTGAATCAGTGTTATCGGCAGACGCTGCCGTTACGGTCGCAAGCAAGATAAGCGCAAGAAGTGAACGCCGCATGGAGGATCCTTATTTTATTGAGTGTCGATGCTTCCTTCATCGCTATCCCGGTCGACCGGGCGTAGTTAGGAAGGCTGCAAAGCTATCTGCAATCGCTGACGCATGCCCTGTCTCGTGCGACCAAAGAACGACAACAGGTTCTCCAGCGTCGCCAAGGCATCAAACGTTCAAGAGACATCCATCCCCTACATTTCGATCCAGGACGGCTCATCCTCGTAACAGTAAAGAATCGAGTAGACACTTGAGAATTGATTACCGAAATTAAATTTTTTATTCAAGACCTCAACAGGAGTAAAAATCATACCAGCCTCCTCCATGTTCTTTATCAGTGGGTACACTGAATTGGTTGATGGCAGATCAATACTCGGTGAGTCTTGACTTCCGTCCGCCGACAACGACGATAAATAGTAATACGGACCAACAAACGATATTCGCAATATGAAATCCGCACCATCACCCCTCACGAAATATCCGTAACTTACGTCGGTGTTGGGCTCGGTATCCTCATGGAAATCAAAATTCTTTTCAAGAAATTGAATCACACCTGGGTACTTTGTCGCAGCAAGATTCTCTTTAACGAACGAGTAGTCCGGGGATTCAAAACTCCCGTACGAATCAATAACGGAACGCGAGAATCTTTCCCAATCAAAATTCGAATCATGGGGTCTCTGGGCCTTTGGGATGTCCATGTATTTTTCCTCCATTGTCTTGGTGAACGCGCACTGAAGTTTGAGTGCCTCCGTTGGGGCCAAAACCAATGGGCGTCTTGAAATCGTGGTCCCGTACATTCGGGCGCCCAGGGACGGGGCTACCCTTGCTCCAAGCCTCATCTGTGTACTGCACTGCATCGTCCCAATCACAGAAGCACGAGGTGGGCTTACCTTGTTTAACTCGATTGTCATACTGGGGCCCACCCAGTACACGACCCGCTTGCTTCTGCCGCGATATATGCGGTGGAACCGATGGTTTCTTTTGCAAACCAAGGGGATCGATCCACAGCGTCGGGTTCGGCGCGTATTGATAGACGTTGACCCCGCCAGCCAACTCAATCGGATCTTTCGACACGAAGCGCCCACTACTCGGATCGTAGTACCGATGCCGGTTATAGTGCAGCCCCGTCTACACTTTCCATGTCACCACATCCAGCTACACGGCGGCAATCGCGTGCACCAGTAGAGATGTCCTCGAAGTCGGCTGGTGGATGAACGTTGACACTTCGTTGGAGCCAGAATGCGCTGTGAATCTCAGGCATTGAGCGGGATCAAATATGTCAGCGGCATCAAACACAACAAGTGGCTGATTGACCCAGTTGATTGTCAATTTTTCGATAATGTTTATCGTGTTGAAATCGATGTGCTCGATTGCAGCACGCACATCCGCCTCATTATCGGCCCACTTCCAGCGAACGATCAGTTGCCTGCTGTCAGACGTAGCGATCGCTGCTTGCAATGGCTCGTCGCCCAAGACAAGCACATCTGATCCGTGCAATGTCAGCTTGCTGGCGTAGTCAACAGATTGGCATGCCAAATCGAAATCAGACGGGCTTCCACCCGTGCCATTCCATAGCGACGCCTTTGCCTCCTCCATTACCACCAATGGTCCGCCTGAACTGTTGAGCCAGTTTGAAAAAACGTACTTGCTCATTAGCCTTTCCTCCTCTTTGCCCACGTGACTTGGCCAGCCTGTTTGAGACTGCAACGCTTACAGTGAGGATACAGCCGCTGGGCCCTCCCCTCCTCGTTCAGCGCGTTCGGAGTTTGGTGGTCGGGAACGAAATCTCCGGCACATAGCGAGCTGCATCGCCATGCGACGGTGTCTCGCATCCACTTACCGGTGCACCGACGTATTGCACCATCGGCACGAACGACTCTGCTTCGTACGAGTATGTGTGCTGCCGTGCTCACCGCTTTCATACGCCAGCGTATCTCCGTCCAACCGAACACCGTACGCTCGCCGCCACTTGAACGCCAAGCTTCAACTCATCACACAAACAACAAGGGCCGCTAACGCGGCCCTTGGTCTAGCTTTACAAACGGTCAGATTCGGCTCGCAAAGTGCCTAAGAACTTCTGCTATTTCCAACGCCTCCGACTCAGACAGCTCGACCGGGTCATTCTCTTTTGTAACCGCCTTGATATGGATGGACGAACCTTGTTCGATCCATATTCGAACAGTCCCATCACTCGTTTCAAAATAGTCTTGGCTCGATATACCTTGCATTTCTATTCACCTTTAGTAGGGAAGTGCGAGTTTCCGTCATCTGGCGACACGACCTTGACTTTACCGGTTGGATCGTAAGCATGAACATGGTCAACTGCCGCCTTCGACGACGACGCTCGCCGCGAAGTTGCAAAGCGGCTCTCCTAGCCGACGGCAGACTGACGGCAGCCGCTGCATTTCTCCCCGATCGGGGGAGAAATGCGTAAGTGCACGTTGGCCAATCTCCGGGCCGCGTTCGAGCCTCTAGTCCAGAAACAGCAAGGGCCGCTCATGCGGCCCTCGCTTCAGTCCGGCTTCGGCCGGTAACCGGGGTCCTTGTTGCGGTCTTTGCGAACGCCTGTTCCAATGAACTGATGCCAATTCTTATGGCTAGCCAGTGCCGCGTCTGTCCAGTAGTAGTTATCGGAAATCCGTCCGCTATTGCCTTCGACGTCAATCACGCCTTTATGAGCATATTGGCGCAACAACTTGTTGAGTTCACGATTGATCAATTTCTCAGTGTTAGAACCGTCCGCGCCATAATGCGTTGCACCAATCGCATATTCGTCGTCTCCCCCGTACCGCACGCTAACAAAGCCTACGCGAGCAGGGCGTTTAACGTCGAACTGACGCGGCCCAAGAATATTGTGAGCATCCCCAGGATCACCGATCAATAGAGCCAGCGCACGCAATCCACTGTCCCGCCACACATCAGCGTCGACACGCTCGACATGCACAAACGGATGGTCATAGCTTTCCGAACGATACAGTGCCAGCCCCGTCCTTTCGAGTAACTCCGTATTGATCTTCACGAAGTCGTCGAACGTCATAAACACATTGCGATCCATGCCTATTTCCCCTTACACGGACAGCAATTGTAGGCTCGGAACTGGACGTCGTCTGGAACGTTCTTCCCCGTCGTCTTTGTGCGCAAGTCATCCATTGCCTGCTCTTCCCGCTTCACTGGCGTCACGCCATCAGCGCGCACCTTGCCAACATTGCCGAAGATTGTCTTGCCGTCGGAATCAGTGTAGATAATGTCTGGACGTCGGCCCCCTTTGAATCCACCGAGGGTCCCGACCAGTACTTCTTTTTCGACTCCGCCACCGGCAATGACTATTCCTCCAGCATCTGCCACCTCTTGCCCCCACGCGGCAATCATTTCGTTATGTGGGCCGCACCCGCCGGTTTTCGGGCCGCGCTTCGCGAGGCCAAGCGGGTCAATCCAGCTTATCGGGTTCGGCGCGTACTGGTAGACGTTGACCCCGCCAGCCAACCCAATCGGATCGCTCGACACGAAGCGCCCACTACTCGGATCGTAGTACCGATACCGGTTGTAATGAAGCCCCGTTTCATCATCAAATTGCTGCCCCTGGAACCGCAGCGAATTCCTCGGAGCGATCCCTACCGCCCTCGACGCCCGCGCGATCACCTCGCGAGCTTCACCCCACGCCTTGTACGACGCCTCCCACACCACATCGCCATCGTCATCCGTCAGTACCTGCGGAGTGCCGATCTGATCACAGTGGTAATAGAAGGCATGCACCTGCCCTGCCCGCTCCGGCACCCGTTGCAGCGGATCATCTTCCGGCACGTAGCGATCTGTATCGCCACGCGACGGTGTCTCGCAGCCACTGACCGGTGCACCGACGTATTGCACCATCGGCACGAACGATTCTGCTTCGTACAAGTAGTGCGTGCTGCCGTGCTCACCGCTCTCATACGCCAGCGTATCTCTGTCCCAACCGAACACCGTACGCTCGCCGTTCACCTCTTTCGCAATCCGGCGGCCCAACGCATCGTAGTAATACCGTGACTCACTGCTGCGCGCAGTCTCCTGCACGCTCGCAGCCGTCATCCGATTAAACGCATTCCACTCGTAACGTTGCTCGCCCGCCGGCGATCTGCGATGAACGAGGTTGCCACGCGCGTCGTACTCGAAATGCCGCCCGGCATATTGCTTCAGCAAATTGCCCAATACCTTGGGCACTTCGGGAGGCAACGAACTTTCCGCACGCACCGGGCTCGGCCTGCTCTCTTTGCGAGCCGTCTCAACGCGTGCCGGATCGATGATGTTACTCGCCGGATCGAATGCGAACCGCTCCTTGCCGGCCAGTCCGATCGACTCGAGCAACCGTCCGACCGGATCGTACCGATAGTCGATGCCGCCCTTGCGGCTGTCCTCGATCCGCAACAACTGACCGGCCGCGTCATAGCGATACCGCCGCTCGGCGAGCGGCGCTGGCGACGTGGACCGCTGAATCGTCTGTTGCAGCACCCGTCCAGCCGGATCGTAGTGCGTGCGTTGCCCGACCTTGCTCGACAGCAGCCGCACCGTTTCGCGATGCAGATCGTCGCGCTCGAACTGCACACGCTCGTCGCCATCCAGCAGCATCCCGTGCACGTGCCCCGAGCCATACATCAGCCAGTCGATCGCGTGGCCGTCCGGTCGCACGGTGCGCCGCCGATTGCCGAGTTCGTCGTATTCGTGATGCCACACGTAGCTGCGTCGCTCGCCGAACAGATCGTATGCGTGATGCTCTCGGACGAGATTGCCGACAGGATCGAAGAAGAACTGCACACGGCTGTAGCGGTTCACCGCGTCGATGAGCCGGCCGCTCCGATCGTACGCAAACCGTTCCTCGCTTTCGCCGGAGGCGCGCTTCATCAGCCGTCCGGTCGCGTCGAGGTCGACCGACGTCACGCGGCCGGCTTCGTCGACGCAGACGAGGCTGCCGCTTTCCTTGTCGTACTGATAGCGCGTCGACTTGCCGTCGAAGCCGACTTCCTCGATCAGCCGCCCGGCCGGATCGTAATGGAACTGGCACGTCGCAAAGTTCGCATCGGTGAGCGCACTCAGGCGGCCGAGACGGTCATACCGATACGCGAGCGTCTGCCCGAGCGCATCCGCGCGACTCGCGATTCGGCCGACGGCGTCATAGCCGTATCGCGTCGACCGGCTCAGTTGATCGGTATGCCGTAACAACCGGCCTTCAGCGTCGTATTGCACCTGCTCGACGCTCGGCATGCTAGCAGCAAGCGGCCTTTTTCTTTGCTGTCACCGCTTGCGATGGCTGCAGGTGCATCGGGCGCGCGTTACTCGTGCCTCGCTGAGTACTTCGTTGCTTCGCTCGTAGCGAGGCAACGCGCCCACCACGCACCTCGCCCTTGCGGCTGTCCTCGACCGGCGGCAACTGATCCTTCGCGTCGTAACGATACCGCTGCCCGGCAAGCGACTTGGAGCCGCGGATCGTGGGATCGTCTGTTGCAGCCGTGCGTCCCGCCGCATCGTAATGCGTACGTTGCCCGATCTTGCTCGACGGCAATCGCTCCGGCTCGCAACGCAGCTCGGCGCTCTTAACCGGTGCGATGGTCGGGAGCAACACTAACCATCGACCATGCTCATGAATACATCGGTTTGGGTATTCGATAATTTTTGACTCACTCGTTGCCGCAATTGGGCTAGGAAATCCGATCGGAGAGCCAGTGTATCGTCGTAAACGTCCTTTGCATATTTCGTGATAAAGAGATCACACCAGATGTGCAACACATCGGCAAAGGTCGTTATGTCGTTTGAAACATGATTTGCTCGCCATGAGCCAGATCCATGACGTGCAAAAAGAATAATGCAGTCTTCTTTGCTGAAGTCGCCGATGATCGGGTCTCCGCTTATCTGTCCAAGCACGAGCCACTCGTCCTTCCATGCAGACAGACGTCCCCCCGAAGCATCGACCCGATACCCGATTTGCGCCGCCTCTAACGTCGTCTGACTTCCGTACAGGTGAAGCTCCTCCGCGGACCAAGGAATTGTCAGATCCGCTCCTTGCAAGGCCGATATCCACGTGGCAACTTCCTTGTATCCAGCCGATATTGATGCAGCAGGTGTGGTCGCTTGATCGACTACACTGGCATGCGCTCCGAGAATCGTACGTATTTCACGAAAAACACTATCGGCAGTTTGCATTTTCGTTTGCTCTCTGATGCTGACTAATCATTGCCGCACGGTCGATCAAGCGGCCCGATGTTGCGTTTTGGTAATTACCGCGATGCCCCTGCAGGCTGTTCAGATGGTCGCCCCCGTTGGGCCCATTCGACAGAAAGACAATATTTCGAGGATCTCCGGCCCATGCGGGGTTGCTTTCAACATTGTTTATATGATGCCCGGTGAACCCGGTTACCTTTCCGTTGCTAAGCAATTCATCCATCTGTGCTGGCGTCCAATCTACAGTCCCCGAACCGGTGGCTTTCACGAGTTCCTGCTCGGCTTTCCAGGCACGATTGATACCCGTTTGACGAGAGCCCGCCATTGGCGCGAGGCTGTCTCTAATTTTATAGCGGATCAAGCTGCAAGGCGTGAGGCCGAGCGGATCGGCCCATAGTACAGCGTTACGCGCGTATTGATAGACATTGATTCCACCAGCCAGCCCAACCGGATCCTTACTGACGAACCGCCCGGACGCAGTGTCATAGTACCGATGCCGGTTGTAATGCAGCCCAGTCTCATGATCTTCCTGCTGCCCCTGGAACCGCAACGAATTCCTCGCCACGATCCCCGCCGCCTTCGACGCGCGCGCGATCACCTCGCACGCTTCCCCCCACGCCTTGTACGAAGCTTCCCAAACGACGTCCTCATCGTCATCCGTCAGCAACTGCGGTGTGCCGATCTGGTCGCAGTGGTAATAGAAAAGCTTCGCGTCAGCCCGACGCTGCGGCACCTTCTGCAGTGGATCTTCCTCCGGCACGTAACGATCACTGCTCTTCCACGCCGGCGTCTTGATTCCAACAACCGGCTCGGCCACATACTGCGCGAGCGGTACGAACGTCCCCGGCTCGTAGATATAGTGCGTGCCGCGCTCACCATCGCTTTCGTACGCGAGCGTATCGCCATCCCACCCGAACACGGTCCGCTCGCCGTTCACCTCCTTCGCGATCCGGCGGCCAAAGGCGTCATAGAAGTACCGCGCGTCACTCTGCCGCGACGTCTCCGCGACGCGCGCCGACAGCAAACGGTTGAACGCATCCCACTCGTATTCCTGCTCGCCCGCCGGCGTACGCTTGCGCACGAGATTGCCCCGCGCGTCGTACTCGAAGTGCATCCCCGCATACGCCTTCAGCAGGTTGCCCAGCACCTTCGGCACCTCTGCCGGCAATGTGCTTTCCGGCCGCACCAGGCTCGGCCGCGACGCGGGCGTGTCGCTCGCTCGCACCGGATCGACAATGTTGCTCGCGGGATCGAACGAGAACCGCTCCTTCGCAACCGGGCTGATTGCCTCGGTCAGCCGTCCGACCGGATCGTACCGATAGTCGATGCCGCCCTTGCGGCTGTCCTCGATCCGCAACAACTGACCGGCCGCGTCATAGCGATACCGCCGCTCGGCGAGCGGCGCTGGCGACGTGGACCGCTGAATCGTCTGTTGCAGCACCCGTCCAGCCGGATCGTAGTGCGTGCGTTGCCCGACCTTGCTCGACAGCAGCCGCACCGTTTCGCGATGCAGATCGTCGCGCTCGAACTGCACACGCTCGTCGCCATCCAGCAGCATCCCGTGCACGTGCCCCGAGCCATACATCAGCCAGTCGATCGCGTGGCCGTCCGGTCGCACGGTGCGCCGCCGATTGCCGAGTTCGTCGTATTCGTGATGCCACACGTAGCTGCGTCGCTCGCCGAACAGATCGTATGCGTGATGCTCTCGGACGAGATTGCCGACAGGATCGAAGAAGAACTGCACACGGCTGTAGCGGTTCACCGCGTCGATGAGCCGGCCGCTCCGATCGTACGCAAACCGTTCCTCGCTTTCGCCGGAGGCGCGCTTCATCAGCCGTCCGGTCGCGTCGAGGTCGACCGACGTCACGCAGCCGGCTTCGTCGACGCAGACGAGGCTGCCGCTTTCCTTGTCGTATTGGTAACGCGTCGACTTGCCGTCGAAGCCGATCTCTTCGATCAGCCGTCCCGCCGGATCGTAGTGGAACTGATACGTCGCAAAGTTCGCATCGATCAGTGCGGTAAGCCGGCCGAGACGATCGTAGCGATACGCAATCGTCTGCCCAAGCGCGTCGGCGCGACTCGCAATGCGGCCTGCCGCATCGTAGCTGTATCGCGTCGACCGGTTCAGTTGATCGGTATGCCGCAGCAATCTGCCTTCAGCGTCGTACTGCACGTGCTCGACGCCGGCGGGAGAACGAATCTCAGACAGCTGCCCGTTCGGTCCGTAACCATAGGCGACTATGCCACCGGACGCATCCTTGGCCTCTGCCACGCGTCCGATATCGTCGTACTGCCACTCCGTCTTCTTTCCAGAGCAATCGGTGTAGCTCGTGAGCTGCCCGGCATCGTTGTATTCGAGCGCCTTCGTCCCGCCCTTCGCATCGGTGATTTGCGTCGGCAGCCCCTTGTCGTTGTACGCGTACTTCGTCGCGTGCTCGAGCGGATCGATCTCCTCGACGAGATTGCCGGCGTCGTCGTACTTGCGCTGCCACACGTGCCCGTTCGGATCGACGAGCCTGATCATCTGGTCCTTGTCATCATAGGCCATCTCGATGATGCTGCCGTCCGCGCGTTCGTGCCACGTACGGTTGCCACGCGCGTCGTAACGCATCTGTTCGATACTGCCGTCCTGCAGGATGTGCAGCACCAGATTGTTGTGCTCGTCACGCCGAAACCACTCCTCGGTGCCGTCCGGGTATGCAACTCGATAAATGTAGCCCTTGATGTTGTAGTAATAGCGCGTCATCTGACCGAGCGCGTCGGTCACGTAGGTAAGCCGGATCTTCGGATGCCACGCAAGGCGGATGTCGAGGCTGCCGTCGTCCGCATATTCGCGGACGCATTTCGCATCGGCATTGTCGTCGGTGTCGGCGCCGTCCCACTCGAGCGTCATTCCGCGGCCAGTACGGTCGGCATAGCGCGTGACAAGGTGTCGACGGTACGCATAGCTCCACGCATTGCCGTGCCGGTCGATCGCGCGCACGAGGTCTCCCGCGTCGTCGTAGGCATAAATCGCCAGAGTGCGGCGCTTGCCGTCCTGCAGGACCTGCTCGATCAACACGATGCGCCCTTGCTTGTCATATTCGAACGACAGCACGTTGCCGCTGGCATCAATCAACCGGACGAGGCGGTCGAGTACGTCGTAGTCGAGCGTGATCGTGTTGCCGGCGCGATCCTTCTGCATCGCGAGTCGGAATGCATCGCCGCGTCGTTCGTACACGTGCAGTTCGTCGTGGCCATATGCGACCGTCGCCCACGTGTCGTCGAGGCGCGACAGCGTCAGGCTTTCGGAGAGATCGTCGTGCACGCCCCCGACTGCAAGCGCCGGATATTCGATGCTACGTCCGTTCCCATCACGGTAAAACCAGGTGTCGCCTTCGACATCGATGCGGGTGGTGTACGGCGTGAGCCACCGCGCGCCGAGTTCGCCGTTGTCGTATGCGGACAGGCGCGATCGATACGTCCGCGCCCATACGACGGGCAACGCGCCTGGCAATTCGAAATCGGTGTGCGTGAATGTCTCATCGCCGAACGCGAAATCGATCGAGCCGGGCGACGCGATCGGGCAGCCCTTGCATGGGCTCGGACCTGCGCCGCCTGGCTTCTTCTCTTGTTCGATTGCGCCGAGCGGCCCCTGCGGACGCTCGTGCTGTGCCTGCCCCTTGCCGCCGGGCGGCACGTCGGCGGCTTTTTCATGCAGCTTTCCGCGCGCGCGCACCTGCGCGACGGCCGCGACCAGCTGCGCGATGAGCCACAGCATCTTGCCTTCTTCGCTGCCGTTCAACTCGCGGATCGCCTTCGCGACTTTTGGTGCTTCGGCCTTCAGGAACGCGACGATATCGCGGAACGGTTGCAGCCACGAATCCGGCGCGAGCTTCGCGGCCGTCCCTGCCACCGCGTTTCCGGCTTCTTTCCCCAGCGCGACGGAGCCTTCGTAGCCGTATTCGATCGCGTCGACGACGAGCATCGGGTTGTACCAGGACCGCTCGTCCATTTTGCGAGCGACCGCCTCGGTGCGCCGCACGTTTGTACTGCTATCGAAAAGCCGCCCCTGCAGCGCGAGTTCGAGTCCATTCGCGATGCCGACCATCAATTCCTGCGCTTTTGCCGCGCAGTCGTTCAGCAGGTCGGTCAGGACTTGCTGCAGCGTGTTCAGAAAACTTTCGATTTCGGTCGCGGCCGCGGCGTTGACGTGCGTGACCAGCACGGAAATGAGTGCTGCCGCGAGATTGCCGCGCGATACGAGCAACTGGTTGCGCACGAGCGCGAGCAGCGGACGTGCGGACAGCCGGAACGACGCCAGCGGCGGCGGAACCGGAATCACGCCGATCAAGTTGATCGCAAGGCCCAGATAGTCGAGCAAATCGGCTCTGCGCTTCTCGATGATCGTCACGATGTCGCACACCGCATCGTAAAACGCCATCAGGTTGCCGATGATCGGCACCGCGCTCGCGACCGTCTTCAGATCTTCGAACGAAATGTGGTTACCGCTGATGCTGAGCAGCCACTGATTGATGCGGTCGCCGCCAGCCGCTACATCTTTCGTCGAAATGTCGCTGAGCCAGGGAACGGCCTGTTCCTTCTCGGCGCCCGGTGGAAGTTGTTGTGCCATGTCGCTTTTCGTTCAAATCGTTTTTTGCAGACGGCTAACACGCCGCCCTCTCAGGATTGCAACGGACCGCCGAACCCGCTGGTCGGCAGCTTCATGCCGGTGACACCGGCAGCCGAAGCCGATGCCACCGCCGTAGCGCCCTTGCCGGCGATTCCGGCAACACCCGGCACAGCGCCCTGCAGCGCACCGGACGCCGCATTCGCAGCCGGCGTCGCCAACGCCGCGAGCCCACCTTGCCGTGCGGCCTGCACCATCCCGGCCACCTGCTTCGCAGCGCTGCCCAGGCTCGAAGCCGTCTGCAGCGCGGAAACGGCGCCTGCCCCACCGAGCGCACTCGCGGCAGCCGGCAACGCGGAACTCGCGAGACCGCCGAGCGCCGCGCCGGCGCCGCCACCGCTCACGAGGCCCAACGCCGCCGTGGTCGCAGCGGGCGCCATTCCCTGGAGCTGGCTGGCAAGCTGCCCGCTCGCCGCTGCCTGTGCCGCCTCCGGCGACGGCGCGACCGGCTCTGCCGGCCACTTCGCCTGCTTGAAATAGTTCGCCGGCTGATCCGATTCGCGCGGGTCCTTGCCGAATTCGACGCGCACCGCGCCCGGCGGCAAACCGCTCACGACGGTATGGCCGCTGTTGTCGAGCGCGCCCTGTTTCAGCACGGCGCCGTTCACGTCTCTCACCGTGAACAGCCCGCCCTTCACCGCCTCTCCATTCACGTACTTGTGAAACAGCTCCAGTTGCCCCGGCTGATCCGGCCGCGGGCTCGGCAACGGATACCCCATGCTTGCCGGCCCCGCGAACGTATGCGACGCACCCTTCACATCCACCGCGCCAGGCGTATGAATCTCGATGTTGCCGTCCTTGATGCGGATATACCCGCCGCCGCTCGTCAGCAGAATCCCCTGATCGGCCGCGATCTCGATCCGATCGGTTGCGGACACAACCTTCACCGCCTTCTGCGCGGTGACTTCGACGTTGTCCGACTGCGCCTGAATCTCGACCTTGCCCTTGCCCGCGAACAGCTTCATCCCAGCGTTCTGCGCGAACAGGCTCAGCTTCTGCCCGATGCTGCCGATCAGCGACTTGCCCGCCGCGACATGCACGCTCTGTCCGCTCGCGACGTTCACGTGATCGTTCGCGACTAAGTGCAGCGACTGCTGCGTCGACATCCCGATCCCCGACGGGCTGCCGAACAGCATCACCGGTTCCTTGAACGCATTCGCGCTGCCCGTGCCGCCACCCGCCGTGCGGCCGCCGGACGCGCTGCCCGACGTGCTGTCCTGCGTCGCGTCGGTGAATGCGCGCATCGTCTCGTGCGCATCCTTCAGGCTTTCCGCCTGATGCTGCTCGCTCACGCCCGACATCGCCTCGACCAGACTCTCACCCGTCACGAGCTGCTGCTGCGCTTCCTTCACGTCGAGCGGCTGGCTGTTCGGCGCCTTCGGATGAGTCGTGACGTACAGCCCCTGGCTCGCCCGCACCGCGCCATACGCATCCGAACGCAGATCGAAGCCGCTGCCGAGATACGCCCCGCGCGAATTGCCGTTCTGGTCGATGAGGTAGCCCAGATGCAGCAGGCTGTTCGCGCTGCTGCTCATCAGCTGCACGCGGTTCTGTCCGGTCGCGTCGTCCATCACGAGATGGTTGTAGCCGCTGCCCGAATATTCTTTCGACCGATAGCCGGAGAGAATCCCGTCGCTATGCCACTGCGGTTGGTTCGCGCCGTTGTACACACGCCCGACCGCGAGCGGCCGATCGCAATCGCCGCCGACATAATCGATCAGCACTTCCTCGCCGATCCGCGGCACATGCACGCCACCGTAACCGCCGCCGGTATCCGACTGCACGACGCGCACCCAGCATGACGCGTTCTCGTTGCCCGGATTGAGGCGATCCCACACGAACTGCACGCGGATCCGGTTCAGCTCGTCGGTATAGACTTCCTCGCCCTGCGGCCCGACGACGATCGCCGTCTCGAGATGCATCTTCGGCTTCTCGTGTTCGAACGGGCTGCGATACGGCACGCTCACGCGCTGTGCCTCGACTTCGACGAGATAGAAGCCGACCGAGCCATCGTCGTGCGGCACGCGAAACGCCGGATCGGCACCGTAGCCTTCCTGCGCTTGCATCAACGCGTCGCGCAGGCTGTACGGAAAGTCCGCGCTGCTGCTCGCCACGGGCAGGTTGTTCTCGATCCACCATTCGACGCCGATCGCCGCGAATTCGCGCTGGTCAGCCGGATCGCGATCGTGTTCGGGATGGTCCGACAGCGTGAAGCGCCGGCCCGCATCGATCGCGCGCACACCGCCCGCGCCATGGAAGCGCTTCGCGTGCGACTCCCATTCCTCCATCCGCACCTTCGTCAGATGGTCGCCGCGCGTCTGGTCCAGATACGTGTACGCACCCGTGTACTCGTACACTTCGAGCTGGTCGGGCAATTCGCCCTGGCCACTCATCGTCGGCAGCGTCGTGCCCTTCGGGTTCGACGGTTGCGACGGATTCTTGTAGTCGAAGGTGCGCGTCGTTCGGGTCACGCTCTGCAGCGTGCGCGAGCCCGACCATTGCGTGAACGCATCGGCTTCGCTCGCCGCGCCGCCGCGATAGAAACGCACGGTTTCCGGCGACAGCGGCGCGAACGCCTGCAGGTTGTCGGTGATCACGAGCGTATGCGACTTGCCGTCGTCGGCCTGCTGCCATGTGCTGTAGAGGCCTTCACTCTCCATCAGCCGATGCACGAAATGCCAGTCGGTGTCGTGCTGGCGCGTGTACGAACGGCTCGGCAGCGGTTGCGACAGCGCGAAGCGGAAATGCCCCCGCGCCTGCGGATGCTGGTTCAGCACATCGCTGATGATCTGGTCGACGGTCGTATCGTTCCAGAGCCGCTGGTCGCGACGAAACTTCAGGAAATGCGTGAAATCGGCGAACGTGAGCTGATAGGTCGTGAGCCCGCCGTCGGCGCCCAGGCGGCGCGCGGTGTGGACGTATCCGTGGATCGGCCGGTAGCTGCGATCGCCCTGCTGGATCCACAACGTGACGGGCTGCGCGATCAGCTTTTTAAGTTCCAGATCGCTATCGGTCGACAGCACGTCGAGCGTGAATTCGTACGCGCGCCCGATGCGCGAACGGCCGACGGCCCGCTGCACGGTCAGCACGTTGGCGCCCAATGGCGTATCGAGCTTCAGCAGCCGGTCCTGCTGAAGCAACCCGCCGCGCAATGCGGCAACAGTGTTCTGCATGTTCATGGCAACGGCCTTTTTTTCTTTTGACGCGCCCTCGGATGGCGCGTTATGCGATTTCGCTCGCGCGATTTTACAGACAAATTACTGCGAGTCTCCAAAAATAGAACTGATTTAAAAGAGTTTTTCAAGCGTCCTCCGAGCGGCCCGGGCGAACCGTTCGAACGCTTGTTCGACGCTGTACGGTTCGCCCACGGCCAGAGGAAATCGATTGCAATCAGGGCCAATTCGACTTCCGGCGCGGCCCGGTTGCGAGTAGTGTCTACGTGCCCGTATTCCGGCCCAGTCCGGGCACGACCGATGCCCGGCGCTCGATTACCACACTGAACACTGGAGATCTGCGATGAAACGTTCGAAGTTCCTGCTGTCGGGCTTGCTGCTCGCGTCGGCCCTCGGTTTCACGGCCGTTGCCGCACATGCGGAAGACCTGCTCGACTCGGTAAAGAAAGCCGGCGTGCTGCGCGTCGGCCTCGAAGGCACGTATCCGCCGTTCAACTCGCGCGGCACGTCGGGGCAGCTCGAGGGCTTCGACGTCGATGTCGCCAATGCCGTCGCCGGCAAGCTCGGCGTGAAGACGCAATTCGTCCCGACCGAATGGAGCGGGATCATCGCGGGGCTGCAGGCCGGCAAGTTCGACGTGATCGTCAATCAGGTCACGATCACGCCGCAGCGCAAGGAAGTGCTCGACTTCAGCGAGCCGTACACGTATTCGGCCGCGCAGCTGATTCAGCGCAAGGACGACACGCGCAACTTCAAGTCGCTCGAGGATTTCAAGGGCAAGAAGCTCGGCGTGACGCTCGGCACCAACTACGACCAGATGGCGCGCAGCGTGCCGGGCATCGAGGTGCAGACGTATCCCGGCGCGCCGGAAAAGCTGCGTGACCTCGCCGCGGGCCGGATCGAGGCGACGCTCGACGACCGCCTGATGCTGCCGTACATGATCAAGACGTCGAACCTGCCGCTGCGCTCGGGCGCGGTGCTGAACGGCGGCAAGCAGGAGATGGCGATCCCGTTCCGCAAGGGCAATCCGAAGTTCGAGAAGGCGATCAACGATGCGCTGGAGTCGCTGCGCAAGGACGGCTCGTTGAAGAAGATCTCGATGCACTGGTTCGGCAGCGACGTGACGGTGCCGGTCGCGCAGTAAGCGGTTCGCCGCGCTTGCGTTGCGTCACGTCCTTCGCTGCGGCGAAGGCGTGACGCCCATCTGCATGACGCTTCCCCTCTCTCAAGCCGCTTCGTCGAAGCGCGCAAGCAGCATCTGGCCGATCGGCGTGAGCGCCGGACGCGCCGCCACCGCATTCACACGCACCTGCGTATCGTCGACCAGCCGCTTTTCGACGAGCACGGCGAACGCCGGGTTGGACGGGTCGACGCTGTCCGGTGCGCGGGCAATGCGCAGCAACATCGAGAATTCGTGCGGACTCAGCATGGTCCTTGTCTCCTGATCGTCCGCGATCCGGTTCGAACCGGCGTCGATCCTGTCTTTTGATGAAATGGCCCGAAGGCATGGGGATGCGGAAATGCGCGGCCGTTTGCGACGAGGGCACGTCGTCGCGAGGAGCCAGGCGCTCCCTGAGCGGGGCGATGTCATCGGATCCGCTGGATGCGTACGCCACGGCTGGGACGTGCAACGTTATTGGGGCATCGTGACGCGGCCGTGACAGTAAAGGAGGGGGCATCTGGCCGACCGATGCCGATGACCGCGCTCGTCGTCGGCGGCGCGTTGCTCGTTTGCAGGCAGTGCCTGAAAGATTGGTTGCGGCGCAACGGCATCGCTTGGAGCGGCATTGCAACCGAGGGAATGCGCCGCTCCTGACACGAGGCGTCGCGGGCCGGCCGGGAAATGTACGGCACCGAATCGAGAAGGAAATGCCGCGTGCTCGCGTCCGCACATGCAATACGCTGAAGCGGCTTTGCCGCGCGCCCCGCGTCGGGTTTGTCGGTTCGCGGCGCTGAAACGACGAAGGGCCGGGAGAAAAAATCTCCCGGCCCTTCGTTCAATTTGGTGCCGGCTGCAGGACTCGAACCCGCCACCTGATGATTACAAATCAACTGCTCTACCAGATGAGCTAAGCCGGCGTAAGCGCGAGATTCTACCTCATTTCACGATCTTGAGGCGAGGTCTGCTGCCGCCTTTCGAACCATCGCCGTCGGTTTTCGGCGGTTCATCGGCACCTTCGGACGGCTCTTCGTTCGCGCCGTGATCGGCAACCGGCGTCAGCACCGCAGGCGACTCGTCGCGTCGCGCATCGTCGGCCTGCTCGGCATCGTCCTCGAACGCGCCCGAATCTTCGCCCTCGCCCGCCACCGCATCGACCTGGAACGCCATCCCCTGCCCGTTCTCCCGCGCGTAAATCGCGAGCACGTTGGCCACCGGAATCTCGATCTTGTGCGCCTTCCCGGAGAACCGGGCGGTGAACTCGATCCACTCGTTACCCATCTGCAACTGGCTCGTGGCCTCGAAGCTGATGTTGAGCACGATCTCGCCGTCACGCACGAACTGACGCGGCACGCGCGTCGAGTTGTCGACCCTCACCGCGATATGCGGCGTGTAACCGTTATCGGTGCACCACTCATACAGCGCGCGCAGCAGATAAGGTTTCGTTGAAATCTCTTGCATCACAATCCTCGAACCCGGAGCAGGCACGCGGCACGCCGCGCGCCCGCTCCGTCATGCACTCATTGCACCATCAACGACGCATGACCTTTTCGGACGGCGTCAGTGCTTCGATATAGGCCGGACGGCTGAAGATCCGCTCGGCGTACTTCATCAGCGGCGCGGCATTCTTCGACAGCTCGATGCCGTAGTGATCCAGACGCCACAAGAGCGGCGCGATCGCGACGTCGAGCATCGAGAACTCCTCGCCGAGCATGTACTTGTTCTTCACGAAGATCGGCGCGAGCTGCGTCAGGCGATCGCGGATCGCGAGGCGTGCCTTCTCGTGGTTCTTCTCCGCTGCCTTGCCCTTTTCGTTCTCGAGCGTGCTGACGTGAACGAACAACTCCTTCTCGAAGTTGAGCAGGAACAGGCGTGCGCGTGCGCGCTGCACCGGGTCGGCCGGCATCAGTTGCGGGTGCGGGAAGCGCTCGTCGATGTATTCGTTGATGATGTTCGATTCGTACAGAATCAGGTCGCGCTCGACCAGAATCGGCACCTGACCGTACGGGTTCATCACCGAGATGTCTTCCGGCTTGTTGAACAGGTCGACGTCACGGATCTCGAAATCCATGCCCTTCTCGAACAGCACCAGCCGGCAACGCTGGGAGAACGGGCAAGTTGTGCCGGAATACAGAACCATCATATTTGCGTTTCCTCAAAAAAGCCGAGGGCCGGCACGCGGCGCAACCCCTTTCACGGGTTCCGCCTTGCGCCGGCCCCACGCCGGTCAGGCGTGTTTACTTGATATCTTTCCAGTACGCGGCATTGAGCCGCCAGGCCAGGAAAGTCAGGACACCGAGAAAGACCAGCACCCACACGCCGAGGCGCTTGCGGGTCTGCTGGGCCGGCTCGGACATCCATGTCATATAGGCCACCAGGTCGGCCACCGCAGCATCATAGTCCGGCGACGACAACGTCCCCGGCGTGACCTGCTGGAAGCCGACGAGCGTGTGGACCTTCTCGCCCGTCTCCTCGTCCGTCTTGTCTTCGAATTTGGCAGTGCGCTGCCCCTGCAGTTGCCACAATACATGGGGCATGCCGACGTTCTCGAACACCGCGTTGTTCCAGCCGCTCGGCCGCGTATCGTCGCGGTAGAAACTCCGCAGGTACGTGTAGAGCCAGTCGCGGCCGCGCGCCCGCTCCTCGACCGACAGGTCGGGCGGCGAGGTGCCGAGCCAGTTCTTCGCGTCTTCGGGCCGCATCGCGACGGACATCGTGTTCCCGACCTTGTCGGTCGTGAACAGGAGATTCGTTTCGATCTCCTTCTGGGATATGCCCAGATCCGTCAGACGGTTGTAGCGCATCAGGTTCGCGCTGTGGCAGTTCAGGCAATAGTTTACAAACAATTGCGCGCCGTGCTGAAGCGAAACGAGATTTTCCGTGTTATCGGGCGCCCGGTCGAGCGGAAAATTACCTTCCGCGCGCACGGCCGGCGCCGCCAGCAGCGCCACGGCCGTCACCCCGATCAGCGCGAGCGTCGAAAGCAGTTTCTTCATGTCGTTCTCTCCTCGCTCACATTAATGGGGCTTGAAGCGCACCCGTTCCGGCGGCTGCTTGAACGTGCCAAGCGGCGTCCAGACGGGCATGCCGAGGAAGAACGCGAAGTAGATCAGCGCGCAACCCTGCGCAATCAGCGTCGCGACCGGCGATGGCGGCCGTGTGCCGAGGAACGCGAGGATCAGGAACGCCGCGACGAAGATCCCGAGGAACACCTTGTGGAACAGCGGCCGGTAGCGGATCGACTTCACCGGGCTGCGGTCGAGCCACGGCAGGAAGAACAGCGTGATCACCGCGGAACCCATCACGACGACGCCCCAGAACTTCGATTCCGTCAGGAACATGAACACGACGATCGCGGCGGCCAGCACCGGCAGGCCGACCTTCCACTTGCCGCGCGCGCGGATCAGCGCGAGCACGCCGAGCAGCGCGATCACGACCATCAGCACGATCTTGAACGGGTCGGTGGTCGCGCGCAGCATCGCGTAGAACGCGGTGAAGTACCAGACCGGCGCGATCTCGGGCGGCGTCTGCAGCGGGTTCGCCGGGACGAAGTTGTTCGACTCGAGGAAGTACCCGCCCATCTCCGGCGAGAAGAACACGATCAGCGCGAACACCATCAGGAACACGCAGACACCGAAGAAATCGTGCACCGAGTAGTACGGATGGAACGGGATGCCGTCGAGCGGAATGCCGTTCGCGTCCTTCTTCGCCTTGATCTCGATGCCGTCCGGGTTGTTCGACCCGACTTCGTGCAGCGCGACGAGGTGCGCGATCACGAGGCCGACCAGCACGAGCGGAATCGCGATCACGTGGAACGCGAAGAAGCGGTTCAGCGTGACGTCGGACACGACGTAGTCGCCGCGGATCCACAACGACAGGTCCGGGCCGACGAACGGGATCGCCGAGAACAGGTTCACGATCACCTGCGCGCCCCAGAACGACATCTGGCCCCACGGCAGCAGGTAGCCAAAGAACGCCTCGGCCATCAGGCACAGGAAGATCGCACAACCGAAGATCCACACCAGCTCGCGCGGCTTGCGGTACGACCCGTACATCAGCCCGCGGAACATGTGCAGATATACGACGACGAAGAACATCGATGCACCGGTCGAGTGCATGTAGCGGATCAGCCAGCCCCACGGCACCTCGCGCATGATGTACTCGACCGACGCGAACGCGAGCATCGAATCGGGCTTGTAGTTCATCGTCAGGAAGATGCCCGTGACGATCTGGTTGACGAGCACGAGCAGCGCGAGGGAGCCGAAGAAGTACCAGAAGTTGAAGTTCTTCGGCGCGTAGTACTCGGAAACGTGCTTCTTCCAGGTGGACGTGAGCGGGAAGCGCTGGTCGATCCAGCCGGTGACACCTGTCGTGGAGACTTCTTTGTTGTCGGCAGCCATCACGCTTCTCCTTTCTCGTCCTTGCCGATCACGAGGGTCGTCGCCGACGTGAACATGTAGGGCGGGATGTCGAGATTCTGAGGCGCCGGCTTGTTCTTGAACACGCGGCCGGCGAGGTCGTAGGTCGAACCGTGGCACGGGCACAGGAAGCCGCCCGGCCAGTCGTCCGGCAGGTTCGGCTGCGGACCCGGCGTGAAGCGTTGGCTAGGCGTGCAGCCGAGGTGCGTACACACGGCCATCACGACGAGAATGTTCTTGCGATCGGCCCGCGAGCGATATTCGTTCGCGCAATACGCGGGCAGCGGCATCGTATAGGGTTTGTCGGAGGTCGGATCGGCCACTTCCTTGTCGGCCTTGACGACGTCGGCCAGCATGGCGTCGGTACGGTTCAGGATCCAGACCGGCTTGCCGCGCCACGGCACGGTGACCATCTCGCCGGGCTTCAGGCCGCTGATGTCGACCTCGACCGGAGCGCCGGCCGCTTTCGCTTTCGCGGACGGCGCAAGCGACGCCGCGAAAGGTATGACGGTGGCTACGCCTCCCACGCCACCTGCTACGGATGTCGCAATCAGCCAGGTACGGCGGCCGCTGTCGACGCGTTTTTCTTCCTTGTCTCGCATCACACGCCCCACTTCTGAGTTGGATTTTCCGTCACGACTTTTCATTCCGCCGCTAGTTTGCGCGAATGGAGTCGCCATTTACAAGGCCCGGAGATGAAAATCCCTTCGAAGTAGTTGATAGTTAAGGGTTTTCCCCCACTATCGGAGCGATTAAATCATTTCGCTTTTAAGCATCCGCTACATTGCGAAATTTCGATGCGCCGCCGCAAATCCGTCGCTCAGACCGGATTATGAATATCGATAAAAAGGTGTTCGATATCGAATTCTTCGGACAAGTGGGCGCCAAGCGCCTGGATTCCATAGCGTTCGGTCGCATGGTGCCCCGCCGCAACGAACGCGACGCCGCTCTCGGCCGACGCGTGCGTGACGGATTCCGACACTTCGCCGGTCAGGAACACGTCGGCGCCGGCGTCGATCGCGGCATCGAAATAGCTCTGCGCGGCGCCCGTGCACCACGCGATGCGGCGCAGCTGCATCTCCGGGTCGCCGAGCACGAGCGGCGTGCGGCCGAGCGTGCGCTCGACCTTCGCGACGAAGTGCTCGAGCGTGACAGGCATCGGCAGCGTGGCCATCCAGCCAAGATCGCCATCGCCGAAACGCTGCTCGCCGATCAACCCGAGCTTCTCGCCGAGTTGCGCATTGTTGCCGAACTCGGGATGGGCGTCGAGCGGCAGGTGGAACGCGAACAGGTTCAGGTCGTTCGCGAGCAGCAGCTTCAGGCGCCGGTACTTGCGGCCCGTGATCTGCGGCGCCTCGTTGCGCCAGAAATAGCCGTGATGGACGAGCACCGCATCCGCCCCCCATTCGAGCGCGGCCTCGAGGAACGCGACCGACGCCGTCACGCCGGTGGCGATCTTCTCGATCTTGCGACGCCCCTCGACCTGAAGGCCATTCGGGCAATAGTCCTTGAAGCGCGCGGTTTCAAGGGTATTGTTCAAGTACAATTCGAGTTCGATCCGATCCATATAAACCTCTAATCCATTCAGATGCTTAGACGCTTCTGGCTGTTCTTCGCGCAGGCGGTGACCGTGCTGCTCGCGCTGATGTTCATCGTCGTGACGCTCAAGCCGCAATGGCTGCAACGGCAAGGACAGCTCGGCAAGCAGCTCGCCACGCCGATCGTCGCGCTGCGTGAAGTCGCGCCGGGCATCGGCGGTGCACCGGCGACCACGTCGTACGCGGAGGCCGCGCAAAAGGCGATGCCCGCCGTCGTCAACGTCTTCTCCAGCAAGGATGGCTCGCTGCCGCCCGATCCGCGCGCGAAGGATCCGCTGTTCCGCTACTTCTTCGGCGACCGCAACGCCCGCAAGCAGCAGGACGAACCTGCCGCCAACCTCGGCTCCGGCGTTATCGTGAGCCCTGAAGGTTACATTCTAACGAACCAGCACGTCGTGGACGGCGCCGACCAGATCGAAGTCGCGCTCGCCGACGGCCGCACCGGCACCGCGAAGGTGATCGGCAGCGACCCCGAAACCGATCTCGCCGTGCTGAAGATCAACATGACGAACCTGCCGACGATCACGCTCGGCCGTTCCGACCAGTCGCGGGTCGGCGACGTCGTGCTCGCGATCGGCAACCCGTTCGGCGTTGGCCAGACGGTCACGATGGGGATCATCAGCGCGCTCGGCCGCAATCACCTCGGCATCAACACGTTCGAGAACTTCATCCAGACCGACGCGCCGATCAACCCCGGCAACTCGGGCGGCGCGCTGGTCGACGTGAACGGCAACCTGCTCGGCATCAACACAGCGATCTATTCGCGCTCGGGCGGCTCGCTCGGCATCGGCTTCGCGATCCCCGTGTCGACCGCGCGCACCGTGCTCGAAAGCATCATCACGACGGGCTCGGTCACGCGCGGCTGGATCGGCGTCGAGCCGCAGGACGTCACGCCGGAAATCGCCGAGTCGTTCGGGCTCCAGCAGAAGTCGGGCGCGATCGTCGCGGGCGTGCTGCAGGGCGGCCCGGCCGACAAGGCCGGCATCAAGCCGGGCGACATCCTCGTGAGCGTGAACGGCGACGACATCACCGACACGACGAAGCTGCTGAACACCGTCGCGCAGATCAAGCCGGGCACGCCGACCAAGGTCCACGTCGTGCGCAAGAGCAAGGAGTTCGACGTGAGCGTGGTGATCGGCAAGCGCCCGCCGCCGCCGAAGCAGACGCTCGACGAACAGGACAGCGACAGCGAGTGACGTCCGGCGGGCGGCGTATCGGCGCCGCTTGCCGGTCAAAGTGGAAATGCAAAAGGGCAGCCTGATCGGCTGCCCTTTTGCTTTGCTTCGACGATCCTTCGTCGCGGTGACGGAGCTGCGTTCGCCCCCGCCACCTGCACCGCCCGATCGCTCGTCCGGCTTCAACGTCGTCGAGGGGCCGCATCGACGGCGCCCCTCATGCCGGCCGCCGCGTGCCGCGTCTCATCAACTTGCGGCGCCGTTCTCCGCCTCGGGTTCTTCCGTCGGCTTCGGCACGAAGAAGCGCGCGGCCAGCAGCCCGATCTCGAACAGCACGACGAGCGGCAGCGCGAGCATCAGCTGCGAGAACACGTCCGGCGGCGTGACGACCGCCGCGACGACGAACGCGCCGACGATCACGTACGGCCGCATCTCCTTCAGCTTCTTCAGCGTCAGCACGCCCATCCGGACGAGCAGCACGACGACGATCGGCACCTCGAACGTGACCCCGAACGCGATGAACATCCCGAGCACGAAGCTCAGGTAGTTGTCGATGTCGGTCGACATCTCCGCGCCGAGCGGCGCGTTGTAGTGCGCCATCACGCGGAAGATCGTCGGGAACACGAGGAAGTATGCGAACGCCATCCCGCACAGGAACAGGACGTAGCTGCTGCCGACGAGCGGCGCGACGAGCTTCTTCTCGTGCTGATACAAGCCCGGCGCGACGAACGCCCAGATCTGGTACAGCACGATCGGCAGCGCGATCACGAGCGCGACGAGCATCGTGACCTTCATCGGCACGAAGAACGAGCCGGTGACGTCGGTCACGATCATCCTGCCGCCCTTCGGCAGGTTTTCCATCAGCGGCCGCGCGAGCAGCCGGAAGATGTCGGGCGCCCAGTACACGAGCCCGAGGAACACGACGATCACGGCCAGCCCCGCGCGAATGATGCGATCGCGAAGCTCGACGAGATGGGAAATGAAGGTTTCTTCCGGGGCGTCGCCCGGATTCTGCTGCGGGTCGCTCACACCGGCCCTCGGTAGGATTGACGAGCGAGCATGCGCTCGACTCAGAAGAAGCGCGTCGGCCGGCGCAGGCTGGCCGGCTGATGGCGCGCGACACGCGCGGCGCCCGACTGCACGTGCGTGCGGCGGGTCGTCGCGCGCTTGTACCAGACAGGCGTCGCCGCCTGTTTCACACGCCAGTTGCGACGCTTCGGCGCGAGCGCGGCCGTGCTGCCGCGCCACGACGGCGCCGCGGGCGTGTCGGAGCCGTACGTGCCGGCATCGACCGAGCCTTCGTTAAGGCCGCCGACCGCGGAATTCCACGTGTCGTTCAGTTCCTTCTCGTGCTCGCGCAGGTTGTCGTGAATCGTCGTCTCGACATTGCGCGCGGCCGACTCGAAATCGGTCTTCATCGTCCGCAGCGCGTCGAGTTCGATTTCGCGCGAGACCTCGGCCTTCACGTCGTTGATGTACCGCTGCGCGCGGCCGAACAATGCGCCGGCCGTACGCGCGACGCGCGGCAGGCGCTCGGGGCCGAGCACCACGAGCGCGACGACGCCGATCAGCGCCATCTTCGAAAGACCGAGATCCAGCATCGCGAATGCCTGTCAGCGTGCCGGCGTTACGCCTTGTTCGAGTCGGAACGCGTCGTTTCCTTCGCGTTGACGTCGACCGAACCCGAGCGCGGCAGTTGCTGCGCATCCGCCGGTGTCTCGCCTTCCTTCATGCCGTCCTTGAAACCCTTCACGGCGCTGCCGAGGTCGTTGCCGATGTTGCGCAGCTTCTTCGTACCGAAAACCAGCGCGACGATCAGCAGCACGATCAGCCAGTGCCAAATGCTCAATCCACCCATGATGAAACCTCTCCTCAACCACGCCGCGTCGCGGCGCAAATCGCCGGCGGCACGCCGGCTTCGACTATCGATGCGGGGAAACGCCCCGCCACGTCAACCCATCCGCAACCACGGGCGCGGGCCGGCCAGGATATGCGCGTGCAGGTGGTAGACCTCCTGCCCGCCGCCGGGGCCCGTGTTGATCACCGTGCGAAACCCGGTCTCGCCCCCCGTGTACGCAACGCCGAGCTGGTCGGCCAGACGGGCGACCAGCAGCATCAGCCGGCCGAGCATCGGCGCATCGGCCTCGCTCGCCGCCGACAGCGTCGGCACGTGCCGGCGCGGAATCACGAGCACGTGCGTCTCGGCCGCCGGGCGGATGTCGCGGAACGCGACGAATTCGTCGTCCTCGTGCACCTTCGTGCTCGGGATCTCGCCCGCCGCGATCTTGCAGAACAGGCAATTCGGATCGTGACTCATGTTGCTCCTGCGAAACGCCCGCGCGCCGGTCAGAACCAGGCCTGCGGATCGAGCGTCTTGTTGTCGTTCAGGTACAGCCAACCTTTGATGATACGGTACAGCGTCCAAATCCATGTGACAAACATGACGACGAATCCCACCACCACGAACATCAGCGCGAAGCCGATCACGTAGGCGATCAGCGCGCGCCAGAACGTGCGGATCTGCCACTCGAAATGGTCGGCGTACGGCGTGCCGGCCACGTCGTCGCGCTTCACGTAGTTGATGATGATCGCGATGATCCCGGTGACGCCGCCCGTCAGCCAATGAATCGCGTAGAGGCCGTACAGCACGTGCGTCAGCGTGCGCAGACCTTTCAGTCGCTCGGCGTCCGCTGCGCCCGGCACCGACGGTGTCGGAAACTGGCTCGGCGTATCGGTCATGATGCTACCCCCGTTAGATGACAATTCTTACAGCTTACCGCACTGGCGTCGGCGCGGCAGGCCGCGCGTCGTCACCCGCCGTTTTCCTCGCGCTCCCGACGCTTGCGCAGCGCCTTTTCCTCGATGCCCGACAGCCCTTCGCGGCGCTCGAGCTCGGCGATCACGTCGGCCGGGCTCAGGTCGAAATGCGACAGCATCACGAGGCAGTGGAACCACAGGTCGGCCACCTCGCCGACCAGCGCCGTCGGCGCGCCGCCCTGGCGCACGTCCTTCGCGGCCAGCACGACTTCGGTCGCCTCTTCGCCGATCTTCTTCAACACCGCGTCGTCGCCCTTGTGGAACAGGCGCGATACGTACGATTGTTCGGGGTCGCCGCCCTTGCGGCTATCGATCACGGCCGCGAGGCGCAGCAGCGTGTCTTCGGTCGATTGCGTCATTTGTAGATGTGTTCGGGGTCTTTCAGCACCGGATCGACCGCGACCCAGTCGCCGCTGTCCACGGTGCCTTCGAATTTCTGGAAGAAGCACGAATGCCGGCCGGTGTGGCATGCGATGCCCGACACCTGCTCGACCTTCAGCAGCACGACGTCCTCGTCGCAGTCGAGCCGCACCTCGTGCACGTGCTGCACGTGGCCCGACTCCTCGCCCTTGAACCACAGGCGCTTGCGCGAACGCGAATAGTAGACCGCGCGCTGCGTCTCGATCGTCTTCGCCAGCGCCTCGCGGTTCATCCACGCGAACATCAGCACGTCGTTCGTCGACGCTTCCTGCGCGATCACCGGCACGAGGCCGTTGTCGTCCCAGCGGACCTTGTCGAGCCACGCGGGGGATTTCGTTTCCGTCGTCATCACAGCCTCACCGGAATGCCCTGATCGGCCATGAAGCGCTTCGCCTCGCCGACCGTGTGCTCGCCGTAGTGGAAGATGCTCGCGGCCAGCACTGCGTCGGCGCGGCCGTCCTTGATGCCGTCCGCGAGGTCCTGCAGCGAGCCCACGCCGCCCGACGCGATCACCGGCACCGGCACCGCGTCCGACACGCCGCGCGTGAGCGCGAGGTCGAAGCCGGACTTCGTGCCGTCGCGGTCCATGCTCGTGAGCAGGATTTCGCCCGCGCCGAGCTCGGCCATCTTGCGCGCCCATTCGATCGCGTCGATGCCCGTGCCCTTGCGGCCGCCGTGCGTGAAGACTTCCCAGCGCGGCGCCTCGCCGTCGGCCGACACGCGCTTCGCGTCGATCGCGACGACGATGCACTGCGAGCCGTACTTGTCGGCCGCGTCGCGCACGAGCTGCGGGTTCGCGACCGCCGACGAATTCATGCTGACCTTGTCCGCGCCGGCGTTCAACAGGCGCCGAACGTCCTCGACGGCGCGCACGCCGCCGCCGACGGTCAGCGGAATGAAGACCTGCGACGCGACGGCCTCGATGATCGGCAGGATCAGGTCGCGCTGGTCGGAGGTCGCGGTGATGTCGAGGAACGTCAGTTCGTCGGCGCCCTGGTCGTCGTAGCGGCGGGCGATTTCGACGGGATCGCCGGCATCGCGCAGTTCGACGAAGTTGACGCCCTTGACGACACGCCCGGCGGTCACGTCCAGGCAGGGGATGATGCGTTTAGCTAGAGCCATGATGTTGCGCCAAATGCCGCGATGGGACGGCCGGTTACGGACGCCTCGCGCGAGGCGTCCGGTCGGGGCCGCCTGCTGGCGACCCCGGCGAACGGAACGACCGCGCTCAGGCGTCGTCGAGTTCGCCGTTCAGTTCGTCCGCGCGTTTTTGCGCGGCCGCGAAATCGAGATCGCCGGAGTAGATCGCACGTCCGCAAATCACGCCTTCGACGCCGTGTTCCTCCACTTCGCAGAGGTTCTCGATGTCGGTGAGGTTCGACAGGCCGCCGCTTGCGATCACCGGAATGCCGACCGCCTGGGCGAGCTTCACGGTTGCTTCGATGTTGATGCCCTGCAGCATCCCGTCGCGGCCGATGTCCGTGTAGACGATCGATTCGACGCCGTAGTCCTCGAACTTGCGCGCGAGATCGATCACCTCGTGGCCCGTCAGCTTGCTCCAGCCGTCGGTCGCGACCTTGCCGTCCTTCGCGTCCAGCCCGACGATGATGTTGCCCGCGAACGCGGTGCACGCGTCCTGCAGGAAGCCCGGGTCCTTCACGGCCGCGGTGCCGATGATCACGTAGGAGAGGCCGGCGTCGAGATACTTCTCGATCGTCTCGAGGCTGCGGATGCCGCCGCCGAGCTGCACGGGGATTTCGTCGCCGACTTCGTCGAGGATCGCTTCGATCGCTTCGAGATTCTTCGGCTTGCCGGCGAACGCGCCGTTCAGGTCGACCAGATGCAGCCGCCGGGCGCCGAGATCGACCCACTTGCGGGCCATCGCCGCCGGGTCCTCGGAGAAAATCGTGGCCTGGTCCATATCGCCCTGTTTGAGGCGCACACACTGACCGTCTTTGAGATCGATGGCCGGAATCAGCAACATAGCAATCGGGTGTCGTCGTGGAAAATGAAAAGAATCCGGCGCGCACCGGCCAAACCGGTGCCGCGCCGTCTCGCTAGTTTAGTACAACTCTTTCGGCGCATAGGGCCTGTTCCCGCCAATAGCGGGCTTGCGAACGGGCCTTTCCGGCCCGCCGACTGTGGCACGCACACGACGTTCACGGTTTCCAGTGTACGAAGTTGCGATACAGACGCAACCCGACCTCCGCGCTTTTCTCGGGGTGGAATTGGGTCGCGAAGAGGTTGTCCCGCGCGACCGCGGACGTAAACGGCGCGCCGTATGCCGTTTCGCCGACCGTGTGCGCCGGGTTGTCCGGGCGCACGTAATAGCTGTGCACGAAGTAGAAATACGCGTCGTCGGGCACGCCGTCCCACAGCGGGTGCGGCTGCGACTGGTGCACGCGGTTCCAGCCCATCTGCGGCACCTTGAAGCGCGAGCCGTCGTCCTGCAGCCGGCCGTCGAGCTCGAAGCGCACGACCTTGCCGGGCAACAGGCCCAGACCCTTCGTGTCGCCTTCCGCGCTCCAGTCGAACAGCATCTGCTCGCCGACGCACACGCCCAGCAGCGGCTTCGTGCGCGACGCCTCGATCACTGCTTCCTGCAGCCCCGATTCGCCGAGGCAGCGCATGCAGTCGGGCATCGCGCCCTGGCCGGGCAGCACGACGCGGTCGGCCGCGCGAATCGCGGCCGGCGTATCGACGATCGCCACGTCGGCGGCCGGTTCGGCCTTCTTGAGCGCCTGCGCGACCGAGCGCAGGTTGCCCATCCCATAATCCACAATCGCAATCGAAGTTTTCATCTCAGTGCAGGCAGTAGCGCCCTCAGTCCATTGACGATGAATTCCACCGCCAGCGCCGACAGCATCAAACCCATCAGCCGCGTGGCGATGTTGATGCCGGTGCGGCCGATCCAGTTCGCGATCGGCTCGGCAAGCCGCATCGCGAAGAAACACAGCAGAGCCAGGACCGCGCCGATCGCGACGAGTCCGGCTCGCTCATACCAGTGATGCGAGTTCGCCGCATAGATGATCACCGTGCTGATCGAGCCGGGGCCCGTGAGCAGCGGAATCGCCAGCGGCACGACCGCGATGTTGTCCTTCAGCTCGGCCTCGTGGCGCTCCTCCGGCGTCGATCGCGTGTTGCCGATCTGCGCGTTCAGCATGTTGATCGCCATCAGCAACATGATGATGCCGCCGCCCACTTCAAGGGAGCCGACCGAAATGCCGAAGAAATCGATGATCTGCTGCCCGAGCAGCGTCGTCACCGTCATCACGCAGAACACCGACACCGACGCGATCCGGATCGTGCGGCGCCGCTCGATGTCCGACTGCTGCGCCGTCAGGCTCAGGAAAAACGGCACCGCGCCGATCGGGTTGATCAGCGCCAGCAGCGAAATGAACGATTTGAGCAGATCCATCGCAAGCCGGCGCGCCGCGCCGAAGCCGTGAGGTTGTCGTTGGCGTCCTGTCCGTTCGGAAGTTAGAGGCTGCCCTTCGTCGACGGAATCTGTCCCGCCGCGCGCTCGTCGAGCTCCACCGCCGCACGGAGCGCCCGGCCGAAGGCCTTGAACACCGTTTCGAGCTGATGATGCGCGTTGATGCCGCGCAGGTTGTCGATGTGCAGTGTGACGCCCGCGTGGTTCACGAACCCGCGGAAGAATTCGATGGAGAGATCGACGTCGAACGTGCCGATCCGCGCACGCGTGAACGGTACGTGGAATTCAAGACCGGGCCGGCCCGAGAAATCGATCACGACGCGCGACAGCGCCTCGTCGAGCGGCACGTACGAATGGCCGTAGCGGCGGATGCCCTTCTTGTCGCCGATCGCCTTCGCGACGGCCTGACCGAGCGTGATGCCGACATCCTCGACCGTGTGGTGGTCGTCGATATGGGTATCGCCATGCGCTTCGACCTCGAGATCGATCAGACCATGTCGCGCGATCTGGTCGAGCATATGGTCGAGAAACGGCACGCCGGTGGCCAGCTTCTGCCGGCCCGTCCCGTCGAGATCGAGCTTCACACGGATCTGCGTTTCGCTGGTATTGCGAACGACTTCCGCCACACGCATGGCAATTCCTTGATTGAGTCTGATGTAAATGGGGATTGATCGTCACGCGCCGCCGCGCCGTGGGCTCAACCGGGCAGTGCGAGTTTCAAAGCAGCCAGCAGGCGCGCGTTTTCGTCGGGAGAACCGACGGTCAGCCGCACGCATTCGGACAGCAACGGATGCATTTTACTCACGTTTTTGACCAGCACCCGCTCCGTGAGCAGCGCATCGAACACGGCGGCTGCGTCCGGCACGCGCACCAGCAGGAAATTGCCGGCGCTCGGGAACACCGTCGTGCCCGGCAGCGCGGCCACGGCCTGCGCGAGGCGCGTGCGTTCCGCACGCAGTTCGGCCGCCTGCGCGTCGAGCACGTCGAGGTGGTCGAGCAGGAAATCGGCGGTTGCCTGGGTCAGCACGTTGATGTTGTACGGCGGGCGCACCTTGTCGAACTCGGTCAGCCACGCCGGAAGCCCGGCGAGATAGCCGAGGCGGATCCCCGCGAGGCCGAGCTTCGACACCGTGCGCATCACGACGACGTTGTCGAACTCGGCGGCGCGCGGCAGCCACGAACGCTCCGCGAACGGCTGGTACGCCTCGTCGATCACGATCAGGCTGTGCGGCGCGGCCGCGATGATCCGCTCGACGTCGGCCTCGTCGTACAGCGTGCCGGTCGGGTTGTTCGGGTAAGCGAGATAGACGAGCGCGGGCCGGTGCTCGGCGATCGCCGCGATCATCGCGTCGGCGTCGAGCGTCAGGTCGGCCTTGAGCGGCACGCCGACGAATTCGAGCTGCGCGAACTTCGCCGACAACTCGTACATCACGAAACCCGGCACCGGTGCGAGCACCTTCGCGCCCGGTTTCGCACACGCCACCGACATCATGCTGATGATTTCGTCCGAGCCGTTGCCGAGCAGCACGTCGCATGCGGCCGGCACGCCCATCGCGCGGCGCAGCTTGTCGAGCAGCGCGCCCGGGCGCGGCGCCGGGTAGCGGTTCAGCGCGACCTGCGCGAGGCGTTCGCCGAGCGCCGCCGCGAGCGGTGCCGGCAGCGAATACGGGTTCTCCATCGCGTCGAGCTTCACGAAGCCGCTCGCGTCGGGCACCGGGTAGCTCGTCATCGCGAGCACGTCGCGGCGGATGATGTCTTGTGGCGTCGTCATGGTCTCAAGCCGGCGTGCGTCGCGCCGGCGTCAAATGGTCGGCAAGGCGGCGGCTGCCGCCCTGCGCCGGGCCTCCTCGTCGACCGGAACCGCTGCATCGGCGGCGGCTCCGGCGCGCGTCACCCCTTCATCCGGAGCTCGGCGCTGCGCGCGTGCGCCTGCAGCCCTTCGCCGTATGCAAGCTCCGAGGCGATCTCGCCCAGCGTCTGCGCACCTTCGGCGCTGACTTCGATCAGGCTCGAACGCTTGATGAAGTCGTACACGCCGAGCGGCGACGAGAAGCGCGCGGTGCGCGACGTCGGCAGCACGTGATTCGGGCCCGCGCAGTAGTCGCCGAGGCTTTCGCTCGTGTAGCGGCCGAGGAAGATCGCGCCGGCGTGGCGGATTTGCTGGCCCCATTGCTGCGGCTCCAGCGCGGAAATCTCGAGGTGCTCCGGCGCGATGTCGTTCGCGATCCGGCACGCTTCGGCCATGTCGCGCACCTTGATCAGCGCGCCGCGGCCTTCCAGCGACGCGCGGATCACGTCCTGGCGCGGCATCGTCGGCAGCAGCTCGTCGATCGCCTTCTCGACGCGCTCGAGGAACGCGGCGTCCGGGCACAGCAGGATCGACTGCGCAAGCTCGTCGTGTTCGGCCTGCGAGAACAGGTCCATCGCGACCCAGCTCGGATCGGTCGTACCGTCGCACAGCACGAGGATTTCCGACGGGCCGGCGATCATGTCGATGCCGACCGTGCCGAACACGCGGCGCTTCGCCGACGCGACGTATGCATTGCCCGGCCCGCAGATCTTGTCGACCGGCGGCACCGTGGCCGTGCCGTATGCGAGCGCGCCGACCGCCTGCGCGCCGCCGATCGTGAACACGCGATCGACGCCGCCAAGCAGCGCCGCAGCGAGCACGAGGTCGTTCTTCACGCCGTCCGGGGTCGGCACGACCATCACGATCTCGCCGACGCCCGCGACGCGCGCGGGAATCGCGTTCATCAGCACCGACGACGGATACGCGGCCTTGCCGCCCGGCACGTACAGGCCGACGCGGTCGAGCGGCGTGATCTTCTGGCCGAGCACCGTGCCGTCGCTTTCCGTGTACTGCCAGCTATGGGTGCCGCACTCGATCTTCTGTTTCTCGTGGTACGCACGCACGCGCGCGGCAGCGGCTTCCAGCGCCGCGCGCGCCTTCGGCGCGAGGCCGTCGAGCGCCGTCTGCAGCGCGTCCTGCGGCAGTTCGAGCGCGGCGACGCTGCTGGCGTCCAGCCGGTCGAAGCGGTTCGTGTACTCGAGCACCGCGGCGTCGCCGCGCGACTTCACGTCGGCGAGAATTTTCGCGACCGACTGCTCGATCGCTTCGTCCTCGCTCGCCTCGAACGCGAGCACCGCACGCAGCGCGGCGTCGAAGCCGTCGCTCGTCGAATCGAGTTTGCGGATGGTGATGGCCATGGGAATTCCGTTACGGTGATGCGCTCAATTGCCATTCTGCGACGCGCGTTCGAACGCGTCGAGAATCGGCTTGAGCGCCGCGCGCTTCAACTTCAGCGCAGCCTGGTTCACGACGAGGCGCGACGAGATCGCCATGATCTCCTCGACCTCGACCAGATTGTTCGCCTTCAGCGTGCCGCCCGAGCTGACGAGGTCGACGATCGCGTCGGCCAGCCCGACCAGCGGCGCCAGCTCCATCGAGCCGTACAGCTTGATCAGGTCGACGTGCACGCCTTTCGCGGCGAAGTGCTCGCGTGCCGTTTCGACGTATTTGGTCGCGACCCGCAGGCGTGCGCCCTGGCGCACCGCGTTCGCATAGTCGAAACCGGCCGGCACCGCCACCGACATCCGGCAGCGCGCAATGTTCAGGTCGATCGGCTGGTACAGGCCCGAGCCGCCGTGCTCGACCAGCACGTCCTTGCCGGCCACGCCGAAATCGGCCGCGCCGTATTCGACGTAGGTCGGCACGTCGCTCGCACGCACGATGATCACGCGCAGGTTCGGATCGGTCGTCGGCAGGATCAGCTTGCGCGACGTTTCCGGATCCTCGGCCACCTGCACGCCGGCGGCCGCCAGCAGCGGCAGGGTTTCCTCGAAAATCCGGCCCTTCGACAGGGCGAGGGTCAGCGGCGCGGTCATGCTTGGCTCCCGGAGAGGCGGCGCACGTTCGCGCCGACGGCGGTCAGTTTGGTTTCCATGCGGTCGTAGCCGCGGTCCAGGTGATAGATGCGGTCGACGAGCGTTTCGCCTTCGGCGCGCAGCCCGGCGATCACGAGGCTCGCCGACGCGCGCAGGTCGGTCGCCATCACGTTCGCGCCGGACAGCTTGTCGACGCCGGTCACGAGCGCCGTGTTGCCGTCGATCGTGATGTTCGCGCCGAGCCGGTTCAGCTCCTGCACGTGCATGAAGCGGTTCTCGAAAATGGTCTCGACGACCTGCGCGGTGCCCGTCGCGACCGAATTGAGGGCCATGAACTGCGCCTGCATGTCGGTCGGAAACGCCGGGTATTCCGACGTGCGGATCGTCACCGCCGACGGGCGGCGGTCCATCTTCACGCGCAGCCAGCTGTCGCCTTCCTCGATCGACACGCCGGCCTCGCGCAGCTTGTCGATCACCGCGTCGAGGATGTGCGGGCGCACGCCCGTCAGCATCACGTCGCCGCCCGCCGCCGCGACCGCGCACAGGAACGTGCCGGCCTCGATGCGGTCGGGAATCACCGAATGGCGTGCGCCATGCAGCCGCTCGACACCCTGGATCACGAGGCGGTCGGTGCCGATGCCGTCGATTTTCGCGCCCATCGCGACCAGCAGGTGCGCGAGATCGCTCACTTCCGGCTCGCGCGCCGCGTTCTCGATCACCGTCTCGCCATCGGCCAGCGTCGCGGCCATCAGCAGGTTTTCCGTGCCCGTCACCGTGATCATGTCGGTCACGATGCGCGCGCCCTTCAGGCGCTTCGCGCGCGCCTCGATGAAGCCGTGCTCGATGCTGATCTCGGCGCCCATCGCCTGCAGGCCCTTGATGTGCTGGTCGACCGGCCGCGCGCCGATCGCGCAGCCGCCCGGCAGCGACACCTTCGCCTCGCCGAAGCGCGCGAGCAGCGGCCCGAGCACGAGGATCGACGCGCGCATCGTCTTGACGAGCTCGTACGGCGCGACGAGGTTGTCGACGCGCGACGCGTCGAGTTGCACCCGGCAGCCGTCCGTTTCGCTCTTCACGCCCATCTGGCTCAGCACCTTCAGCGTGGTGCGCACGTCCTTCAGGTTCGGCACGTTGTCGAGTTCGACCGGCTCGGCGCTGAGCAGCCCCGCGCACAGGATCGGCAGCGCGGCGTTCTTCGCGCCCGACACGACGATCTCGCCCGACAACCGGCGACCGCCTTCGATCACCAGCTTGTCCATCCCATGTCCCTGCGATTCCCCGTTGGCGGCCGGGTGTGCCGTGGCGACGCTCTGGACGGCGTCGCGCTCGTTGACGGTGACTTGCACTCAGTGGTTCCGGTTATGCGTTCTGCCATTCGGCGGGCGTCAGCGTCTTCATGCTGAGCGCGTGAATTTCCTGCTTCATGCGATCGCCGAGCGCCGCATAAACGAGCTGGTGCCGCTGGATCGGCCGCTTGCCTTCGAAGGCCGCCGACACGATCGTCGCGAAGAAATGCTGGCCGTCGCCTTCGACTTCCAGATGAGTGCAGGCGAGACCGCCGGCGATGTATTGCTTGACCTGTTCGGGAGTCGGCAACATGAGGGGCTCCTGTCGGCGCGCGCCGCCCGCGGCGGCCGCCGCCGTCGATATCAATGACGCAGTTTGTAGCCGGTCGCGAGCAGCCGCATCGCGAACATCGCGAGCAGCACGAAGAAACCGGTGACGATCGCGAGGCTCGTGAGCGGGTTGATGTCGGACGCGCCGAAGAACCCGTAACGGAAGCCGTCGATCATGTAGAAAAACGGGTTGAGACGCGAGATCTCGCGCCACACGGGCGGCAGCGAGTGCGTCGAATAGAACACGCCGGACAGGAACGTCAGCGGCATGATCAGGAAGTTCTGAAACGCGGCGAGCTGGTCGAACTTCTCGGCCCAGATGCCGGCGATCAGCCCGAGCGTGCCGAGGATCGCCGAGCCGAGCAGCGCGAACGCGATGATGAACAACGGCGCCGCGAAATGCATCGGGATAAACCAGATCGTCACGACGAACACGCCCGTGCCGACCGCGAGCCCGCGCACGACGGACGCAAGGACGTACGCGCCGAAGATGTCCCTGTAGGACAACGGCGGCAGCAGCACGAACACGAGGTTGCCGGTGATCTTCGACTGGATCAGCGACGACGAGCTGTTCGCGAACGCGTTCTGCAGCACGCTCATCATCACGAGGCCCGGCACGAGAAAGCTCACGTACTCGACGCCCGGATACACCTCGACGCGGCCCGACAGCGCATGGCCGAAGATCGTCAGGTACAGCAGCGCCGTCACGATCGGCGCGCACACCGTCTGGAACGACACTTTCCAGAAGCGCAGGAGTTCCTTGTAGAACAGCGTTTGAAAACCGCTCATGCCAGACCCTCGATGACCTCGGCCCCGTTCATCACCTGGACGAACACATCCTCGAGGTCGGCCTTGCGGACCTCGATCTCGTCGAACGTGCAGCCGGCCGCGCGACACTGCGCAAGGATGCGCTCGACATCGTCGTAGCTCGTGAGGCGCAGCAGATGCTCGCCCGGCGCGCGCGCGGCCGGATCGGTCTCCAGCCCGCGCAGCTCGGCGGGCAGCGCGCCGGTCGAGAACCGCAGGTACAGCTGCAGGCCCGCGAAGCGGCGCAGCAGCGCGTCGGTGCGATCGAGCGCGACGACTTCACCGCGACGCAGCATCGCGATGCGGTCGCACAGCGACTCGGCTTCTTCCAGGTAATGGGTGGTCAGGACGATCGTGTGGCCCTCGCGGTTCAGCCGCGAGATGAACTGCCACAGCGTCTGGCGCAGTTCGACGTCGACGCCGGCGGTCGGCTCGTCGAGCACGATCACGGGCGGCCGGTGCACGAGCGCCTGCGCGACCAGCACGCGGCGCTTCATCCCGCCCGACAGCGCGCGCATGTTCGCGTCGGCCTTCTCGGTGAGGTCGAGATTGGCCATCACTTCGTCGATCCAGTCGTCGTTGTGGCGCAGCCCGAAATAGCCGGACTGGATCCGCAGCGTCTCGCGGACGGTGAAGAACGGGTCGAACACGAGTTCCTGCGGCACGACGCCGAGCGCACGGCGCGCATCGCGGAAGTCCTTGACGACGTCGTGGCCGCGCACCGAGATACTGCCTTCATCGGCCCGGGCAAGCCCGGCGAGGATACTGATGAGCGTGGTCTTGCCTGCGCCGTTCGGGCCGAGCAGACCGAAAAACTCGCCTTCCTCGACCGACAGGCTGACGCCCTTGAGCGCCTGAAGCGATTTGTAGCGCTTCTTGACGTGACGGATTTCTATGGCTGACATGACTGTGCGCGGCGCAAGGGCCGCGACGCCTATTCTGTGCTTGCTGCGAAAGAAAATGGGGGCCGGACGCCGATTGGCTGCCCCGCAAAACGCTTGATTATAGGGCAAACCGGCTGGTGGGGCCGGCGCAGGCGGCGCGCGGCCTGAAGCGTGCGCGCGCCGGCTGGCGCGGCAGGCTTCGGTCGGACAGGGTCAATGTCGCCCGGTGCCGTCGATGAGCGCGTCGACGCCGTAGGCGCGCGCGAGGCTGGCGAGCTTCTGCGGGAGATTGAGGAGGTCGAGGGTCGCGCCGCGCGCTTTGGCGGCACGTTGCCATGCGAGCAGCACGGCGAGCGCGGACGAGTCGAACTGCGTCAGCGCCGCGCAATCGACGGCGGTCGCGCCGGCGCCGATGCGCGCAAGACCGTCCGCGAGCGCGGACTTCGCGCTCGCGACGGTCAGCGAAGAGCCTGCTTCGAAGGCGCTCACGACGCCTGCTTGCCGGCGGCAAGTTGCTGGTTGCGCTGCGTCAGGAACTGGATCAGGCCGTCCACGCCGCTTTGCTGGATCTTCTCGTTGAACTGCTGCTGGTACGTCTGGATCAGCCACGCGCCGAGCACGTTCAGGTCATACACCTTCCAGCCATTCGCCGACTTGTACAGGCGATAGTCGATCTGCACCGGCTGGCCGTTGTTCATCGCGACCGTCTTCACGACCACGTCGGTGTCGGCCGGATCGGCGCGGAACGGCGGGTACTGGATCTGCTGGTCCGGCTTCAGCTGCGCGAGCGCGCCCGAATACGTGCGGATCAGCAGCAGCTTGAACTGCTCCTGAACCTGTTGCTGCTGCTCGGCCGATGCCGTACGCCAGTTGCGACCCATCGCGAGCTGCGTGGTGCGGCGGAAATCGGTGTACGGCAGGATGTCCTTGTTGACGATCGTAATGATGCGGTTGGTGTCGCCCTGCTTGATCGTCTGCTGCTTGACCTCGTCGAGGACCTGCTGCGTCGCCGTCTTGATCAGCGCCTGCGGGTTCGACTGGTCGACTTGCGCGTGGGCTGCGCTGCCGAACGAGAACAGCGCCGCGAAAACGGGGATCAGGAACAGTTTTTTCATCATAGTGACCTGCATGAAGAGTCGATGCGTAGGTTGGAGCCGGTAGCTTACGCGCAAGTTCGCGTGCGCCACCGACTCAATCGTTTCCGGCTGTAACGAATGTAAATGGGTCAGTGCAGCTTGATGCTCGGGAAACGAATCCCGCCCGGAGCGGGCGGCGTCATCTGCATTGCCGGCACGTTCGTCGCGCTGGCCGGGTTCGGTGCTTCGGCACCGCCCGACGCCGGTGCGGCGACGGCCGCGCCCGATGCGCCGGCCGGCGCCGTCGCGCCGCCGACCGCGGCCGCACCCGCCGTTCCCGCCGCGCCGGCTGCCGCCGGTGCCGCGCCGTCGTCCGGCAGGTCGTACTTCGGCAGCGCGTCGTTGCTCGACGCCGTCGAGGCCTCGCCGCGCGCGTTGTCGATCAGCATCTGGCGGCGCTGCAGGTACGCGTTGCGCACGAACGAATACTTGTCGAGCGCCGCGGCATCCAGCACGTCGCCCGCGCCGAGCAGGTTCGCACGCGTGTTGACGAGGTTCACGCCGAACAGGCCCCAGCTCAGGCTGTCCGGCTTCACGTAGGTGAGCGGATTGCCCACGTAGTCGACGCCGAGGCCTGCCGTGTCGCGCAGCGTGCTCGGGCCGAGCAGCGGCAGCACGAGATACGGGCCCGACGGCATGCCGTAGCGGCCCATCGTGATCCCGAAGTCGGCCGTGTGCTTCGGCAGTTTCGCGATCGTCGCGACGTCGAACAGGCCGCCGACGCCGAACACCGTGTTGATCACGACGCGCATGATGTCGCCGACGCCGTCCGCGATTCGCAACTGCACGATGTTGTTCGCGGCGATGTAGACGTCGCCGATGTTCGAGAAGAAGTTCGTCACGCTGTCGCGCACCGGCTGCGGCACCACGTACTGGTAGCCCTTCGCGACCGGTTTCAGCGCGTACGTGTCGACCGTGTCGTTGAACTTGTACATCGACCGGTTGAAGCCTTCGAGCGGATCGCCCTTGGTCGGCGTCTGCACGGTCGCGCAACCGCTCAACGCGGCGACTGCCGCCACCGCGAGCGCGGCGTGCCTGATGCGGATCGTCTGCATGGTCATTACCCTCTTGTCTTTCTCTCGTGTGGTTATTGGGCGGTCGAACCGGACACCGCGGAGGCCGGCACCGCGACCGGCGCGGGTGCGGCCTCCGCGGCCGCGGCCCCCGATGCCGGCTTCGCGCCACCCGCGTCGGCTGCCTTGCTGTACAGGAACTGGCCGATCAGGTTCTCGAGCACGATCGCCGACTGCGTCATCGTGATCGTATCGCCCGCCTTCAGCATTTCGGTGTCGCCGCCCGGATCGAGGCCGATGTACTGCTCGCCGAGCAGGCCCGACGTCAGGATCTTCGCCGACGAATCCTTCGGGAACGGATACTGGCCGTCGATATCGATCGTCACCAGCGCCTGGTAGGTGTTGGTGTCGAAGGCGATCGACTTCACGCGGCCGACCACGACGCCCGAGCTCTTCACGGCGGCGCGCGGCTTCAGCCCGCCGATGTTGTCGAATTTCATCCTCACCGAGTAGGTCGGCTGAAACGACAGCGAGCTCATGTTGCCGACCTTGAGCGCCAGGAACAGCACCGCAAGGAAGCCCACCACCACGAACAGGCCGACCCAGAAGTCGAGAGCAGTCTTTTTCATCGTCATCCCAAAATTTGGCTTGGCTGAGGCTTAGCTGAACATCAGCGCGGTCAGCAGGAAATCGAGGCCGAGTACGGCGAGCGACGCGAACACGACCGTCTTGGTCGTCGCGCGCGACACGCCCTCGGGCGTGGGCTTCGCTTCATACCCCTGAAACAGTGCAATGAAGGTCACGGCGAACCCGAACACGATGCTCTTGATCACGCCGTTGCCGACGTCGGCCCACACCTCGACCCCGCCCTGCATCTGTGACCAGAACGCGCCCGGATCGACGCCGATCAGCACGACCCCGACGAAATAACCGCCGAGCACGCCGACGGCGTTGAAGATCGCGGTGAGCAGCGGCATCGCGATGATGCCGGCCCACAGGCGCGGTGCGATCACCGTCTTGAGCGGATCGACGGCCATCATCTCGAGCGCGGTGAGCTGCTCGCCGGCCTTCATCAGGCCGATCTCGGCCGTGAGCGACGTGCCCGCGCGGCCCGCGAACAGCAGCGCGGTCACGACCGGGCCGAGCTCGCGCACCAGCGACAGCGCGACCAGCAGGCCGAGCGCCTGCTCGGACCCGTAGCGATTCAGCGTGTAATAGCCCTGCAGGCCGAGCACGAAGCCGACGAACAGGCCCGACACGGCAATGATCACGAACGAATAGTTGCCGAGGAAGTGGATCTGCTTCGTGACCAGCCGCGGCCGGCGCAGCAGCGGGAAGAATTCCAGCACGAGGCGCACGAACAGCCGCGTGCCGTAGCCCGCGCGCTCGAGGCCGCCGATGACGTAACGTCCGATCGCGCTGATCATGCGCGCCCTCCGCCGAGCCCGAAATCCGCAGCCAGCGGCGGGCTCGTGTAATGAAATTTGAACGGGCCGTCCGGCGCGCCGTCGATGAACTGGCGCACGCTCGGGTCGGTCGACGCGCGCAGCTCGTCGGGCGTGCCCTGCGCGAGCACGCCGCCATTGGCCAGAAAATACACGTAGTCGGCGATCGCGAACGATTCCGGCACGTCGTGCGTGACGAGGATCGACGTTGCGCCGAGCGCCTCGTTCAGCGTGCGGATCAGGTTCGCCGTGATGCCGAGCGAGATCGGATCGAGGCCCGCGAACGGTTCGTCGTACATGATGAGCTGCGGGTCGAGCGCGATCGCGCGCGCAAGCGCGATGCGGCGCGCCATCCCGCCGGACACCTCGGACGGCATCAGGTCGCGCGCGCCGCGCAGGCCGACCGCATTGAGCTTCATCAGCACCAGGTCGCGGATCAGGTCTTCGGGCAGGTCGGTGTGTTCGCGCAGCGCGAACGCGACGTTCTCGAACACCGACATGTCGGTGAACAGCGCGCCGAACTGGAACAGCATGCCCATCTTGCGGCGCAGCGCGTACAGGCCGTCGCGCGTCTGCGCGCCGACGTCGGCGCCGTCGAACAGCACCTGGCCGCGGCGTGCGCGCACCAGGCCGCCGATCAGGCGCAGCACGGTCGTCTTGCCGCAACCCGACCCGCCCATGACGGCGACGACCTGGCCGCGCCCGAAGCGCATGTTCAGGTTCGACAGGACGAGGCGGTCGCCGTAGCCAAAGTCGACGTCGCGAAGTTCCAGCAGTGTCTCGGTAGGAGTGGGGCTCACGGAGCTGACAGTCCTTTTACGCAGAACGCCGAATTATAGGGCCTGCATTGGAATGATGTCGTGACGCCGTTCCGAGCCCCGCGGTCAATGATTGTCAAATTGTCGGGCAAAACATTGCTGCAACGCAACAATCGCCGCCCGATAATCGTCTGCGCCCGTGACCGCGCTGACCACCGCGACGCTGCCGACGCCCGTCGCCAGCACGTCCGGCAACGCGTCGAGCCCCACGCCGCCGATCGCGACGAGCGGCGCCCGCGCGCCCGCGAAGCGCGCATAGCGGGCAATCCGCGCGAGGCCTTGCGGCGGCGCCGCGACCGCCTTGGTCGCGGTCGCGTACACGGGGCCGAGCGCCAGATAACTCGGGCGCTCGTGCAACGCGCGCAACATCTCGTAATAACCGTGACTCGACAGCCCGAGCCGCAGGTCGGCGCGCGCGATCGCGGCCAGATCGGCCGTTTCCAGGTCCTCCTGACCCAGATGTACGCCGTACGCGCCCTCTTCTATCGCGATCTGCCAGTGATCGTTGATGAACACGCGCGCATCGGGATAACGGCGCCCCGCCGCGACCGCCCGTGCGACTTCCCGGCGCAACGCGTCCGGATCCGCGCCTTTCACGCGCAGTTGCACGGTTCGCACGCCGCACTCGAGCACGCGTTCGACCCATTCGGCGTCGGGGACGACCGGATAAAGGCCAAGTTGCGCGGGGCACGGCGGGAATGCGGGCTCGGGTGCCGAGGCCAGGCCGGCGACGCGCGGGAACCGCGCGGCATCGACCGGCCACGCATCGGCCCCGCGCGCTTCGTCGCCGTCGCGCCACGCGAGCGCGAGCACCAGCGCGTCGATCGGCGCGAAGCCGCAATCGAGGAACGCCGCGAGCGCCGCGATCCAGTCGTCGGCGAGCGGATGCGCGGCTTCCAGCGCGTGGCGCACGCCCGCGGCATGCAGCACCGCGCCGTGTTCGTCGAACTCGATCGCGACCGCGTCCGGCGACGCGGGGCGCGACGCAGCCGACGCGCGCGCCTGCGCGGCACGATCGCCGGCCGACACGATCAGCACGTCGCCGTCGGCCGGCACGTCGGGCGCCGCGACGCACAGCCGCCACGGCGTCGTGCCGGTCGGCCAGTCGCCCAGGCGGGCGCGAATCCGCTCGGCCGCTTCGGCCAGCTCGTCGGCCGGCGGCCAGAATGCATCGGCGAAGCGCACGCTCATGCGCCGCCCCCGTCCTGGTGCCAGAACGGCATCCCGACGACCGGCGTGCTCGCGTGCGCAGTCTCGCGCGCATCCATCGGCCCGGCGAGATAGGCCGCACGGCCGGCCTCGACGCCTTGCGCGAACGCACGCGCCATGATTTCCGGATGCGTGGCCTGCGACACGGCCGTGTTCAGCAGCACGCCGTCGAAGCCCCACTCCATCACCTGGCACGCGTGCGACGGCACGCCGAGCCCGGCGTCGACGATCAGTGGCACGTCCGGCAGCCGCTCGCGCAGCACGCGCAGCCCGTACGGATTCACGACGCCCTTGCCCGTGCCGATCGGCGCGCCCCACGGCATCAGCGCCTCGCAACCGACGTCGAGCAGACGCCGGCCGATCACGAGATCCTCGGTGCAGTACGGCAGCACCTTGAAGCCGTCCTTGACCAGTTGCGCGGCCGCCTCGATCAGCCCGACCGGATCGGGCTGCAGCGTGTAGTCGTCGCCGATCAGCTCGAGCTTGATCCAGTCGGTATCGAAGACCTCGCGCGCCATGTGCGCGGTCGTCACCGCTTCGGCGACGGTCTGGCAGCCCGCCGTGTTCGGCAACAGCGGCACCGCGTGACGCTTGAGCAGATCGAAGAAGCCGGCCTCGGCGGTGCCGCCGGTCATCTGGCGGCGCAGCGCGACCGTCACCATCCCGGGGCGCGACGCGGCAATCGAATCGGACAGCGACTGCAGCGACGGGTAGCGCGACGTGCCGAGCAGCACGCGGCTTGCGAAGGTTTCGCCGTACAGCGTCAGCGCGTCGGCGGAAGTGAGGGACGTCATGTCGTTTTCCTGGAAGAGCGGAGGGCGAACCGGTGGCGCTCAGCCGCCCGCGACGGGGTGCACCACGTCGAGCTTGTCGCCCGTCGCGAGCGCGCGCGCCGCATGCTGCGTGCGCGCGACGAAATTGCCGTTCAGCGCGACCGCGTACGGCGGACGCGCGCCGTACGCGGCGAGCGCGTCGGCCACCGTCGCGCCGTCGGGCAGCGTCAGCGTCTGTTGGTTGATCTGGATATCCATGAGGCTTGATCGAATTCGGTCGGCGGCGCGCGTCAGGCCGGCTGGCGCGCGTCGTCGCGGTGATGAAGGAGCGTCGGCCAGCGCGCGGCATCGCGCCACGCGGCGAACGCGTCGGCATCGGCGAATGCGCCGCCGAGCGCCGCTTGCGCGAACGCGACCGCCGCGTGCGCGACTTCCGGCGCGATCATGAAGCCGTGCCGGTACAGGCCGTTGACGGCCAGCGTCGTCGCGCCGTCCCAGATCACCGCCGGGCGGTGATCGGGCAACGTCGGGCGGCATTGCGCGTTCAGTTCGAGGATGCGCGCCTCGCCGAACGCCGGGTGCACGGAAAACGCCGCGCTCAGCAGTTCGAGCGCCGAGCGCACGCTGACGGGCGACATGTCCTCGCCCTCCACTTCGGTCGCGCCGATCACGTACAGGTCGTCCTGTTTCGGCGCGATGTACAGCGGATAGCGCGGATGCAGCAGCCGCACGGGCCGCGTGAGCCCGATGCCCGGCGCGTGCACGCGCGCGACTTCGCCGCGGATGCCGCGCAGCGCGGGCAGCGCGGATTTCGCGCCGAGCCCGCGGCAATCGATCGTGAAATGCGCGTCGGGCCGGTTCGCGTCGTCGATCGTCGCGTGCCAGTGCAGCTCGACGCCGCGTTGCGCGAGGCCCGCCGCGAGTGCGCGCAGCGCCTGCCGGTTGTCGAGCTGCCCCTCGCGCGGCAGCATCAGGCCGCGCGCGAAGCGCCCCGCGAGCGCGGGCTCGGCCGCGTCGACCTGCGCGCCGGCCAGCGCGACGAAGCCACCGTCGAACAGCTCGGCCGGCGCGTTCGCGCGCACGCGCCGCTCGAACAGCGGCGCCTCGGCGCGATCCGCCTGATGCCAGACGACGAGCGTGCCGTGCTGCTGGAAGAACACAGGTTCGGGCAGTTCCGGGAGCCATTGCGGCCAGCGCGCGAGCGATGCCGCGCCGAGCTCGGTGATCAGCAGTTCGGCGCTCGCCGCCTCGGCGAGCGGCGCGAGCATCGCGGCCGCGATCCACGCGGCCGACTGCTCGCCGTCCGGGCCGCCGCGCTCGTACAGCGCGACGCGATGCCCGTCGCCCGCAAGCCGCCACGCGATCAGACGGCCGACGAGGCCGCCGCCGAGTACCGCGAAATCGGGCCGGGAAACGTGGAGGTTCATCGCGCGCCCTCCTCGCGAACCGCGCGGGCGCGTGCGACGAGCGTCGACGCGCGCGCACCGTCCCGTGCGGACGCACGCGACAGCGGATCGGGAACAGCGCAAAAGACTGAAGATTGAGCGGTCATCATTCCTTCCGTAACGCGCAACGCGCGTACCCAAAAGGACGAAACCGGCAGCAAAGGCCGGCCGGGCGGGACTCGGGCGCTGACCATGTGGGATGGCAGCCAGCGCGGCCCGGCGGGATCAGAAACTTCCCTCGCCGGTATTACCCGGATCGGGTGCGAAGGGTCTTTCTCAGCCTCGCCGCGTCGCCCGGAACTGTCCGTCGGCCGCGCTCGAAGCACCCCTGTTTCGTCGTCGGCCATTAGACCATAAAAGCGGAAAGCGCCGCAAACTGTCCCCCTTGCGGCAAATTCGCCGTCGCGTCGCGCCGCTCTGGCACAATGCCCGCAGGCCGGCCGCGCGAGCGGCCGGTTGCCGCGTCACCGCCGGCCTTAAGTGCCGTTTAAGACGCGCGGGTCACCATCCGGACGCCCGCCGTCAGTCGGCACTCCGTCCCGGCATACCGTATCGCGGCGCGCGTCCGGCTCCGCCCGGCACGCGCCGGCTACTCATCAGGAAGCACATGACCCAATCGATCGATCCCGTCCGCTCCGCCTCCGACGCGCCGCAGGACGAGCGCCCGGTATCCGCGTGGAGCCTCATCAAGCCCTACTGGGTGTCGTCCGAATGGAAAATCGCGTGGGGGCTGCTGGTCACGATCATCGCGATCAATCTCTGCGTGGTCTGGATCAACGTCAAGCTGAACAAGTGGAACGTGGGGTTCTACAACGCGCTGCAGTCGAAGAACGTTCAAGACTTCCCCGGTCTGCTGATGCAGTTCTCGGCATTCGCGTTCGCATTCATCATCCTCGCCGTCTACGGCCGCTATCTGCGCCAGATGCTCGGGTTCCGCTGGCGCCAGTGGCTCACCGACCGCTTCCTCGGCCAATGGCTCGGCGATCGCGCGTTCTATCGGATCGAGCGCGACCGCCTCGCCGACAACCCCGACCAGCGGATCACCGACGATCTCCAGTCGTTCGCGACGGCCACGCTCACGTTGTCGCTCGACCTGCTGTCGACGGTCGTCACGCTCGTGTCGTTCATCACGATCCTGTGGTCGCTCGCGGGCGCGCTGACGATCACGCTCGGCGCGACGCCTGTCGCGATTCCCGGGTACATGGTTTGGGCGGCCGCGCTGTATGCGGTGGTCGGCTCGCTGATCATCCAGAAGGTCGGCCACCCGCTCGTGTCGATCAACTATCAGCAACAGCGCGTCGAGGCGGACTTCCGCTTCGGCTTGATCCGCGTGCGCGAGAACGCCGAGCAGATCGCGTTCTACGACGGCGAGAAAACCGAGATCGGCACCGCGCAGACGCTGTTCACGCGCATTCGCGACAACTGGTGGCGCGTGATGAAGTACACGAAGCGCCTCACGTTCGTCACGGCCTTCTACAGTCAGATCGCGATCATCTTTCCGCTCGTCGTCGCGGCGCCGCGCTATTTCGCGGGCGCATTCTCGTTCGGCGTGCTGATGCAGATTGCGTCCGCGTTCGGCACCGTCAGCGATTCGTTCTCGTGGTTCATCAACAGTTACTCGACCCTCGTCGAATGGCGCGCGACCGTCAACCGTCTGCGTGAATTCAAGCGCGTGATGGGCACGTCACACCTGAAGGAAAGCCTGTCGCCCGCGACCGAGCACGGCGGCATCAACCTGCACTACGTCGATGCCGCGAAGCTGTCGACTTCGTCGCTGAAGCTCGCGCTGCCGAACGGCAACGCGCTCGCGAACATCGGCAACGTGACGATCGAGCCCGGCTCGCGCTGGCTCGTGGTCGGCAAGTCGGGTTCCGGCAAGAGCACGTTCATGCGCGCGCTCGCGGGCCTGTGGCCGTTCGGCGACGGGGCGATCGACGCGCCGGTCGGCGCGCGGATGATGTTCGTGCCGCAAACCAGCTATTTGCCGATCGGCACGCTGAAGGCCGCGCTCACCTATCCGGCCGCGCCCGACGCGTTCACCGACGACGCGTGCCGCGACGCGCTGCGCGCGTGCCGGCTGGAAGACTACGTCGGCCGCCTCGACGAAACCGGCCACTGGACGCGCGTGCTGTCGCCGGGCGAACAGCAGCGTCTGGCCGGCGCGCGCGTGCTGCTGCACAAGCCCGACTTCCTGTTCCTCGACGAAGCGACGAGCGCGCTCGACGCCGACAACGAAGCGCGGCTCTATCACCTGCTCGCCGAACGGCTGCCGAAAGCCGCGATTGTCAGCATCGCGCATCGCGAATCGCTGGCCGCGTTCCACGTCGGCACGATCAACGTCGAACGCGTGAACGACAGCGACAAGGTCGCCGCGTAACCGAAACAAAAAGGCCGGCGCATACCGCGCCGGCCTTGTTCTCTTCCTCGTCCCGCCCGCCTTCCCGCTACGCCCGCCCGACGGGCACCGACACGATCGGCACATGCGACACGCCGTCGTGCGACAGCCGGCTTTCAAATAACGTCAGCGCGACGAAACGCAGCGCGACCGGCCGCCCGGTCGCACCGCCGTGCGCGGGCTGCCCGTCCGCGTCGCGCGGCAGCCGCGCGAGCGTGACGTGCGGCCTGAACGGCCGGCGGTCGGCCGGCACGCCCAGTTCGAGCAGCAGCGCGGACAAGTCGGCATTCAGCGCCGCACAGGCGGGATCGGGCGCGAGTTCCGCGACGATCAGTCTCGCGCGCGGCAGGCTCGGCCACCACGCAATCCGCTCGACCGGCTGCAACGGCAGCGCATGCGCGGCCGCGAGCGCCGGCAGGCGTGCGGCCAGCGCGTCGCAACGCGCGCGTTCGATCGCGCCGATGAACGCGAGCGTCACGTGCAGTTGCGCGGGCAGCGTGCGCCGCGCGCCTCGGGTGACCGGCAGCGCGTGCAGAGCGTCGCGCGATGCCGCATCGGGCATCAGCGCGACGAACGCACGGAGCCGGTCGCCGTTCATGACTCGCGCACCGCCACGCGCGCCTCGGCCACCGCATCGGCCGACACCGGACGCTGCGGCAGCGGGCCGTGCTCGCCCCACACGTCGGCCGGCAGCACGCGCGCGAGCTCGGGAATCGTGTTGCGCGTGAACACCGGATCGGCAATACCCTCCGCGCGCTGGCGGCGATAGTCGCGCCACGCGGCATGCGCATACTTGCCGAGCGCGAGGATCGCGACCAGGTTGATGATCGCCATCAGCCCCATGCTCGTATCGGCCATTGCCCATACGAGCGGCAGTTGCCCGACGCTGCCGAACATCACCATGCCGAGCACCGCGATGCGGAACAGCGGCAGCACGCCGCGCCGCTTCGTGATGAAGTCGACGTTGCCTTCCGCGTAGGCGTAATTGCCGATCACCGACGAGTACGCGAAGAAGAAGATCGCAACGGCCATGTAAATGCCGCCCCAGTCGCCGACGTGGCTCGCGATCGCGCGCTGCGTGAGCGCCGCGCCCTCCATGCCGGCGCCGAGTTCGTACTGGCCCGACAGCAGGATCACGAACGCGGTCGCGCTGCAGATCACGATCGTGTCGACGAACACGCCGAGCATCTGGATCAGCCCCTGCACGACCGGATGCCGCACGCTCGCGGTCGCGGCCGCATTCGGCGCGCTGCCCATGCCGGCCTCGTTCGAGAACAACCCGCGCTTCACGCCCATCGCGACCGCCTGGCTGACCGCGTAGCCGGTCAGGCCGCCCGCCGCCTGCTCGAGCCCGAACGCGCTCTTCACGATCAGCGCGATCACGCCCGGCACCAGCGCGACGTGCGTCGCGACCGCGTAGACGGCCAGCGCGAGGTAGCCGATCGCCATCACCGGCACGATCACCTGCGCAACCGACGCGATGCGGCGAATCCCGCCGAAGATGAGCGGCGCGGTGAGCAGCACGAGGCCGAGGCCGACCGTCTCGCGGCTCCAGCCGAACGACGTATGGAACGCATCGGCGATCGCGTTGGCCTGCACCGCGTTGAACACGAAGCCGAACGCGAGGATCAGCGACAGCGAGAACAGCACGCCGAAGCCGCGCGAGCGCAGGCCCGTCTGGATGTAGTACGCGGGGCCGCCGCGATAGCTGCCGTCCGGATGCGACACCTTGAAGATCTGCGCGAGCGTCGCTTCGACGAACGCCGACGACATCCCGACGAGCGCCGTCATCCACATCCAGAAGATCGCGCCCGGCCCGCCGACCGTCAGCGCGACCGCGACGCCGGCGATGTTGCCGGTGCCCACGCGGCTCGCGAGCCCGGTCGCGAACGCCTGGAACGACGAGATGCTGCCCGGCTCGCCCTTGCTGCCGACCAGCTTGATGCTGAGGAGCAGCGCCTTCAGCTGGATCATCCGGAACCGCAACGTGAACCACGCGCCGGCGCCGAGCAGCAGCGCGATCAGCACGTAATTCCACAGCACGCCGTTGACGGCGTCGATCAGCCCATGCACGAATGCTTCCATTCAGAGTCCTTGTAAATGGGGTCAGTCAAATGCGGCGGCCGCGCGAACGCGGCCGGTCGGGCGACATGATATGACAATTTCCAAGGATTATTACAAAACGAAAGGTTTCCGGATCGCGGAACATCGATGCCTGATGTGATCAGGTTAGGCGACGCTTCGGAAAGATGCGGGGCGCGTGGCGAGGCGACAGCGGACGACGGCTGCGTGCCTGCGGACGATTGAATATCGGCAGAACGCCGCACCATAAAAAAACCGGGCGCCCTTTCGGACGCCCGGTTTTCCTCGAAACCCGCTCGCGCGCTTCAGCTCAGCGCGGCAGTTCCGAATGCCCCATCAGGTACGCGTCGACCGAGCGCGCGCACTGGCGGCCTTCGCGAATCGCCCAGACGACGAGCGACTGACCGCGACGCATGTCGCCTGCCGCGAACACCTTGTCGACCGACGTGTAGTACGAGCGATCGCCTTCGGTCGCCGCGCGCGCGTTGCCGCGTGCGTCCTTCGCGACGCCGAACGCCTCGAGCACGGTGGCTGCCGGCTGCGTGAAGCCCATCGCGAGCAGCACCAGGTCGGCCTTCATCTCGAACTCGGAGCCCGGCACTTCCTGCATCTTGCCGTCCTTCCACTCGACGCGCACCGCGATCAGCTTCTCGACCTTGCCGTTCTTGCCTTCGAGACGCTTCGTCGCGACCGCCCAGTCACGCTCGCAGCCTTCCTCGTGCGACGACGACGTGCGCAGCTTGATCGGCCAGTACGGCCACACGAGCGGCTTGTTTTCCTCTTCCGGCGGCTGCGGCAGCAGTTCGAACTGCGTGACCTGCTTCGCGCCGTGACGGTTCGACGTGCCGACGCAGTCCGAACCCGTATCGCCGCCGCCGATCACGATCACGTGCTTGCCCTTCGCGAGCAGCTGGTCGACGAGCTTGTCGCCCGCATTCACGCGGTTCTGCTGCGGCAGGAAGTCCATCGCGAAATGCACGCCGGCGAGCTCCCGGCCCGGCACCGGCAAATCGCGCGGCGTTTCCGAGCCGCCCGCGATCACGACCGCGTCGAATTCTTCCTTCAGCGTCTCCGGCGAAATGGTTTCCTTCGCCATGTTGCCGATCGAGTCCGGCAGCGCGTCCTTGCCGATGAACACGCTGGTGCGAAACGTCACGCCTTCCGCTTCCATCTGGCGCATGCGGCGATCGATCAGCCACTTCTCGAGCTTGAAGTCGGGGATCCCGTAACGCAGCAGGCCGCCGATGCGGTCGTTCTTCTCGAACACCGTCACGTCGTGGCCGGCGCGCGCGAGCTGCTGCGCGGCCGCGAGACCCGCGGGGCCGGAACCGACGACCGCGACCTTCTTGCCCGTCTTGTGCTCGGCCGGCAGCGGCTTCACCCAGCCTTCCGCCCAGGCCTTGTCGATGATCGCGTGCTCGATCGACTTGATGCCGACCGGATCGTCGTTGATCCCGAGCGTGCAGGCTGCCTCGCACGGCGCCGGGCAGATGCGGCCCGTGAACTCGGGGAAGTTGTTGGTCGAATGCAGGACTTCGATCGCCTGCTGCCAGTCCTGGCGGTAAACGAGATCGTTGAAGTCCGGGATGATGTTGTTGACCGGGCAGCCGTTGTTGCAGAACGGGATGCCGCAGTCCATGCAGCGCGCGCCCTGAACCTTCGCGTCCGCGTCGGTCAGTGCCGCGACGAATTCCTTGTAGTGCTTCACGCGCGTGAGCGGTGCTTCGTACGCCTCGTGGCGGCGTTCGAACTCCAGAAAACCGGTTGCCTTGCCCATAAGGTGCTCTTCTGTTCGGTGTATCGGGTGGGGGAGCCGCGCGCGGCAATCATGCGCGCGCGGCATTCGCTATGTCGTTCGTCGCTCAGGCGGCCAGCACTTCCTTCGCCGCCTTCTTCGCACCGATCTCGCCCAGCGCGCGCTTGTATTCGTGCGGGAACACCTTCACGAACTGGCGGCGCGCCGCGTCCCAGTTTTCCAGCAGCGACTTCGCGCGCGGCGAACCCGTGAACTGGAAATGACGCTCGACGAGCCCCTTGAGCAACGCTTCGTCCGTCGTGCCCTCATGCCAGAGCGCACGGTCGACCGTGCGCTCCTGCTCGGCCTGCTGCAGCACCGGCTCGAGCGCGACCATCGACTTGTTGCACTTCGCCGCGAACGTGCCTTCCGGATCGTAGATGTACGCGAGACCGCCCGACATGCCGGCCGCGAAGTTGCGCCCGGTTTCGCCGAGCACGACGACCGTGCCGCCCGTCATGTATTCGCAACCGTGGTCGCCCGTGCCTTCGACGACCGCCGTCGCGCCCGAGTTACGCACGCAGAAGCGCTCGCCCGCGACGCCGCGGAAGAACGATTCGCCTTCGATCGCGCCATACATCACCGTGTTGCCGCAGATGATGTTTTCCTCGGACTTGCCGCGGAAGTCGTTGGTCGGACGGATGATGATCCGGCCGCCCGACAGGCCCTTGCCGACGTAGTCGTTGCCGTCGCCGACGAGGTCGAGCGTCACGCCCTTCGCGAGGAACGCGCCGAAACTCTGGCCGGCCGTGCCCTTCAGCTGGATGTGCACCGCGTCGTCGGCCAGGCCGTCGTGGCCGTGCTTCTTCGCGATCACGCCCGACAGCATCGCGCCGACCGTGCGGTTCACGTTGCGCACCGGCTGGATGAACGACACGTGCTCGCCGTTCTCGATCGCGGCCTTCGCCTTCTCGATCAGCACGTGGTCGAGCGCGCGCTCGAGGCCGTGATCCTGCACGTCGACGTGACGCGGCGCGACGTCCTCGCATTCTTCCGGCTGGTAGAACACGCGCGAGAAGTCGAGGCCCTTCGCCTTCCAGTGCTCGATGCCCTTGCGGGTGTCGAGCAGGTCGGCGCGGCCGATCAGGTCGTCGAACTTCGCGATGCCGAGCTGCGCCATGATCTCGCGCACTTCCTCGGCGACGAAGAAGAAGTAGTTCACGACGTGCTCGGGCTGGCCCTTGAACTTCGCACGCAGCACCGGATCCTGCGTCGCGACGCCGACCGGGCACGTGTTCAGGTGGCACTTGCGCATCATGATGCAGCCCTCGACGACGAGCGGCGCCGTCGCGAAGCCGAATTCGTCCGCGCCGAGCAGCGCGCCGATCACGACGTCGCGGCCCGTCTTCATCTGGCCGTCGGCCTGCACGCGGATGCGGCCGCGCAGGCGGTTCAGCACCAGCGTCTGCTGCGTTTCGGCGAGGCCGAGTTCCCACGGCGTGCCCGCATGCTTGACCGACGACAGCGGCGATGCGCCCGTGCCGCCGTCATGGCCGGCGATCACGACGTGGTCGGCCTTCGCCTTCGCGACACCCGCCGCGACCGTGCCGACGCCGACTTCCGACACCAGCTTCACCGAGATGCTCGAGCTCGGGTTCACGTTCTTCAGGTCGTGGATCAGCTGTGCCAGATCCTCGATCGAGTAGATGTCGTGGTGCGGCGGCGGCGAGATCAGGCCGACGCCCGGCACCGAGTAACGCAGCTTGCCGATGTATTCCGACACCTTGTGGCCCGGCAGCTGGCCGCCTTCGCCCGGCTTCGCGCCCTGCGCCATCTTGATCTGGATCTGGTCGGCCGATGCCAGGTACTCGGCGGTGACGCCGAAGCGGCCCGACGCGACCTGCTTGATCTTCGAGCGCAGCGAATCGCCGTCCTTCAGCGGAATGTCGCTGACGATCTCGTCGCCGATCACCGACTTCAGCGTCTCGCCCGACTTGATCGGAATGCCGCGCAGTTCGTTGCGGTAGCGCTTCTCGTCCTCGCCGCCTTCGCCGGTGTTCGACTTGCCGCCGATCCGGTTCATCGCGATCGCGAGCGTCGCGTGCGCTTCGGTGCTGATCGAACCGAGCGACATCGCGCCCGTCGCAAAGCGCTTGACGATCTCCTTGGCCGGCTCGACGTCGTCGATCGGGATCGCCTTGGTCGGCTCGACCTTGAACTCGAACAGGCCGCGGAACGTCATGTGACGCTTGGTCTGGTCGTTGATCAGGTGCGCGTATTCCTTGTACGTCTGGTACGAGTTGCTGCGCGTCGCGTGCTGGAGCTTCGCGATCGAATCCGGCGTCCACATGTGATCTTCGCCGCGCACGCGGTACGCGTACTCGCCGCCCGCGTCGAGCATGTCGCGCAGGACCGGGTTGTCGCCGAACGCATCGCGGTGCAGGCGGATCGCCTCTTCCGCGACTTCGAACAGGCCGATGCCGCCGACCTTCGATGCCGTGCCCTTGAAGTACTTCTCGACGAGGTCGCTCGACAGGCCGAGCGCTTCGAAGATCTGCGCGCCCGTGTACGACATGTACGTCGAGATGCCCATCTTCGACATCACCTTCTGCAGGCCCTTGCCGACCGCCTTCGTGAAGTTGTAGACGGCCTTCTCCGGCGACAGGTCGCCCGGCAGGCCTTCCGCCATCTTCGCGAGCGTTTCCATCGCGAGGTACGGGTGCACGGCTTCCGCGCCATAGCCCGCGAGCAGCGCGAAGTGGTGCGTCTCACGCGCCGAGCCCGTCTCGACGACGAGGCCCGTGCTCGTGCGCAGCCCTTGCTGGACGAGGTGCGTGTGGATCGCCGACGTGGCGAGCAGCGCCGGGATCGCGACGTGCTCGGCGTCCGTCTTGCGGTCCGACACGATCAGCATGTTGTAGCCCGACTTGACCGCGTCGACGGCTTCCGCGCACAGCGACGCGAGGCGTGCCTCGATGCCTTCCTTGCCCCATGCGACCGGATAGCAGATGTTCAGTTCGTATGCGCTGAACTTGCCGCCCGTGTACTGGTCGATCGCGCGGATCTTCGCGATGTCCTTGAAGTCGAGCACCGGCTGCGACACTTCGAGACGCATCGGCGGGTTGATGTTGTTCGTGTCGAGCAGGTTCGGCTTCGGGCCGATGAACGACACGAGCGACATGACCATGTTCTCGCGGATCGGGTCGATCGGCGGGTTCGTGACCTGCGCGAACAGCTGCTTGAAGTAGTGATAGAGCGTCTTGTTCTTGTTCGACATCACCGCGAGCGGCGAGTCGTTGCCCATCGAGCCGACGGCTTCCTCGCCCTGCTGCGCCATCGGCGCCATCAGGAACTTCAGGTCTTCCTGCGTGTAGCCGAACGCCTGCTGGCGATCGAGCAGCGCCGCGCCCTGCGTGCGACCGGCCGCGACGTCCTCGGCCTTCGGCTCGATCTCGTCGAGCTTGATGCGCACGGCGTCGATCCAGCTCTTGTACGGCTTCGCGTTCGCGAGGTTGTCCTTGAGTTCCTTGTCGTCGATGATGCGGCCGTGTTCCATGTCGATCAGGAACATCTTGCCCGGCTGCAGGCGCCACTTCTTGACGATCTTCGATTCGGGGATCGGCAGCGTGCCGGCTTCCGACGCCATGATCACGAGGTCGTCGTCGGTCACGATGTAGCGCGCCGGGCGCAGGCCGTTGCGGTCGAGCGTCGCGCCGATCTGGCGGCCGTCCGTGAACGCGATCGCGGCGGGGCCGTCCCACGGCTCCATCATCGCGGCGTGGTATTCGTAGAACGCGCGGCGGTTCTCATCCATCAGCGTGTGCTGTTCCCAGGCTTCCGGGATCATCATCATCACCGCGTGCACGAGCGGGTAGCCGGCCATCACCAGCAGTTCGAGACAGTTGTCGAACGACGCGGTGTCCGACTGGCCCGGGTAGATCAGCGGCCACAGCTTCGGCAGGTCGTCGGCGAGCACGTGCGACGCGATCGCGCCGGTACGCGCGTTCAGCCAGTTCACGTTGCCCTTCACGGTGTTGATCTCGCCGTTGTGCGCGATCATCCGGTACGGGTGAGCCAGCTCCCATGCCGGGAACGTGTTGGTCGAGAAGCGCTGGTGCACGAGCGCGAGCGCCGACACGACGCGCCCGTCCTGCAGGTCGCGGTAGTACACGCCGACCTGGCCCGCCAGCAGCAGCCCCTTGTAGACGATCGTGCGCGCCGACATCGACGGCACGAAGTATTCCTTGCCGTGCTTGAGCTTCAGCGCCTGGATGCGGTGGCTCGCGGTCTTGCGGATCACGTACAGCTTCCGCTCGAGCGCGTCCGTCACCATGATGTCCTTGCCGCGCCCGATGAAGATCTGGCGGATCAGCGGCTCGCTCGCCTTCACGGTCGGCGAGATCGGCATCGCATGGTCGACCGGCACGTCGCGCCAGCCGAGCACGACCTGACCTTCTGCCCGCACCGTCCGCTCGAGCTCCTGCTCGCACGCGAGACGCGACGCGTTTTCCTTCGGCAGGAAGATCATCCCGACCCCGTATTCGCCGGCCGGCGGCAGCGTCACGCCCTGCTTCGACATTTCCTCGCGATAGAACGCGTCCGGAATCTGGATCAGGATGCCGGCGCCGTCGCCCATCAGCGGATCGGCACCGACCGCGCCGCGGTGATCGAGGTTCTCCAGGATCTTCAGACCCTGCTGAATGATCTCGTGGCTCTTCTTGCCCTTGATGTGAGCGACGAAGCCGACGCCGCAGGCGTCGTGTTCGTTTTGCGGGTCGTACAGACCTTGTGCGGCGGGCACCGCGGCGAGCGGCTGCTGGTGGTCGTTCATGGGGACACCGTCGTAAAGGGGCCGCGAGGGCCGTTGAACCATTTTTTGTTGCCGTCGATCCCGCTCCCGACGGGAGACGGCACGGCCGACAGTGGTTGGGCGAGCTTCACCCGGGCCACCGGAATTCGGAATATACGCGACGAATCAAAGGAATAGCAACAAAAACCGCTTGATCGAACCCCAATTAAATGAATGCTCTGATCTGGTGCTGTTTTATTAGGGCCGTATCGTTTTGGTGCAAAAAGAAGCGGCGCCCGCAGCGCCGCCTCGTGATCCGCCTTTCCCGCGTTACTGCTGGATCGGCGGGGTATTTTCACGCACCTTTCTGGGGCGTCCGCGCGGCAGCGGCGATACGCGGCGGTTCGCGGTGCGCGCCGCCCACTCGCGGTAGTTCTCGCCGCCGAGCACCCAGCCCTTCAGCGTCGCCTGCTGGAGCTGGTCGGCCTGCCGCTCGTCGAGCGGCTGCTCGCAGAGCTCCTTGTACGCACGCTGACGATCGAATGGCGTGTTGCCGAGTGCCCAGTAGAGCGGATGGTCGGTGATCAGGCTGTCGACGGTGAGCCCGACGTGGTGCCGATAGCTCGACCAGCGATAGGCGTCGGCCGTCGCGACCAGTTGCGAGCGCACCGGGCTCATCTCGACCACGCGGCTCGCGAGCAGGAAATAGCGCTCGCCTTCGATCACGGTCGCGCGATACCGGCCTTCCCACAAGGTGCCGCGACGCGAATAACGTCGGTTGAAGTGCGCGACGTAGCGGCGACCGACCGCCTGCATCGCCTTCGGCAGGCTTGCCTCGTCGCTCGGCGTCACGAGGAGCTGCACCTGACGCGGAAGCAGCACGTAGGCATGCACCGAAAGGTGATGATCGCGTGCCGCGGCCTTCAGACAATCGATGAAGAGTTCGTAGTCCTGGTCGTCGACGAACGCGGGTTGCTGATCCAGGCCGCGCAGTATCACGTGCTGCGGCTGGTCGGGAACGTAGAGTCGTGCTAACCGTGCCATGCTGAATGTCCGTTTGAACGCGTTAGGAAATACCCGAAGGTCCGAAATTGCGCACCTGCGTAGAATGCCAATCCCGGCGGGGCGCGGAAGCGTACGGTCGTACTAATCCTAGGGTGAAAACTCTAACTTACGAGCTTGTTTGGTTTTAAACGCAGTCGTCATAATGAGCACGCCTTAGATCGGAGGAGACACAATGAAACGAAAACTGGCCATTACGGGGGCTGCAGCGCTCGCATTCACGTTTGCGAGCGGTGCGGCACAAGCACAATCCGCAGGTGATTTCTACGTCAGCACCGGCTGGTTCCACCTGTCGCCGCAGGACAGCAGCGATCCGCTGTTCCTGTACCGCGTCGGCGGCACGCCCATCAACCAATCGATTCCCAACACCGGCGCCGGCATCAACGACGCCGATACGCTCGGGCTCGCCGCTGGCTACTTCGTCACCGACCACATCTCCACCGAGCTCGTCATGGGGATACCGCCGAAGTTCGACATTACCGGCAAGGGTCAGTTCGAAAAGTTCGGCGTACTCGGCCGTGCGTACCAGTGGAGCCCCGCCGTCCTGCTTCGCTATCACTTCAACGACGCCAACGCGAAGTTCCGTCCGTATCTCGGCGTCGGCGCGACGTATGTCTGGTTCACCGGCGCAAAGATCACGAACAGCAGCTTCGAGAACGGCGTGCTCGGCGGCCCGACCAGCGCCACGACCAGCAACCAGTGGGCGCCCGTGCTCAACGCCGGCTTCACGTACAACTTCACGAAGCACTGGTTCGGGGGCCTGTCGATCTCGTACATCCCGGTCAGCGTGACCGCGACCTTCACGACCGCCCGCCGGACGCCGGTCGGCACCCTGACCGAAACCTCGAAAGCGAAGATCTCGCTCAACCCGATCGTCACGTACCTGAACGTCGGCTACCGCTTCTAAGCGTAGTCGAATATTTGGGGAATGGTTAATCCTGCTGCAATTTGTAGCGGATTTTTCGTGACGTAACGTCTCCTCGACGCAAAACGCCCCGGCGGAAATCCCGCCGGGGCGTCGTTTTTTTGTCTCAGGGTTTTCCCGCATCCATCATCGCGCGGGACCGCTCGCTACGTGATGTCGTCCAGTGCCTCGGGGCCGATCAGGTCGATGCGGTCCGTGCAGACCGCATCGACGCCCCAGCGCACGAGTTCGCGCGCCCGGGCGAGATCGTTGACCGTGTAGACCAGGATGCGCAGCCCGGCCGCCTTGATCGCGCGCACGAGCGGTTCGTCGAGCGTCTTGTGGTTCGCATGCAACGATACGCAGCCGAGCGCGCCGACGACCTGCGCGTGCCAGTCGTCCGGCACCGCCTCGTACAGCATCCCGCGCGGCAGCGCCGGTGCGCTTGCGCGCGCCTGTTGCAGCGCGTCGAACGAGAACGACGACAGCAGCGGCGGCACGGCCGCGCCGTGCCAGTACGCGGCCGCATCGGCCGCCACCCGCTGCCCGGTGTCGCGCTCGCGGCCCGGGCACGGCTTGATCTCGACGTTCGCCGCCAGCCCGTGCGCGATGCAGCGTGCCGCCGCCGCCTCGAGCGTCGGCATCCGCTCGCCCGCGAAACGCGCGTCGAACCAGGCGCCCGCGTCGAGCGCGGCCAGCGCCGCGTAGCGCATGCCCGCTGCCGGCCCGCTGCCGTTCGACGTGCGGTCGACCGTGTCGTCGTGCAGCAGGAAGCTCACGTCGTCGGCGGACAGCTTCGCGTCGAACTCGACCATCCGGTGACCGCGCCGCGCACCTTCGTCGAACGCGGCGAGCGTGTTCTCCGGCGCGAGCGTGCCGCCGCCGCGATGGGCGACGACGCGCGGATAAGGCCAGTCGGAACGGAAAGTCATCGTGCGCCTCTCAGCGGGTGCGTCAGGGTCAGCCGGCACGCTTGCCGGTCTCGGGATCGAAGAAGTGCAGCCGATGCGCGGGCAGCGCGGCGGCCAGCGCCGTGCCGCGCGCGGGACGATCCGCGTGCGGCAGGCGCACCGCGACGTCGTGGTTGCCCCAGCGGCCGTGCGCGAGGTTGTCCGCGCCGAGCAGCTCGCACGAGTCGACCGGCAGCGTCGCCTGCGCGACACCCGGCTGCGGCGTCATGTGCTCCGGCCGCACGCCGAGCACCCAGTCGCGCCCCGGAGCGATCGCGGTGCCGATGCCGGGCGCGCCGGCAACCGGCAGCGCCGGGCCGCCGCCCGCGACCGTGAACGTCGCGCCATCCTCGGACAGCCGGCCGTGCATCAGGTTCATCGCCGGCGAGCCGATGAAGCCCGCGACGAACACCGTCGCCGGCTTCTCGTACACGTCGACCGGCGCGCCGATCTGCTCCGCATAGCCGCGGTTCATCACGATCACGCGCTGCGCGAGCGTCATCGCCTCGATCTGGTCGTGCGTCACGTACACGCTCGTCGTCGCGAGCCGCGCATGCAGCCGCTGGATCTCCAGCCGCATCTGCACGCGCAGCTTCGCATCGAGGTTCGACAGCGGCTCGTCGAACAGGAACACGGACGGCTCGCGCACGATCGCGCGCCCCATCGCGACACGCTGCCGCTGGCCGCCCGACAGCTCGCGCGGCCGCCGCGCGAGCAGCGGCTCGAGCTCGAGGATCTTCGCGGCCGCGGCCACCCGCGCGTCGATCGTCGCGCGCTCGATGCCGCGGATCTTCAGCCCGTAGCCCATGTTCTGCGCGACCGTCATGTGCGGATACAGCGCGTAATTCTGGAACACCATCGCGATGTCGCGATCCTTCGGCTCCAGCGCGTTGACCACGCGCTCGCCGATCGCGATCTCGCCGTCCGTCACCGTCTCGAGCCCCGCGATCATCCGCAGCAGCGTCGACTTGCCGCAGCCCGACGGCCCGACCAGCACGATGAATTCGCCGTCGGCGATCTCCACGTCGATGCCATGCAGCACATGCTGCTTGCCGTCGTAGGATTTCCTGACGCCCTTCAAGCTCAGCGCAGCCATACCTGGTCCTTCTCCCGGTTACCGTCCGTGGTTCATTTCTCGGAATCGACGAGGCCGCGCACGAACCAGCGCTGCATCGCCAGCACGACGACGAGCGGCGGAATCATCGCCAGCAGCGTCGCCGCCATTACGTATTGCCACTCGGTCGCGGCGTCGCCGCTCGCGATCATCGTCTTGATGCCCACCACCGCCGTCGACAGCGACGCCTCCGTCGTGATCAGGATCGGCCACAGATACTGGTTCCAGCCGTAGATGAACGTGATCACGAACAGCGACGCGATGCTCGTCTTCGACAGCGGCAGCACCACGTCCCAGAAAAAGCGCAGCGGCCCCGCGCCGTCGATGCGCGCGGCGTCCATCAGCTCGTCGGGCAGCGTCATGAAGAACTGGCGGAACAGGAACGTCGCGGTCGCCGACGCGATCAGCGGCAGCGAAAGCCCCGCGTACGTGTTCGTCAGGTGGAGCGTCGACACGACCTGCACGGTCGGGAAGATCCGCACCTCGACCGGCAGCATCAGCGTGATGAAGATCAGCCAGAACGCGGTGTTGCGAAACGGAAAGCGGAAATAGACGATCGCGTACGCGGACAGGATCGACACCGCGATCTTGCCGACCGCGATCCCGAGCGCCATCACGAAGCTGTTGACGAGCAGCCGGCCGAACGGCGCCGTCGTGCCGCCGCTGCCGTGCCCCCAGATGTAAGCGATGTTCTCCAGCAGGTGCGTGCTCGGCACCAGCGACAGCGGGATCGTGAACACTTCCTGCGCGTTCATCGTCGCCGCGCAGAACGCGACGTACACCGGGAACACGATCAGCACGACGCCCGCGATCAACACCGCGTGGCAGAACAGGTCGAAGCCCTTGCGATTTTCGATCATGCGTATTGCACCCTGCGTTCGACGAATCGGAACTGGATCACCGTCAGGCCGACGACGATGATCATCAGCACGACCGACTGCGCGCCCGAACTGCCGATGTCGAGGCCCTGGAAACCCTCCGTGAAGATCTTGTAGATCAGCGTTTTCGTGCTTTGCGCGGGGCCGCCGGCGGTGGCCGCGTCGATCACCGGGAACGTGTCGAAGAACGCGTAGACGAGATTCACGACCAGCAGGAAGAAGCTCGTCGGCGACAGCAGCGGCAGCACGATGTTGAAGAAGCGCCGCACCGGGCCGGCGCCGTCGATCGCCGCCGCCTCGATCAGCGAGCGCGGGATCGCCTGCAGCCCCGCGTAGAAGAACAGGAAGTTGTAGCTCACCTGCTTCCACACCGACGCGAGCACGACGAGGAACATCGCCTGGCTGCCGTTCAGCGCGTGATTCCACACGATGCCGCCCTTCGCGAGCGCATAGGTGACGAGCCCGATGCTCGGGTTGAACAGGAACGCCCACAGCACGGCCGCGATCGTCGGCGCGACCGCGTACGGCCAGATCAGCAGCGTGCGGTACACGCGCGCGCCGCGGATCACGCGGTCGGCGCACGCGGCGAGCAGCAGCGACACGACGAGCCCGCTGACCGTGACGAGCGAGCTGAACACCAGCGTCGTGCGGAACGAGTCGAGGTACAGCGGATCGGCGAACAGGTGCGTGAAGTTCGCGAAGCCGACGAATTCACTCGACGTGCCGAATGCATCCTGCATCTGCGTCGACTGCCACAGCGCGACGCCGGCCGGCCACAGGAAGAATACGGCGGTGATCGCGAGCTGCGGCGCGATGAGCAGGTACGGCAGCAGGCTCGCGCCGAAACGGGAACGGGATTGCATCGCGGGCATCCGGTCAGGCGAAACGGGAAAGGAACCGCGCCGCCAGCCGCCCGCTCGCATATGCGATGCGGCGGCCGGCGGCACGAGCGCGATGCGGGATCAGCCGCCCGACTTCTCGAAGCGGCGCAGCAGCTCGTCGCCGCGCGAGGCCGCGGAATCGAGCGCGTCCTTCGGCGACTTCTTCTGCGCCCAGACCTGCTCCAGTTCCTCGTCGACGACCGTGCGGATCTGCGGCATGTTGCCGAGACGCAGCCCCTTCGTGTAAGGCAGCGGCGGCTTGTTCATCATCTGCTTGATCGCGGTTTCCGCGCTCGGGTTCTTCGCATAGAAGCCCTGCTGGCGCGTGAGGTCGTACGCGGCCGTCGTGACCGGCAGGTAGCCCGTTTCCTGGTGCCACTTCGCGGCGATCGGCGGCGAGGCCAGGAACGCGAGGAATTTCGCGACGCCCTTGTAGGTCGCCGGATCCTTGCCGCCCAGCACCCACAGGCTCGCGCCGCCGATGATCGCGTTCTGCGGCGCGCCCTTCACGTTCGCGTCGTACGGCATCATGCCGGTGCCGTAGCTGAACTTCGCGAACTTCTGCACGTTCGCGAGCGCGCCCGACGACGTCGTCAGGATCCCGCAGTCGCCGCTGTAGAACTTCGCGGACGCTTCGTCCTTGCGGCCCGCGTACGTGAACGTGCCGTCCTTCTGCATCTGCTGCAGGAACGCGATGTGCGCGATCTGCTGCGGCTTGTTGAATTCGAGCGCCGCATCGGTGCCGTCGAAGCCGTTGTTGCGGCTCGCGAACGGCAGCGCATGCCACGCGCTGTAGTTCTCGAGCTGGATCCAGCCTTGCCAGCCAGTCGTGAAGCCGCACGTCATCCCGGACTTGCGCAGCTTCTCCGCGGCGGCCTGCACGTCGGCCCACGTCTTCGGCGGCTGGTTCGGATCGAGCCCGGCCTTCTTGAACGCATCCTTGTTGTAGTACAGCACCGGCGTCGAGCTGTTGAACGGCATCGACACGAGATGGCCCGTCTTCGCATCGCTGTAGTAGCTCGCGATGGTCGGCACGAACGCCTTTTCGTCGAGCGGCACGCCGGCCTGCTTGAACACGTCGTACACCGGCACGACGGCCTTCTTCGCCTGCATCATCGTCGCGGTGCCGACTTCGTAGACCTGGAGGATCGCCGGCGCGTTGCCGCTGCGATAGGCGGCGATACCCGCCGCGAGTGCCTGGTCGTAGGTGCCCTTGAAGACCGGCACGATCTTGTAGTCGCTCTGCGATGCGTTGAACTGCGTGGCGAGTTCATTCACGCGCTCGCCCAGCGCCGACTCCATCGCATGCCAGAACTGGATCTCCATCACGGCGAACGCCGCATGCTGCACACCGAACATCAACGCGCCGCCCAGCGCGATCGAGCGAATCATGGTCCCCGCGGGCTTCTTCTTCATCGACCTCTCTCCTATGAAAACGTTACCAACAGCGTGTGCAACATTCCCGTCGCCATTGAACCGGCGAAGTCTAGTGATCGTTTGTGACAGTCAGTTGTCGTTGACGACGAACAGGCGCTGATATTCCTTCAGCGCGAAGCGGTCGGTCATGCCGGCGATGTAGTGCGCGACGAGGCGCGGCTGGTGCGCGTCGTCGTCCGACTGGTACGGCGGCGGCAGCAGGCGCGGATCGTCGATGAACGCATCGAACAGCCCGGTGACGACGCGCTGCGCCTTGTTCGCCATGCGCATCACCTTGTAGTGGCGATACAGGTTCTTGAACAGGAAACGCTTGAGGGCGGCCGCCTGCGCGGCGATCGCCTCGCTGTGCGCGACGAGCTGCGGCGCGGCGCGCACGTCGTCGAGCGACGCGGGCGCGACGCGCGCGAGATTGCGCGTGGTCTCGTCGATCAGGTCGACGATCAGCGTGTTGATGATGCGGCGCACCGTCTCGTGGACGAGGCGGCGGCCTTCCAGATGCGGGAATTCGGCGAGCGCGGCGTCGTAGTGGCGTTGCCACAGCTCGACTTCGGCGAGTTGCTCGATCGTGATCAGGCCGGAGCGCAGGCCATCGTCGACGTCGTGGTTGTTGTACGCGATTTCGTCCGCGATGTTCGCGAGCTGCGCTTCCAGCGACGGCTGGCGGCCTTGCAGAAAGCGCTCGCCGAGCGCGCCGAGCTTGCGCGCGTTCTCGCGCGAGCAGTGCTTGAGGATGCCTTCGCGCGTCTCGAAGCACAGGTTCAGGCCGTTGAACGCGCCGTAATGCTCCTCGAGTTCATCGACCACGGCCAGGCTCTGCAGGTTGTGCTCGAAGCCGCCGTGCTCGCGCATGCACGCGTTCAGCGCATCCTGCCCCGCATGGCCGAACGGCGTATGACCGAGATCGTGCGCGAGCGAGATCGCTTCGACGAGATCCTCGTTGAGCCGCAGGTTGCGCGCGACCGAACGCGCGATCTGCGCGACTTCGAGGCTGTGCGTGAGGCGGGTACGAAACAGGTCGCCTTCGTGATTGACGAAGACCTGCGTCTTGTATTCGAGCCGGCGGAACGCGGTGGAATGAACGATGCGGTCGCGGTCGCGCTGGAATTCGGTGCGCGCCGCTGGCGGGGTTTCGTGATGGCGGCGGCCGCGCGACTGCGACGCATGGGCGGCATACGGAGCGAGATGGGCTTCCAGCGCCGCCAGCGTCGGCGGCTCGGCCAGCGCCGCGACGGATGCGCGGCCGGCTTTGGACGGTTTGCTGCTGGATGTCTCGCTCACGTCTCCTCCATGTCAGGGGCGCCGGGGCATCCGGGGCGCCGTTACCGGGTCGTCTGCGCCAGCGTGGCGAACACGGCTTCGTCGGGCGCCTGGGTGATCAGCGTATCGCCGAATCGCTTCAGCAGGATGAACTTGATCGCACCGGCTTCGGCCTTCTTGTCGACGCGCATCAGGTCCATATAGCGCGCATCGCCGAGCGCCGGCCCGCGAACCGGCAGGTGCGCGGCGGCGATCACCGCATCGAGCCGCTGCCGCGACGCTTCGTCGAGGAGGCCGAGCCGCACCGACAGGTCGCCCGCCATCACCATCCCGCAGCCGACCGCTTCGCCGTGCAGCCACTCGCCGTAGCCGAGCCCGGCCTCGATCGCATGGCCGAACGTATGGCCGAAATTCAGGATCGCGCGCAGCCCGCCTTCGCGTTCGTCGGCCGCGACCACGCTCGCCTTGATCTCGCACGAGCGCTTCACCGCGTGCGCGAGCGCGGCGGGCTCGCGGCGGTTCAGCGCATCGACGTTCGCCTCGATCCAGTCGAAGAATGCCGCATCGGCGATCGCGCCCGTCTTGATGACCTCGGCCACACCGGCCGCCAACTCGCGATCGGGCAGCGTGGTAAGCGCGCCGATATCGGCGATCACGGCCTGCGGCTGGTAAAACGCGCCGATCATGTTCTTGCCGAGCGGGTGGTTGATGCCCGTCTTGCCGCCGACCGACGAATCGACCTGCGACAGCAGCGTCGTCGGCACCTGGATGAACGGCACGCCGCGCATGTAGCACGCGGCGGCGAAGCCGGTCATGTCGCCGATCACGCCGCCGCCGAGTGCGACGAGCGTCGTCTTGCGGTCGGCGCGCTCGGTCAGCAGGCCGTCGAAGATCAGGTTCAGCGTTTCCCAGTTCTTGTAGGCTTCGCCGTCCGGCAGCACGACCGTCGAGACGCGCTTGCCGAGCGGCGCGAGCGCCGCGCGCAGCGCGTCGCCGTAGAGCGGATCGACCGTCGTGTTCGTGACGATCGTGACCGACGAACCGGTGATGTGAGGGGCGAACAGCTCGGTGCGGCCGATCAGGCCGGCACCAATGTGAATCGGGTAGGCGCGGTCGCCCAGATCGACGTTGACGGTAATCATGCTTGTAGCGGCTTGGCGACGACGCCTGCCAGTTCGAGTTGCATCAGCACCATGTTGACGAGGCCGTTGACCGACGGACGGCCGGTCTCGATGATGAAGTCCGCGCATTCGCGGTACAGCGGATCGCGGACTTCGTAGAGCGCTTCGAGACGCGCCTTCGGATCGTCGGTCTGCAACAGCGGGCGGTTCTTGTCCTTGCGCGTGCGCAGCCACAGATCGTGCGGATTGGCGCGCAGATAGATGACGATGCCGTTGGCTTTCAGGCAATCGCGATTTTCGGGGCGCAGCACCGCGCCGCCGCCCGTCGCGAGCACGATGTTCTCGCGCTGCGTCAGATCGGCGATCACCTGCGATTCGCGATCGCGAAACCCGGCCTCGCCCTCCATCTCGAAGATCACCGGAATGCGCGCACCCGTGCGGGCCTCGATTTCGTGGTCGGAGTCGAAGAACGTCCTGTCGAGCCGGCGCGCGACCGCACGGCCCACGGTGGTCTTACCCGCTCCCATAAGGCCGACGAAAAATACGTTTGCGTGTGGGTCCCGCGCTTGCAACGGCTTCCTCTGCTTGAATCTTGCTGGTGTGTGGCGCAGCTTACTGGCAAAGCGGCTGCCTTGTCGAGCCTGCGCCACCGGCTTCCGGCCCCGTTTTTCCCGCATCCGCGTCGCCCGCGCCGACCGTTTCGCAACGCGCGCCGACGACCGTCGGCGTGATGAAGACGACCAGTTCGTTGCGCTGGTCGCGCCGCGCGCGGTGTCGGAAAAGCGCGCCCAGAACCGGTATTTTGCCCAAGAGCGGCACCCGCGTCACATCGTCCCGGTTCAACTGCTCGTAAATCCCGCCGATGGCGACCGTTCCGCCGTCCTCGACCTCGACGCGCGTCTGGACGTGCTTCGTATGAATCGCCGGGCCGGCCGCCGTCGGCTCGCCGATGCTGTCCTTCGTCACGTCCAGGTCGAGCACGACGCGCCCGTCGGGCGTGATCTGCGGCTCGACCTCGAGCTTCAGCGTCGCGCGGCGGAACTGCACGCCGCTCACGCCGTTGCCGACTTTCGCCTGGTACGGCAGCTCCGAGCCCTGTTCGACGATTGCCTTCACGCGGTCGGCCGTCACCACGCGCGGGCTCGAAACGATCTGGCCCCGGCCCTGCGCCTCGAGCGCGCTCAATTCGACGTCGAGCACGCGGCTGAGCGGCGCGGCGAACAACGTGAAGCCGGCCGTCGCCGCCTCGAAGCCGCCGAGCGGTCGCGCGGCCAGGTCGAGCGCGTTGCGTGTGTCCGTCACGGTCGCCGCCCCGTCTGCAGCGGGAGCCCGCCCCTGTGCGCGCAGCGCGACGCGTGCGCCGAGGTTGCGCGAGAACCCCTGCTCGCCCTCGACGATGCGCGCCTCGATCCGGACCTGCCGCGACGGCCGGTCGATCGCGTCGATCAGGCCCGCGATCTGCTCGATGCGCGGCGCCAGATCGGTGACGAACAACAAGTTCATGCGCGGATCGGCCGCCGCGGCACCGCGCTTCGACAGCAGGCGCTGGCCGGTCGCCCCGGCCAGCAACCGCTGCACGTCCTGCGCACGCGGGTAATGCAGCACGAAGGTTCGGCTCGCGAGCGGCTCCAGCTCGGCCGCGCGTGCGTGCGTTTCGAAGCGCTCGCGCTCCCGCGCGGCGACTTCGGCCGCCGGCGTGACCCAGATCACGTTGCCGCGCCGGGACATCGCCAGCCCGTGCGTGTCGAGCAACGTATCGAACGCATCGCGCCAGCGGACATTGTTCAGACGTAATGTCACGGTGCCGCGCACCTGCTCGCCGACGACGATGTTCAGCCCGGTGAATCGCGCGAGCGCGTCGAATGCGGCCGCGAGGCCGGCGCCCTGCAGATTCAGCGAGATTCGCCGCGCGTCGTCCGCATCGCCGGGGTGCCGCGCCGCGGCGTCGCTCATGCGCGTCGGCGGAGGCAATGGAATCGGCGGCCCTTCCAGCTGGGGCGCGGGTGCCGGAGTATTCGCCTGAAGCGCTGTGCGCGCCGCCTGGTCGAACGGCAGTGGACCATCGTGCGCGGGCGCGTTACCGCTCACGCCGTCCAGGCCGTCGGGCACGCCCTGCGGCAGCGGCGTGTCCTCGGCATACGCCCGTATCGACCCGATCGGCCAGCCGGCCGGCGGCAAAGGCGATCGCGCCGCGTCCACGGCGGCCACGCTCGATCCAGCCCAGAATGCGATCACCCACCATCCGTACTTCGTCATGAATGACCTCCGTCGTCCACGACGAGCCGGCGTGCGCCATCGGCCGTCGCGACCGTCACGGCACCGGTATCGACGCTCACCACACGCGATACCCCGAACGCCTCGCCCGGCGCAACGGTCGCGAATGCGCCATCGCCGGCGTCGAACAGCGCAAGCCCGGTGCGTCCGTCGCGAATGGTGCCGGCCAGGCGCGGCGTCATATCGTCAGCCACCGTCGGCGAACCGGCTCCGCCGAATGGATCGTCGCTCCGCGCGCCGGCAAGCACCGCCTTCGCGCCGTCCGGAACCCGGGCCCCCGACAGCGCCGGAAACACGTCGATCGTCATGTCCACCTGCGACGCGGGCGGTTTGCTCTCGATATGCAGCCCGGACGGCACCACCAGCACCGGGAAACTCGCCAGCCCGCCCATCAGGCGCAGCAGCGCCGGAAAACCGCCTTCCGCGACGATCCGCACCGTGCGCCGGCCATCCGGCGCCGCATCGTCAGTGCGCCGCGGTTCGATCGACACAACCCGCAGTCCGCTTCCTCGAACCACGTCAGCCAGCTCCAGCATCAGCGCGGGCCACCCCGGCGCAGGCGGCGAGCCTGCGTCCCGCCCGGCAACCGGACCCATATCGCGCCGCGGCGCGGCGGCCGCGAGCAGCCGTTGTGCGTCGGCGGCCCGTATCTGCGCCGTTGCCAGCAATGCACGGCTGCGTGCGAGTCCGCTTCCATCGACGGCATTCATCAGATAAACGCCCACCCCCATCACGAACGCGAATGCGAGCGCACAACCAACGGCGTGCACGGCGGCCGGCGACATCCGCGTCACGCGGCCGAGCCACTCGGCGCCGTCAGGCATGGACTGATGCACGATCGCCGTCATGCGCCGCCTCCCGTCGCCGTCTGTCGCGGCGGCGCGTCGTGCCAGCGCACCTGCACGGAGAAACGGAACGGCACGGCCGAACCCGCGACCGGCGTGGCCGAAGCCGGTGTCAGCGCACCGATGTCGAAGCGCCAGTCGCGCTGCTCGGCCGCGATGCGTGCGAGCCATCGCGCAGCCGTCCGGTAACTCGTCGCACGCGCGTCGAGCTCGGCACCGGACGATGTCGTACGCAATGCGTCGAGCTGAACCGTGTCGTCGCGCACCTGCGCCAGCGTCGCCAGCAGTCCGGCAACGCGCCGATACGGCGCGGCAAGCACGGCCGCTCGCGCATCGCGTTGCGCGAGATCGGCTGCCGCGCCGGCGGTGCGCCGTGCGGCATCGACGTGCGGCTGCAATTGCCGTAGCCGCGCCTCCACTCGCGTGCGCTCGGCATCCACGCGCCATCGCCACGCTGTCGCCACCCCTGCCCAGAGACCGGCCCCGAGTGCGCCGAGCACGATCGCCGCCCCGCATTGCGCGGCACGGCGGCGCCGCAGCGCCTGCGCCAGCCGCTCACGGTATGGCAGCAAATTGAAGCCCCCGAGCGCGGCATGGCCGGCGGCAGCCCGCCCGAACCCCATATCGACGATCATTCCCACACCCCGCGCAGCGCCAGCCCGACCGCGAGGGCAAACGCCGGACCGCCCGGCGCGCCGGCGGGTACGCCCGGCAGACCGTCCCATCCGGTGCAGTCGAACGGCACCACGGCCGCCCCGAGCGCATCGCCGATATCGGCGGCCGACGCGCCGCAGCGGGCGATGCAGCGCTCGTCGCCGGCCACGAGCACGCAGCGCACCGGCTCGAACTCGCACTGGCGCAATGCGTCCGGCAACGCCGCCCGCACGTCGCCGGACAGCGCGAGCACCGGTGCGGCGATCGCACCGTCAATCCGCCAGCCGCGCACGCCCGTGTCGTTGAACCAGAATGCGGCATACGGGCCGTGCGCGTCGGGCTCGAACTGCGCGGCATAGCGCAACGCGCGCAGCGCGGCAGCCGACTCGCCGTCGACGGCCGTCAGATCGATGCCGGCCTGCGCGGCCACGTCGATCCGCCGCTCGAGCAATGCCTGCGGCGCCACGGCGACCGCAATCTCGCCCCGGCACGCGTCGTCGTCCTGCCGCCAGTCGAACGCGAGGTCGTCAGGTGCCAGCCCCGAGATCCGTTCGGCCGCCTGCCGGGCGGCGTCCGCGATGTCGTCGCGCCCGGCCAGATCGAGCGTCGCGGTCTGCATCTCGTCATCGCGCAGCGCCATCACGCCGCGCGCGTCGCAGCGCACGCCCGCCGCCGACAGCCGCGACACCGCCGCCGCCAACGCACGTGCGACCGCAGCCCAGCGCGCGTCCTCCGGCCCGCCCGCCAGTCCGACCGGCTCCCGCTCGAGTCCTTCGACCCGCACATCCGCAGCCCGGCCGCGCCGGCTCAGCACGGCCACCCTCACCTCGTCCGCCCCGACGTCGATGCCCGTCGAGCGGTGCCTGCCCGGCGCGAACCGCGCCGCCCATCGTCCTGCCATCCCAGCCTCCCGCGATCGTCGCGGCCCACGCCGCGTTTCCGAGGCCTGATTCTGCAAAGCGGCGCGCGCGCCAGACAGTCGGCCGAACGGCCAGTCGTGGCACGGAGCGGCCGCGCGGACCCCATACTGACGGCACCGCGATCAGCCGCGTGCCGGCGGACGTCCCCCGCGTCAGGGACCGTCTTACCGGGCAGCTATAATCGCGGGACTGTTTTCCGGTATGCCTATGCAATCCACGTCTCCTACGTCCCCGCCTCCCGCGCCCGAGCCGAAGAAGCGGTCCTGGTGGCTGAAAGTCCTGATCGGCCTCGCCGCGATGTGCGTGGCCCTCGTCGTGGCCGGCGGCCTCGTGCTCGGCTACGCGCTCGTCGTCGCGTGGCCGAACATGCCGTCGCTCGACGCGCTGACCGACTATCGTCCGAAGGTACCGCTGCGGATCTACACGTCGGATCACGTGCTGATCGGCGAATTCGGCGAGGAACGCCGCGACATCGTCCATTTCAAGGACGTGCCCGACTCGCTCAAGAAGGCGATCCTCGCGATCGAGGACGCGCGCTTCTACGATCATGGCGGCGTCGACCTCACCGGCATTGCCCGCGCCGGCTTCGTCGCGCTGACGAACGGCCATGCGTCGCAGGGCGCGAGCACGATCACGATGCAGGTCGCGCGCAACTTCTTCCTGTCGAGCGAAAAGACCTACACGCGCAAGATCTACGAGATGCTGCTCGCGTACCGGATCGAGCGCGCGCTGACGAAGGATCAGATTCTCGAGGTCTACATGAATCAGATCTATCTCGGCCAGCGTGCGTATGGCTTCGCGAGCGCCGCGCGGGTCTACTTCGGCAAGGACCTGAAGGACATCACGCTCGCGGAAGCGGCAATGCTCGCGGGGCTGCCGAAGGCGCCGTCCGCGTACAACCCGGTCGTCAATCCGAAGCGCGCGAAGGTGCGCCAGGAATACATCCTGCAACGGATGCTCGAGCTGAACTTCATCACGCGCGAGCAGTACGACGAAGCCGTCGCGCAGCCGCTCGTCGTCAAGGGCGCCGGCCGCGAATTCAGCGTGCACGCCGAGTACGTCGCGGAAATGGTCCGCCAGATGATGTACGCGCAGTACCGCGAGGAAACCTACACGCGCGGCTTCAACGTCGTCACGACGATCGACTCCGCCGACCAGCAGGTCGCGTACACCGCGCTGCGCAAGGGCATCATGGATTACGAGCGCCGCCACGGCTATCGCGGGCCGGAAGGCTTCATCGAGCTGCCGGCCGGCGCCGACGACCGCGAGCAGGCGATCGACGACGCGCTGCTCGAGCACCCCGACAACGGCGAACTGGTCGCGGCGGTCGTCACCGCCGCAACCCCGCGCCAGATCACCGTCGCCTTCATCGACGGCAGCAGCGCGACGATCGAAGGCGACAACCTGCGCTTCGCGTCGGGCGCGCTGTCGGCCGGCGCGCAGCCGAACCGCCGCATCCGGCCCGGCGCGATCGTCCGGGTCGTGAAGAACGACGCAGGCAAGTGGGCGATCACGCAGTTGCCGCAGGTCGAAGGCGCGTTCATCTCGATCGTCCCGCAGGACGGCGCGATCCGCTCGCTCGTCGGCGGCTTCGACTACAACAAGAACAAGTTCAACCACGTCACGCAGGCGTGGCGGCAACCGGGTTCGTCGTTCAAGCCGTTCATCTACTCGGCGTCGCTCGACAAGGGCCTCGGGCCGGCCACGGTGATCAACGACGGCCCGCTGTATTTCAGCGCCGCGGAAACCGGCGGCCAGCCGTGGGAGCCGAAGAACTACGGCGGCGGCTTCGAAGGCCCGATGTCGATGCGCACCGCGCTGCAGCGCTCGCGCAACCTCGTGTCGATCCGGATCCTGAACCACATCGGCACGAAGTACGCGCAGCAGTACATCACGCGCTTCGGCTTCGACGCCGACCGCCATCCGGCCTATCTGCCGATGGCGCTCGGCGCGGGCCAGGTCACGCCGTTGCAGATGGCCGGCGCGTACTCGGTGTTCGCGAACGGCGGCTTCCGCGTGAATCCGTACCTGATCGCCGAAGTGACCGATCCGAATGGCGCGATCGTCGCCCGCGCGCAGCCGCTCATCGCCGAGCAGAATGCGCCGCGCGCAATCGACGCGCGCAACGCGTACGTGATGAACAGCCTGCTGCAGAGCGTCGCGCAGCGCGGCACGGGCGCGCGCACGAACGTGCTGAAGCGCACCGACCTCGCCGGCAAGACCGGTACGACGAACGATTCGCACGACGCATGGTTCGCCGGCTACCAGCACACGCTCGCGGCGATCGCGTGGATCGGCTACGACAATCCGCGCAGCCTCGGCGATCGCGAAACCGGCGGCGGCCTGTCGCTGCCGGTCTGGATCGACTACATGGGCGCGGCGCTGAAGGGCACGCCGGAGTTCAAGCCGACGATGCCGGACGACGTCCAGGCGCTCGGCAGCGAGCTTTACTTCACCGAGTTCACGCCGGGGCACGGCTTCGTGTCGACGGTCGGCGTGCCGCAGGCGCCGGCGGTGCAGAACACCGACGAACCCGTGCCGCACGTCGACGAGCAGGAGAAGCAGGACATCATGAACCTGTTCCGCGGCCATTGACACGAACGGCCCGAGCATGAAAAAAGCGCCCCGCAGGGCGCTTTTTTCTTGTGCTTCGATCCGGCGTATCGGGCGCCCGGTCGGGCGAGCGCCGAACGTTACGCGCCGAACGTGATCGGCTGGCCGGCCTGCTGCGTCGCGTAGTCGGTGAGCGCCGCGAAGAACTCGGAGCCGGTGCGCGTATCGCGCCATTCGCCGTCCACGAAACGGTAATGGAATCCGCCCGCCTTCGCGGCGATCCACAGTTCCTTCATCGGCGGCTGGAGATTGATGATGATCTTCGAGCCGTTCTCGAACGTCAGCGTCAGCACGCTGCCGTTGCGCTCCAGATCGATGTCGTGGTCGCCGTCGTTCGCGGCATCCACGGTACGCTCGACGGCCGCCAGCACGGCCTCGGCACGGGCCAGGTATTCAGTATCGGACATGCTAAACTCTATCGGTTAAATTGTTCAGGGACGATCATGCGAGTCGTTTTCCGGATGAGCGCGATTGTAGCGGCTTTGGCGATACTTGCCGGCTGCGGTCAACGCGGCCCGCTCTATCTGCCCACCGTGCCGCCGTTGCCGGCGAAGCCCATCCAGCAACAGGACACGCCGCCGTCGGACGTCACGCCGACCGATGAAAACGCGTCGACCGAAAGCATTCCCGATTCTTCCGGCACGCCGCTCACGCTGTCGCCGGAGCTGTCGAGCGATGCGTCGAGAGCCGCGACGCCCGCATCCGGCCCGGTTGTCGCGCAATAATCGCACCCCGCGGCCCGCGCGGTTTCGTTCGCAACAAAGGCGATGACTTCCCGTCATCGCCTTTTGTTTTTTTCAGGCCCGCATCGTCATGCACGGATGCGCCGCCAGCCCCATTCAAGCAGCCGCCAGCCGAGCAGCACCGCGACGATCGTCGCGTAGAGCTTCGGCTGCGCGAGATTGTGCTTGCCTGCCCTCATCCACCAGAAATGCAGCACGCCGAACAGCGCAATCGCATAGATTGCGCGGTGCAGCGTCGCCCAGTGACGGCCGAGCCGGCGCACCATCGCGCGCGGCGACGTCGCGGCCAGCGGAATCAGCAACACGAACGCGGCGAAGCCGATCGTGATGAACGGACGCTTCCCGACGTCCTTCAGGATCGCGAGCACGTCGAACCACTTGTCAAACCACAGATACGTCGTGAAATGCAGCGTCGCGTAAAAGAACGCGAACAGGCCGATCATCCGGCGAAAGCGCAGCAACGCGGGAACGCCCGTCACGCGCCGAAGCGGCGTGACGGCGAGCGTGATGCAGAGCATCACCAGCGTCCAGAGGCCCGTCGAACGCGTGATGAACTCGATCGGGTTCGCGCCGAGCCGGTCGGTCAGCCCGTACAGCACAAGACGTGCAAGTGGATAGAGACCCGCCGCGAACACCAGCACCTTGGCGGGGGCAAGCCAGCGCGGCGAGGCGGTACGCGCCGCGCCGGCCCCGGCACCACCAGCGGCAGCCGTGCGCATGCCGGACGCGCGCACGGGCGTCAGCGTGGAGGAAGGAATGTCGTTTCTCACCGGCAAGCTCAGAAGTTCTTTTTCAGGTCCATGCCCTGATACATCGACGCCACGAGATCGCCATAGCCGTTGAACATCAGCGTCTTGCGCTTCGGCGTGAAGAAGCCGTCCTCGCCGATCCGGCGCTCGGTCGCCTGGCTCCAGCGCGGGTGATCGACGTTCGGGTTCACGTTCGAATAGAAGCCGTATTCGTTCGACGCATACGTGTTCCAGCTCGTCTTTGGCTGCTTGTCGACGAAGCGGATCTTCACCAGCGACTTCGCGCTCTTGAAGCCGTACTTCCACGGCACGACGATCCGCACCGGCGCGCCGTTCTGGTTCGGCAGCACCTGGCCGTACACGCCCATCGTCAGCAGCGTCAGCGGATTCATCGCCTCGTCCATCCGCAGCCCTTCCGAATACGGCCAATCGAGCACCGGCGCCGACAGCCCAGGCATCTGCGACGGATCGGCCAGCGTGATGAACTGCACGTATTTCGCGTTGCCGGTCGGCTGCACGCGTTTGATCAGCTCGGACAGCGGCACGCCGATCCACGGAATCACCATCGACCATCCTTCGACGCAACGCAGCCGGTACACGCGCTCCTCGAGCGGCGCGAGCTTCAGCAGTTCGTCGAGATCGAACACCTTCGGGTGCAGCACCTCGCCCTCGACGCTCACGCGCCACGGGCGCGGCCGCAGCGTGCCCGCGTTCTGGGCCGGGTCGCTCTTGTCGGTGCCGAATTCGTAGAAGTTGTTGTAGGACGTGATGTCCTTGAACGGCGTCACCTTGTCGGCCGCGACGAACCTCGGGTTGGTTTTCGCCGCAAGCTTCGCGGCCCGCGCGTCCGGCGACGCATAGGCCGCGAACGCCGCGCCGCTGCCGCCAAGCAATCCGCCCGCCGCCGCCAGGCCGGCGGCCTGCAATACGCGCCGCCGGTTCTCGAATACCGCGCGCGGCGTAATCTGGCTCTGCGCGATATCACCGCCGGTCAGTACGGTGCGCAAAGAGTGTTTGATCCACATCGTGCTGCTCCTCCTGCATGCGCGGCGCGCACGCTTCATGAGCGTTCGACCCGACCCGTGCTGCGCCGTTCGACGCCCGGACCGCCCGCCCGTTACAAAAGAAAACCGCCGGGCACGCAGTGCGCCGGCGGTCTTTTGTCGGACCAACGTCGGAAATCTTACAGCTTGCCGTAGCTATGCAGCCCGGACAGGAACATGTTGACGCCGAGGAACGCGAACGTCGTCACGAGCAGGCCCGTGAGCGCCCACCAGGCGGCGACCGCGCCACGCAGGCCCTTCATCAGGCGCATGTGCAGCCAGGCCGCGTAGTTGAGCCATACGATCAGCGCCCAGGTTTCCTTCGGGTCCCAGCTCCAGTAACCGCCCCATGCTTCCGCGGCCCACAGCGCGCCGAGGATCGTCGCGATCGTGAAGAACGCGAAGCCGACCGCGATCGACTTGTACATCACGTCGTCGAGCACCTCGAGCGTCGGCAGGCGATCGGCGAGCACGCCGCGCTCCTTCATCAGGTACGCGACCGACACCATCGCCGACAGCGCGAAGCTGCCGTAGCCGATGAAGTTCGCCGGCACGTGAATCTTCATCCACCAGCTCTGCAGCGCCGGCACGAGCGGCTGGATCTGCTGTGCGTCGCGCGCGACCGAGTACCACATCAGGAAGCCGACGGCCGCGCTGATGACCAGCAGCACGAACGCGCCGAGCGAGCGCGTGCCGTAGTGGCCTTCGTAATACAGGTAGAGCAGCGCGGTGATCAGGCTGAACAGCACGAAGACTTCATACAGATTCGACACCGGGATATGCCCGACGTCGGCACCGATCAGGTAGGACTCGTACCAGCGCACCATCAGGCCGGTGAAACCCATCAGCACCGCGACCCACGTCATTTTCTGGCCGATCGCGGAGCCCGATTCGGAGCGCGCGAGCAGGCCGATCCAGTAGAAGATCGTCGCGAGCACGAACAGCGCGCTCATCCACAGGATCGCGGACTGGCTCGACAGGAAGTACTTGAGGAAGAACGCCGAATCGGCGCGCGCGAGATCGCCCTGGTAGATCTGGATCGACAGCAGCGACAGCACCGCGATCGACGCCATCATCAGCCGCGCAGGCTTCCAGCGCCAGCCGAGCACGACAAGCGCCGGCACCGTGCCGATCATCACCGCCTTGTCGTAGTAATTCATGTGTTCGTTGTAATGCACGAACGCATAGCCCGCGCCGACCACGAGTGCCAGGGCGAACAGCCAGTCGATGATCGACAGGCGCGCGAGGAACGGACGGTCGTCGAACAACGGCGCCGGATTCGGGGCCTGGACCGGCCCCGAACGGGAAGAGGAAACTTGAGTGAGATCCATGATGTTACCGGGTGGAATTCTCGGAATCGGAACCGTCGCCGGCGGGCGGACGGGCAGTCGCTGCCGCACCGGCGGGTGCGGCGTCGCGCGGCGTGGCGCGCAAGGCGGCGCCGGCCGCGTCGCGCGTCTGCACGAATTCTTTCTCGAAATCGAAGGTCTTGCGGGCCGTGGACATCGCCATCACCACATCGACGCCCGAACCGGCGTCCTTGAGCCAGAACCAGAGTCGCCGCTCGCGCACGTAGAACATCGAGAAGATGCCGGCGACCAACAGCAGGCTGCCAAGATACACCAGATTCTTGCCGGGTGCGCGCGTCAGCTGAAATACCGAAGCTTGCACCTGCTTGAAGGAGTCGAGCTGCAAATAGACCGGCGATCCGTACAAGAAGCTGTCGGATAGCGCATTGATCGCGTTCTGCACGAAGCGGATCGTGTCGGTGCCCTGCTGGGCGGCCGGCTCGCCGGCTCGCTCGCGTGCGATCTGCCAGACCTCCCACATCGACCCCTCGAGCATGCGCAGCAGCAGGCTGGCCGCCTTTTCCTGCTCGGCCTTCGGCACCGAGCGGTCGATGAACGTCGCCACCGCCTGGAAGCCGCCGATCGGCTGGCCGTCGGCGCCACGGCCGACGCTGTCGTCGCTCGCCGCAAAAAGGGTCAGCACCTTGAACGCGCTGTCCTGCAGGCGGCCGCGCAGCGACGCTTCGGTCGTCGGCAGCGAACGCTGCGCGAAACGTGCGGCGGCGTCGGCACGCACGGCCGGATCCTCGAGCGCGGCGCGCAGGCGCATCCATTCGCCGATCGAATCCTGGCTGTCGGCCGGAATCCGCATGTAGCGGAACGGATCGTTCGGGCTCGCGCGCACGCCGGCGAGGAACACGCGCGTGCCGCCCATGTCGACGGGCAGCATGTAGTTGTTGAATTCGCGCGCCTGGCCGTCCTTGCCGCGAATCTTGTACTGCACAGACGGGCCGATGTTGTGGAGCTGCATCGGCTTCGACGTCTTCGCGCCCGAACCGAGCCGCTCGTCGAACGCTTCCTTGAGCGACTCCGTCTTCGCGACGCCGCGCACGTCCGGCTTGCCGTTCGCGTCCGCCATGTTCTCGACGTTGATCGCGCGGAAGTCGGAGAATTCGATCGTGTCGCCATCGCTGCCCGCCATCTGCAGCGGCGCCGTGCTGCCGATCGTGCCCTTCACCGCGAAGGTCTTCGCGTTGCCGCCCGTCATCGGGTAGGCCGTCATTTCCATCTGCGAGCCGCCGTCCTGGAAGCTCGACTGGTAGATAGACACGCCCTTGTACGTGAACGGCTTGTTGACCTCGACGCGCGCCGGGATCTTCTGGCCCGTCTCGCGATCGATCACGACGATGTCGCTCGCGAACAGCTTCGGCATGCCCGTCGTGTAGTAGTCGACGATGAACTTGTTGAGCTGGATCGAGAAGGGCAGGTCCTGGATCAGCGAACCGCTCGGCTGGTTCAGGATCGCGGTGGACACGAACTGGCCTTCCGGCACCCACGCGTAGCCGCGGAAGGTCGGGTTCGACGCCGACAACCGATGGTCGGGCGAGATTTCGCTGATCGTCGCACTCGTGTTGACCGGGCTCTTGCCGAACATCCACATCTGGAATTTGATCGGCAGGTTGCTGTCCAGCAGGCCGCCGATACAGATCACGACGATCGCAAGGTGTGCGGAGATGTAGCCCCACTTCGCCAGCGCGCCGCGTTTCGCGGAGATCAGCGTTGCACCGTCGGTTTCACGCACGACATGCTTGTAGCCGGCCTTGGTGACGAACGTGGCAAGCGAGGCCGCGACGGTCGCGCGCGTGCCGGACGCCGAGTATTCGGCCTTGTGGTGGAAGGCGCGCAGGCTGCCTTCGCGCACCTTGTCCTTCCAACTCTTCGCGTCGGCAAGCATCTTCGGCGCGTTGCGGATCACGCACAGCGAGATCGACACGACGAGGAAGATCAGGATCAGCATGAACCACCACGCGCTGTACACGTTGTACAGGCCCAGCGAGCGGAAGATGTCCGCCCAGAATGGCCCGAACTGGTTCACGTAGTTCGGATACGGGTCATCCTGGGTCAGGACCGTCCCGACGATGCTCGCGATCGACAGCACCACCAACAGTGCGATCGCGAAGCGCATCGAGCTCAGCAACTCGACCGCGCGCCTGGACGCACTTTGACCCGACTTCGACTGCAACCCCGACGTGGTAACGCTCATTCAAACTCCGACTAAGGGGACACAGCCCCCACGCTCACTATGTTCGCTGCCCCCGAGGGGGCGGTCAGCACTCTTGGGACGGCCCGGCGAGTGCCGACAAAAAAGGGCGAGGCAACCGCAACGGTGCGGCGCCCCACCCTTTTCTTGTTCTGACTCCGGCCGCCCTTCGGGCGTCCGGTCATTCCATTCGCGACCGTCCGTTCAACGCAGGCCCGCGATGTAATCCGCGACGGCCTTGATCTCGTTGTCCGACAGACGTGATGCGATCTGATGCATCGCCTCGTTGTTGTTGCGCGCGCCGACACCCTGCTGGAACGCGGTCAACTGGGCCACCGTGTAATCGGCCCACTGCCCCGACAAACGCGGGTACTGGACCGGAATCCCCTGCCCCGTCGGCCCGTGGCAGCTCGCGCAGGCGGGCACACCCTTTTCCGCGATGCCGCCGCGATAGATCTTCTGGCCGATCGGCACGGTCGCCGCATCGCGTGCGGTGCCGAGCTTCGTGGACTGCGATCCGTAATACGCGGCGACGTTGCGCATGTCGTCCGCGCTCAACGCGCTCGCAAACCCGACCATCACCGGATTGGTCCGCGCCGGCCCCTTCGCGCCCGGCTGGGCCTTGAAGTCGTTCAACTGCTTGACCAGATATTCGGGATGCTGGCCGGCGAGCTTCGGGAAACTGCCCGATGCGCTGTTGCCGTCGGCGCCGTGACACGACGCGCAGACTTGCCCGGCAATCGCCTTGCCGCGGTCCAGATCCGGCTTTGCCGCATCCGCCGCGTTTGCCTCCGCTACGAAACCTACGAACCCTGCTGCAACCTGAAGCACCATCAGAGACTTGCACAGTCGATTCATTCGCACACCCTGTTTCGTCTTGTGGGAATTTGAGGTTCTGCAAAAAACGACGTCGACCAGTCTACCGCAGAAGCTGCATAAAAGCGCGAGGCAGGCGCCCGCAGCCCTTCGGCAAAACCGGCGTATTGTACAATATCGCGCTGAAAGCTCCCGCGCCTATCGGGGCTACCCCGCCTCCACCAAGCGGCTCGCGCCGCCCCGTCCCTCCGGTTTCCCCCATGGCCTTTTTGCTCCATCAAGCCCGCTTCTACACGACCGTCAACCATCTGCGCGACCTGCCGCCGACGGTGCAACCGGAAATCGCGTTCGCGGGCCGCTCGAATGCCGGCAAATCGACGGCGATCAACGTGCTGTGCAATCAGAAGCGGCTCGCGTTCGCGTCGAAGACGCCCGGTCGCACGCAGCACATCAACTACTTCTCCGTCGGCCCGGCCGCCGAGCCCGTCGCGAACCTCGTCGACCTGCCCGGCTACGGTTACGCGGAAGTGCCGGGGGCCGCGAAGGCCCACTGGGAAATGCTGCTGTCGTCCTATCTCGCGACGCGTTCGCAGCTGTGCGGCCTGATCCTGATGATGGATTCGCGCCGCCCGCTGACCGACCTCGATCGCCGGATGATCGAGTGGTTCGCGCCGACCGGCAAGCCGATCCACACGCTGCTGACGAAGTGCGACAAATTGACGCGCCAGGAAAGCATCAATGCGCTGCGTAACACGCAGAAGGGACTCGACGCGTATCGCGACCAGGGCGTGAAAGGCAAGCTGACCGTCCAGCTGTTCTCGGCGCTGAAGCGCACGGGGCTCGACGAGGCGCATGAGCTGATCGAGAGCTGGGTGCGGCCGTCCGCCGCCGACGAAAAAGGCGAGCCTGTAGCACAATAAGCGGGCAACGCGCGGCCGGGATCGGCCGTGCGCACCTGACGGCACCTGCGAATTCGGCCGGCTCATAAAAAAACCCGCCGTTGAACGGCGGGTCAAACAGCCTAATCGAAAAACGACAGGCACCCGCTCAGGGAGGAGAAGCGGGGAGCTGCACGCGACGCGTGCCGCTCGATCGCTATCATATACCAACGATCTCGAAAATGACCTAAGGGTTCCGTAAGGTCCTTCTTGCCCTGATTTCTACCAAATCGCCATGAGCTTCCATCCGCTTCATCGTCCGCGCCGGATGCGCCGCGACGACTTCTCCCGGCGCCTGATGCGCGAAAACCGCCTGACCACCGACGACCTGATCTACCCGGTGTTCGTCGTCGACGGCACCAACGAACGCCAGGCCGTCCCGTCGATGCCCGGCGTCGAGCGCGTGTCGGTCGATCTGCTGATGCACGTCGCCGAGCAGTGCGTCGAACTCGGCGTGCCCGTGCTGTCGCTGTTCCCGGCCATCGAGCCGTCGCTGAAAACGCCTGACGGCCGCGAAGCGGCCAATCCGGAAGGCCTGATCCCGCGCGCGGTGCGCGAGCTGAAGAAGCATTTCCCCGAGCTCGGCGTGCTGACCGACGTCGCGCTCGATCCGTACACGAGCCACGGCCAGGACGGCGTGCTCGACGAAAACGGCTACGTGATCAACGACGACACGATCGAGATCCTGGTCGACCAGGCGCGCGCGCAGGCGGAAGCCGGCGTCGACATCGTCGCGCCGTCGGACATGATGGACGGCCGCATCGGCGCGGTCCGCGAGATGCTGGAAAGCGACGGCCATATCCATACGCGCATCATGGCCTATTCGGCCAAGTTCGCGTCGGCGTTCTACGGCCCGTTCCGCGATGCGGTCGGCTCGGCGTCCAATCTGGGCAAGGGCAACAAGATGACCTACCAGATGGATCCGGCGAACAGCGACGAAGCGCTGCGCGAAGTGCGCCTCGACATCGACGAAGGCGCCGACATGGTGATGGTCAAGCCCGGCATGCCGTATCTCGACATCGTGCGCCGCGTGAAGGACGAGTTCCGCTTCCCGACCTACGTGTACCAGGTGAGCGGCGAATACGCGATGCTGAAGGCCGCCGCGATGAACGGCTGGCTCGACCACGACAAGGTCGTGCTCGAATCGCTGCTCGCATTCAAGCGCGCAGGCGCCGACGGTGTCCTCACGTACTTCGCGCTCGACGCTGCCCGTCTGCTGAAAGCGCAGCGCTGAGCCGCACGACGGCGCGTATCAAGAAAAACGGCGGGACACTTCATCGGTGTCCCGCCGTTTTGTATTTGTCGCCCGGTCGGCGTAGCAGGCGCCCATATGCGCGGACGCGCGCGCCTTACACCGTCGGCACCGCCGCGCGATCGAGGCTGCGCAGGAACGTCTCGGCCGCCTGATAGCCGACCACGCGGCCGATCTCATTGCCGTTGCGATCGAAGAAGATGATGCCCGGCGGCCCGAACAGGTTGAAGCGCTTGAGAAGCGCCTGGTCCGCCGGATTGTTCGCGGTGACATCCGCGCGCACCAGGTGAAGCTGCGCGAGCCGCGCCTGCACGCGCGAATCGGTGAACGTCAGATGCTCCATTTCCTTGCAGCTCACGCACCAGTCGGCGTAGAAGTCGAGCATCACGGGTCGGCCCGACGTCTTCAGCAGCGCATCGAGCTCGCCGCTGGAGCGCACCGACGCGAACGCGGGGCCCGCCTGCCCGGCCGCCGCGCCGGCTGCCGACGCATCGCCCGACGCAACCGTGCGCGCCGCGAGTACGGCCAGCGGCTTCACGGGGTCGTTGGAGCCCGCCGCGAGCCCGACGAGCAGCGTCGCGGCCCAGATCGCGAGCGCCGCACCGAGGCCGCGACCGAGACGGCGCCAGATCGACGCGGCGCCGGCATGCGGCGTGAACAGGCCGAGCGCCGCCGCCGCGACGAGCAGCCACAGCGCGGCGAGCACCATCTTCAGCCCGCCCGCGAGCACCGGCCACACGATCCACAGCGCGGCGGCGAGCAGCACGATGCCGAAGAACACCTTCACGCCATCCATCCATGCGCCCGCGCGCGGCAGCACCGTGCCGGCACCGACGCCGACGACGAGCAGCGGCACGCCGAGCCCCAGCCCCATTGCGAACAGCGCGGCACCGCCGAGCCATGCATTGCCGGTGTGCGCGATGAACGCGAGCACCGCGAACAGCGGCGCCGTCATGCACGCGCCGACGACCAGCGCCGACAACGCACCCATCGCGGCGACGGCGACGAAGTGACCGCCCTGCCGCGCGCGCGAGGCTTCGGCCGCGCCGTTCTGCCAGCGCTCGGGCAATGCGATGTCCTTGCCGGAAATCAGCGATACCGCGAATGCCGTGAGCAGCACGCCGAACGCGCCGAGCACCCACGGGTTCTGCAACCACGCGCCAAGGCTCTGGCCGACCAGCGCCGCCGCGATGCCCAGCACCGTATAGACGAGCGCCATGCCGACCACGTACGTCAGCGACAGCGCAAAGCCGCGCGCATGCGTCGCCCGCGTGCCCTGGCCGATGATGATCGCCGACACGATCGGAATCATCGGATACGAACAGGGCAGGAGACTCAGCACGACGCCCGCGACGAAATACAGCGCGACGATCGTGAAGAAGCCGTGCCCCTCGAGCAGCGACTGCGCGAAATCCGCGCTCGTGACCTTGTCGAACCAGTTGCCCGAGGCCGGTGCGCCGTCGGCCGGCGCGGCCGCGCCCAGCGCCGCGCCGTCGACCTTCACGACGTGCTCCGCGGGCGGATAGCAGATCCCTTCGTCGGCGCACCCCTGCGACGTCACCGCGAGCTCGAACGGCCCCGCCGCCTGCTTGACCGGCACATGAATCACGACCTCGTCGCGATATGTCTCGACTTCCTTCTGGAACGTCTGGTCGAACTTCACATGACCGGCCGGGAACAGTGGATCGCCAAGCGTCGCCTGCCCGCCCTTCACCGCGAAAGCGAACCGCTCTCGGTACAGGTAATAGCCATTGGCGACCTTGAAGCGGACGTCCACCTGCCCCGGCGCTTCGCTCGCGCTGAATTTAAATGCGACCGACGGATCGAGAAAATCGTCGGCCGCGCGCGCGACCGACAGGCCGCCCAGCATGAACATGAACGACAACAGGACTGCGAGGATCCGCAGCGCGCGCACGCGCACGGAAAGCGCCATACCGTTAAACATGAAATAGACGTTGAGTTTCGCTGGTCACCCACTGGCCGTATGCGGCCGAAGCCGTCGCCTGCCACGAGACGATTTCCGGCGTCTCGTACGGATGATGCGCGAGAATAAATCGCTCCAGTTCGAGCGAGCGCACGGGGCTCGTCTTGAACAGCAACTGGATCTCGTCGGCCGTCTCGACCTTGCCCTGCCAGTGGTAGCGCGACTTGATCGCACCGAGCTCCGATACGCACGCGGCAAGCCGCGCATCGAGCGCGCCGTCGGCGAGCGCTGCGGCCGTCGCCGCGTCCGGCACCGTCGTCAGCATCAACACCACCACCATACGCGCCCTCCTGGCTGGTTTTACCGGCTTCCGCCGCCACGACCGGCCCATCGAAGGCCCGCGCCGACAGTTCCGTATCGTAGCGCAGCCCGCGCGACGCTGCCGGCCGCGGGCTGCGACAATCGATCGCAGCCCGCGGCGCCACAAAAACAAAAAGGGCCAAGCATTTGCCCGGCCCTTTTCAGATACTGCTGCGTACTGGAAGCTTACTCGGCTTCTTGCACGTTTTCCGTTTCGTCGACTTCCGGACGATCGAGCAGCTCGACCAGTGCCATCGGTGCGTTGTCGCCGACGCGGAAGCCGAACTTCAGCACGCGCAGGTAGCCGCCCGGACGGTTCGCGAAACGCGGACCGAGCACGTCGAACAGCTTCGCCACCGAGTCACGATCGCGCAGGCGGTTGAACGCCAGGCGACGGTTTGCCAGCGACGGCTTCTTGCCGAGCGTGATCAGCGGCTCGACGACTTTACGGAGTTCCTTCGCCTTCGGCAGCGTCGTCTTGATGACTTCGTGCTCGATCAGCGAGTTGGACATGTTACGGAGCATAGCCAGACGGTGGCTGCTCGTGCGGTTCAGTTTCCGCAGACCATGACGATGGCGCATTTCAGTTTCCTTGATTCAAAGTTTTGATCCAGCTCTTCTATCGCACCGCTGGGGTGCACGGGCCGGTAACGAAAAAAGCAAGATGCGGATTTTAAAGGAAAATCCGCATCTTTGCCAACTACAGCAACAACCGGGCTTACTTGTCGAGACCAGCCGGCGGCCAGTTTTCGAGCTTCATGCCCAGCGTGAGACCGCGCGAAGCGAGCACTTCCTTGATCTCGTTGAGCGACTTGCGACCGAGGTTCGGCGTCTTCAGCAACTCGTTTTCCGTGCGCTGGATCAGGTCGCCGATGTAGTAGATGTTCTCGGCCTTCAGGCAGTTCGCCGAACGAACCGTCAGCTCGAGATCGTCCACCGGACGCAGCAGGATCGGATCGATCTGCGGTGCGCGCGACGGTGCCTCTGCAGCCGTTTCCGTGCCTTCCAGAGCCGCGAACACGGACAGCTGGTCGACCAGGATGCGGGCCGATTGACGGATCGCCTCTTCCGGGGTGATCACGCCGCTCGTCTCGATGTTCATCACGAGCTTGTCGAGGTCGGTACGCTGCTCGACACGTGCGCTTTCAACTGCATAGCTCACGCGGCGAACCGGCGAGAACGATGCGTCGAGAACGATGCGGCCGATGATCTTGGCCGTGTCTTCGCCATAGCGACGGACGTTGCCAGGCACGTAGCCGCGACCCTTTTCGATCTTGATCTGAACGTCGAGCTTGCCGCCCTTCGACAGGTGTGCGATCACGTGATTCGGGTTGATGACTTCACAATCGTGAGCCAGCTCGATATCGCCGGCCGTGACGACGCCTTCGCCTTCCTTGCGCAGGGTCACCGTCACTTCGTCACGGTTGTGCAGTTTGAACACCACACCCTTCAGGTTCAGCAGCAGGTTGACGACGTCCTCTTGCACGCCATCAAGCGTCGAATACTCGTGCACCACGCCGGCGATCGTGACTTCGGTCGGCGCGTAGCCAACCATCGACGACAGCAGCACGCGGCGAAGCGCATTGCCCAAGGTGTGGCCGTAACCGCGTTCGAACGGTTCCATGACCACCCTCGCGTGGTTCTCGCCCAGCGATTCCACGGCGATGATCTTGGGTTTCAGCAAACTGGTTTGCATGGGCTTTCCTTTTCAATACCCTCGGCTCGTTACACCGATAAGGCTGACCGGTAACAACCAGAAAATAAACAGCCGAGGCCCCTCCTTGCGTAACGCAATCGGGGTACCTCGGCCGTCAATCGGATTAACGCGAATACAATTCGACGATCAGGCTTTCGTTGATGTCGCCTGCGATGTCAGCGCGTTCCGGCATTTGCTTGAACGTGCCTTCGAACTTCTTCGCATCGACTGCAACCCAGCTCGGCATGCCGCCTTGCTCGGCCAGCGACAGCGCTTCGACGATACGCGCCTGCTTCTTTGCCTTTTCGCGGATCGCGACGACGTCACCCGCCTTCACTTGCTGCGACGGCACGTTCGCGACGACGCCGTTCACGGTGATCGACTTGTGGCTCACCAGCTGACGCGCTTCAGCGCGGGTCGAGCCGAAGCCCATGCGATACACGACGTTGTCGAGACGCGACTCGAGCAGTTGCAGCAGGTTTTCACCCGTGTTGCCCTTGCGACGGTCGGCTTCAGCGAAGTAGCGGCGGAACTGACGCTCCAGGACGCCGTAAATGCGCTTGACCTTTTGCTTTTCACGCAGCTGCGTACCATAGTCGGACGTACGTGCGCCCGAGGTACGACCGTGCTGACCCGGCTTGCTGTCGAGCTTGCACTTGTCGGCGAGCGAGCGGCGCGCGCTCTTCAGGAACAGGTCGGTGCCTTCACGGCGGGACAGCTTGGCCTTAGGGCCGATATAACGTGCCACTTTGCATTCCTTTATCAATCAGTCACGCGGACCGAAATCCGCGCTAGTTCGCGCCCTTTGGGGCGAACGGTGGGCTTAGTCAATCAAAAAAGCAACGCCCGTCGACGCTACGCGGCGACAGGCAAATGTGCCAGCACGAACGTGCCAGCACATTCTTAGATACGACGGCGCTTCGGCGGACGGCAGCCGTTGTGCGGAATCGGGGTGACGTCCGAAATCGCGGTGATCTTGATGCCGAGGCCATGCAGTGCGCGCACTGCCGACTCACGACCCGGGCCCGGGCCCTTGATCCGCACTTCCAGATTCTTCACGCCATATTCCATCGCCACGCGACCGGCCGACTCAGCAGCAACCTGAGCAGCGAACGGCGTCGACTTGCGCGAGCCCTTGAAGCCCTGGCCGCCCGACGTCGCCCATGCCAGTGCATTGCCCTGGCGATCGGTGATCGTGATGATCGTGTTGTTGAACGACGCGTGAACGTGAACCACGCCTTCAGCGACGTTCTTCTTAACCTTCTTGCGAACGCGTTGCGCCGCGGTGTTCGAAGCCTTAGCCATTACGTTTTCCTGTAACTGTCAGTTCCGCTTACTTCTTCAGCGCTTGCGCTGCACGACGCGGACCCTTGCGGGTACGTGCGTTCGTACGCGTACGCTGACCGCGCATCGGCAGGCCCTTGCGATGACGAACACCACGGTAGCAACCGAGGTCCATCAGGCGCTTGATGTTCATCGTCACTTCACGGCGCAGATCGCCTTCGACGATGAACTTGCCCACTTCTTCACGCAGCTTTTCGAGGTCTGCGTCGGTCAGGTCCTTGACCTTCTTCGAGAATTCCACGCCAGCTGCCGTGCAGATGCTGCGCGAGCGCGTGCGGCCGATACCGAAGATTGCCGTCAGGCCGATCTCGGTATGCTGGTGATTCGGGATGTTAACCCCTGCGATACGAGCCATTGTTTTTCCTCAAACAAAAAGCGCAAACAAACGCGCGGTCAGCCTTGGCGCTGCTTGTGGCGCGGATCCGAGCTGCAGATCACGCGAACGACGCCTTTGCGCTTGATGATCTTGCAATTGCGGCAAATGCGCTTAACCGATGCCATCACTTTCATGATAATACCCTTTTTTCAAATCACTTCGCCCGGAACACGATCCGCGCACGAGACAGATCGTAAGGCGTCAATTCAACCGTCACCTTGTCGCCCGGCAGGATGCGGATGTAGTGCATCCGCATCTTCCCGGAGATATGCCCCAACACGACATGGCCGTTTTCCAGCTTCACACGGAAGGTCGCATTCGGGAGGTTTTCGATCACCTCACCTTGCATCTGGATTACATCGTCTTTGGCCATAGTCCTTAATTAACGCATTGGGATGTTGCCGCCCTTGAAGTTTGCCTTCTTGAGCAGCGACTCATACTGTTGCGACATAACGTACGACTGCACCTGCGCCATGAAGTCCATCGTGACGACGACAATGATCAGCAGCGACGTTCCACCAAAATAAAACGGCACGTTCCAGCGCAGCACCAGGAATTCCGGCAGCAGACACACGAAGACGATGTAGATCGCACCGGCCAGCGTCAGACGCGTGAGGATGCGGTCGATATATCGTGCGGTCTGATCGCCCGGACGAATGCCCGGAACAAACGCACCGCTCTTCTTCAGGTTGTCCGCGGTTTCCCTGCTGTTGAACACCAGTGCGGTGTAGAAGAAGCAGAAAAACACGATTGCCAGCGTGTACAGCAGCACATAGACCGGCTGACCCGGCTTCAGCGCCTCCGCGACGTTATGCAACGTGTTGGAGATCCAGCTTCCCGACGGCTGACCCGTGCTGAACCAGCCGAGAATCGTGGCCGGAAACAGGATGATCGACGACGCGAAGATCGGCGGAATCACGCCCGACATGTTCAGCTTCAGCGGCAAGTGCGACGACTGGCCACCGTAGATCTTGTTGCCGACCTGGCGCTTCGCGTAGTTCACGAGGATCTTGCGCTGACCGCGTTCGATGAACACGACCAGGTAAGTCACCGCGGCAATCAGAACGACGATGATGATCGCCGAAATGATGCTCATCGAACCCGTGCGCACCAGCTCGAACAGCCCACCGACGGCATTCGGGAACCCTGCTGCGATCCCGCCGAAGATGATGATCGAGATGCCGTTGCCCAGACCACGCTCGGTGATCTGCTCACCCAGCCACATCAGGAACATCGTGCCGGTAACCAGCGTCACGACCGTCGTCAGCCGGAACAGCATGCCGGGGTCGATCACGAGGCCCGGCTGGTTTTCCAGCGCAGCCGCGATACCGAACGCCTGGAAGGTCGCGAGCACCACGGTGAAATACCGCGTGTACTGCGTGATCTTCCGTTGCCCTGCCTGCCCTTCCTTCTTCAGCGCCTCGAGCTGCGGCGAGACGATCGCCAGCAACTGCATGATGATCGACGCCGAGATGTACGGCATGATCCCCAGCGCAAAGATCGTGAAGCGGGAAAGCGCGCCACCCGAGAACATGTTGAACATGCCCAGGATGCCGCCCGCCTGACTCTGGAACAGCTTCGCCAGTTGATCCGGATCGATGCCCGGCACGGGGATGTGCGCGCCGATGCGATAGACGATCAGCGCCAGGAGCAGGAACATCGCTCGCCGACGCAGATCGCCGAATTTCGCCGTGCTTCGACCGGGTTTTGCAAGACTCGGGCTGTTAGCCAAGTACCTTCTCCGATGAATGCAAGTAACGACGCGCTACGCGTGTCACTCGGCGAACGAACCGCCAGCCGCTTCGATCGCAGCGCGCGCACCCTTGGTGGCACCGAGACCCTTCACGACGATCTTGCGCTTCAGTTCGCCCGTCGCGATGATCTTTGCGCTCTTCGTCAGCTCGCCGACCAGGCCGGCTTGCTTCAGTGCGAGCAGATCGATTTCATCGACCGGCAGCTTCTCGAGGTCGCCCAGGCGCACTTCACCGACGAATTCCTTCGTCAGCGACGTGAAGCCGCGCTTCGGCAGACGACGTTGCAGCGGCATCTGACCGCCTTCGAAACCGACTTTGTGGAAGCCGCCCGAACGCGATTTCTGACCCTTGTGACCACGGCCAGCCGTCTTGCCGAGGCCCGAACCGATGCCGCGGCCGACGCGACGCTTGGCGTGCTTGGCGCCAGCGGCCGGCTTCAGGTTATTCAATTCCATATCAACTCCTTGATCCGTAGGGCCGCTTACGCGATGACCTTAACGAGGTACGAGACCTTGTTGATCATGCCGCGGACCGCCGGCGTGTCCTGCAGCTCGCTAACCGAGTTGAGTCGGCGCAGGCCCAGGCCACGCACGGTCGCGCGGTGCGATTCGCGGGTCCCGATCAGGCTCTTAACGAGCTGAACCTTGACAGTTTTTTCAGACATGGTGACCACCCGGGCTTAGCCCAAAATATCTTCGACGGACTTGCCGCGCTTCGCCGCGATGTCTGCCGGGGTCGACTGCTTGCGCAGACCGTCCAGCGTGGCGCGAACGAGGTTGTACGGGTTCGTCGAACCGTGGCTCTTTGCCACGACGTTCTGAACGCCCATCACGTCGAACACTGCGCGCATCGGGCCGCCGGCGATCACGCCCGTACCTGCCTTCGCCGGAGCGAGGAGGACGGCGGATGCGCCATGCTTGCCGTGCACTTCGTGCTGCAGCGTGCCGTTCTTGAGCGGCACCTTGAACATGTTGCGGCGAGCTTGTTCCATTGCCTTCTGGACAGCGACCGGCACTTCCTTCGCCTTGCCCTTGCCCATACCGATGCGGCCATCACCGTCGCCGACCACGGTCAGTGCGGCGAAGCCGAGAATACGGCCACCCTTCACGACCTTGGTCACGCGGTTGACCGAAATCATCTTTTCGCGAAGGCCGTCGTCGCGCTCGTCAGCCTGAACTTTCGCTTGCATCTTTGCCATGACGAATTCCTTCCTTAGAACTTGAGCCCAGCTTCGCGAGCTGCCTCAGCCAGCGCCTTGACGCGGCCATGGTAGCGGAAGCCCGAGCGGTCGAAGGCGACGGATTCGATGCCGGCGGCCTTTGCCTTCTCGGCAATACGCTTGCCGATCAGCGTCGCAGCATTAACGTTGCCGCCCTTGCCCGACTTGTCGGCCAGTTCGGCGCGCACTTCTGCTTCGAGCGTCGACGCGCTGGCGAGCACCTTGGTGCCGCAGGGCGAGAACACTTGAGCGTAGATGTGCGTGTTCGTGCGATGCACGGCGAGACGCGCGACCTGCAGCTCAGCGATCTTGATACGCGTCTGGCGAGCGCGGCGCAGGCGAGATTGAGTCTTATCCATGATTGCGCACCCTTACTTCTTCTTCGTTTCTTTGAGGATCACAACCTCGTCGGAATAGCGCACGCCCTTGCCCTTGTACGGCTCCGGCGGACGGTAACCGCGGACTTCCGCAGCCACTTGACCGACTTGTTGCTTGTTGATCCCCTTGATCACGATTTCGGTTTGCGTCGGGGTTTCAGCCTTGACGCCTTCCGGCATCTGGTGCACCACCGGGTGCGAGAAACCCAGCGACAGGTTCAGCTTGTCGCCTTGCGCTTGCGCACGATAACCGACGCCAACCAGCGTCAGCTTGCGCTCGAAACCCTTGGTCACGCCGTGCACGGCATTCGCGATGATCGCGCGCATCGTGCCCGACAGTGCGTTTGCTTCGCGGCTTTCGTCGACCGGCGACAGATTCAGCGTGCCGTCGTTGTTCGCCACGTTCACGAGCGGATTGATCGCTTGCGTGATGGTGCCCAGCGGGCCCTTGACGGTGATGGCACCGTCGGCCAGCTTGACTTCCGCGCCTTGCAGCGCGATCGGGCTCTTACCTACTCGAGACATGTTTCTCTCTCCTCGGCTTTAAGCGACGTAGCAGATGACTTCGCCGCCGACGCCGGTAGCGCGCGCCTTGCGGTCGGTCATCACGCCCTTCGGCGTCGACACGATTGCCACGCCCAGGCCATTCATGACCTGCGGAATGTCGTTACGGCCGCGGTACACGCGCAGACCAGGCTTCGACACGCGCTCGAGGCGTTCGATGACCGGGCGACCTGCGTAGTACTTCAGCGCGATATTCAGTTCGGACTTCGCACCTTCCGCCTTGACGGCGAAATCGTCGATATAACCTTCGTCCTTCAGGACTTGCGCGATTGCAACCTTGACCTTCGACGAGGGCATCGCGACCGATACCTTCTCGACCATCTGCGCGTTGCGGATGCGAGTCAGCATATCGGCGATAGGATCACTCATGCTCATTTACGTTTCTCCTATTACCAGCTCGCCTTGGTCAGGCCAGGAATCTCGCCACGGAATGCGATTTCACGAATCTTGTTACGCGCGAGGCCGAATTTACGGAACGTGCCACGCGGACGGCCCGTGATCGCGCAGCGGTTACGCTGGCGGGTCGGGTTTGCGTTGCGGGGCAGTTGCTGCAGCTCAAGGCGTGCTTCGTAGCGCTCTTCTTCCGACTTGCTTTGGTCTTCGACGATCGCCTTCAGCGCTTCGCGCTTTGCTGCGAACTTCGCGACCAGGCGGGCGCGCTTCTTTTCACGTTCGATCAGTGCCAGTTTAGCCACGGTAACCTCAGTTTCTGAACGGGAACTTGAAGCTGGCGAGCAGTGCCTTTGCTTCGTCGTCGGTCTTCGCAGTCGTCGTGATGCTGATGTTCAGCCCACGCAGTGCGTCGATCTTGTCGTAGTCGATTTCGGGGAAAATGATCTGCTCTTTCACACCGATGTTGTAGTTGCCGCGGCCATCGAAAGCACGGCCCGACACACCGCGGAAGTCACGCACGCGGGGCAGGGCAACGGTCACGAAACGGTCGAGGAATTCGTACATCGCACGACCACGCAGCGTCACCATCGCGCCGATCGGGTAGCCCTGGCGGATCTTGAAGCCTGCGATTGCCTTGCGCGCCTTCGTGACGACCGGCTTCTGACCAGCGATCTTCGTGAGGTCGCCAACGGCGTTCTCGATGATCTTCTTGTCAGCGATCGCTTCGCCAAGACCCATGTTCAGCGTGATCTTGGTGATGCGCGGCACTTCCATGACCGACTTGTAACCGAACTTCTCGATCAGGCCGGGCACAACCTTTTCTTTGTAAAACTCTTGAAAACGAGCCATTTTTTACTCCGCTGCGTCAGGCGCTCAGTACGGCACCGGTCGTCTTCAGGAAGCGAACCTTCTTGCCTTCCTCGACCTTGATGCCAACACGCGACGCCTTGCCATTCGCGTCGACCAGTGCGACGTTCGAAATATGCAGGGGCATCGTCTTCGCTTCCACGCCGCCCGTCGTACCCTTCATCGGGTTCGGCTTCACATGCTTCTTGACGAGGTTGATACCTTCAACCGTCACATGTTCAGCACCGACAGCCAGCACGACGCCGCGCTTGCCCTTGTCCTTGCCAGTGACGACGATAACTTCGTCACCTTTGCGAATCTTGTTCATCGCGACTCCTTACAGCACTTCCGGCGCCAGCGAAACGATCTTCATGAATCGTTCGCTACGCAGCTCACGCGTCACCGGCCCGAAGATACGGGTGCCGATCGGCTCAAGCTTGTTATTCAAAAGCACAGCGGCGTTGCCGTCGAACTTGATCAGCGAGCCGTCTTGACGGCGAACACCCTTGGCGGTGCGGACCACCACGGCGTTGTAGATTTCGCCTTTCTTCACGCGCCCGCGCGGCGTTGCTTCTTTGACGGTCACCTTGATGATGTCGCCAATGCCGGCATAACGACGCTTCGAGCCGCCGAGCACCTTGATGCACATGACTTCACGCGCACCCGTGTTGTCGGCTACTTCGAGCCGAGATTCGGTCTGGATCATGGTTTGTCTTTCCCAACTTAATCCGGATGCACCACCATGATGCATTCGGTCAGTCTTGGTCCCGTCAGCCAATCGGCTGCTTGGGTTGGAACAGCAGCGACGGCAAACGAAACCCGCCATCGCAATTCGGTGAATCTTTCGGACAGGCTGGCGCCAGTCCGCTTCCCCCACCAACTTCGCCCGCGACGGGGCTCCCATAAAGAGGGAAGACCGGGATTATAACAAATAATCCCGGTCACGCAAGCAAAAACTTTGCGATTTCAAGCACTTCTTGGCGAAGTGCCTGTTACTGCCTACTGCTCTGCCCGCTTAGATGACGCGAGCTGCTTCGACGAGGCGCGACACCGTCCAGGCCTTCGTCTTCGAAACAGGACGAGTTTCCTGGATTTCGACGAGATCGCCTTCGTTGCAGGTGTTCGCTTCATCATGCGCGTGGTACTTCTTCGAGCGCACGACATACTTGCCGTAGATCGGGTGCTTGACGCGGTGCTCGATCAGCACGGTGACGGTCTTGTCCATCTTGTTGCTGACGACCCGACCGACCAGCGTCCGCTTCAGCGAGGTTTTCACGCTATCGTTCATTTCTGGTTCGCCTTCTGAGTCATGACGGTCCGCACACGTGCGATGTCGCGACGAACCTTCTTCAGCTGGCTCGTGTTCGTGAGCTGCTGGGTCGCGAGTTGCATGCGCAGGCCGAATTGCGCCTTCAGCAGGTCCGCCAGCTCCTTGTTGAGCGCGGCCTGGTCTTTCTGGAGAAGTTCGGAAGCCTTCATGTTTTCTCCTTAGGCGCCGAGCTGGCGCACGATGAACGTCGTCTTCAGCGGCAGCTTCGCTGCGGCCAGACGGAACGCTTCGCGTGCCAGTTCTTCGGTTACGCCGTCCATTTCATAGAGCATCTTGCCCGGCTGGATTTCGGCGACGTAGTACTCCGGGTTACCCTTACCGTTACCCATACGCACTTCTGCCGGCTTTTGCGAAATCGGCTTGTCCGGGAAGATACGGATCCAGATACGGCCGCCACGCTTGATGTGACGCGTCATTGCACGACGCGCCGCTTCGATTTGACGTGCGGTCAAACGACCGCGACCGATCGCCTTCAGGCCGAATTCACCGAACGACACGGCGTTGCCGCGCGTCGCCTTGCCGGTGTTACGACCCTTCTGCTCTTTGCGATACTTCCTGCGTTTCGGTTGCAGCATCGTTATTCTCCAGTCTTGCCGTCTTCCGGCTTGCCGGCGCCACGGCGCGGTGCGCCACGACGAGCACCCGGAGCGCCGCCTTCGCCGTCACGGCGCGGACGACGGTCGCCCGGACGCGCATTGCGACGCGGACGCTTGTCTTCGGCTACTTCTTCGACCACCGGCGCGTCATTGCGGCCGAGCGTGTCGCCCTTGTACACCCACACCTTGACACCGATGATCCCGTAGGTCGTCTTCGCTTCCGAGGTCGCGTAGTCGATGTCGGCACGCAGCGTGTGAAGGGGCACGCGACCTTCGCGATACCACTCCGTACGTGCGATTTCGATACCGTTCAGACGGCCTGCGCTCATGATCTTGATGCCCTGGGCACCCAGACGCATCGCGTTCTGCATCGCACGCTTCATCGCGCGACGGAACATGATCCGGCGCTCGAGCTGCTGCGTGATCGAGTCAGCGATCAGTTGCGCATCGGTTTCCGGCTTGCGGATTTCTTCGATGTTGACGTGAACCGGCACGCCCATGCGGCGTTGCAGTTCCGTCTTCAGCTGTTCGATATCCTCGCCCTTCTTGCCGATGACGACGCCCGGACGCGAGCTGTAAATCGTGATGCGCGCGTTCTTTGCCGGACGCTCGATGACGACCCGACCGACCGAAGCGTTCTTCAGCTTCTTCTTCAGGTACTCACGAACACCGATGTCTTCCTGCAGCATCGCCGCGAAATTGTTGTTGTTCGCGTACCAACGCGAAGCCCAATTGCGGCTGACAGCCAGGCGGAAGCCAGTCGGATGAATTTTCTGTCCCATCGTATGGCTCCTTAATTCCCGACCGTCACAGTGATGTGACAGGATTGCTTCTCGATGCGGTTACCGCGGCCCTTGGCGCGCGCGGTGAAACGCTTGAGCGATGCAGCCTTGTCGACGTAGATGCTCTTGATCTTGAGCTCGTCGATATCAGCGCCTTCGTTGTGCTCCGCATTCGCGATTGCCGACAGCACAACCTTCTTCACGATGCCAGCCGCCTTCTTCGGCGAGAACGTCAAAACGTTCAGCGCCTTGTCGACCGGCAAACCGCGGATCTGGTCAGCCACAAGGCGCGTTTTTTGCGCCGAGATGCGGGCACCGCGATGAATTGCTTTCACTTCCATCTTGATTGCCCCTTATTTCTTGGCCTTCTTGTCGGCCGCGTGACCCTTGAACGTACGGGTCAGTGCGAACTCGCCAAGCTTGTGGCCGACCATGTTTTCCGAGATGTACACCGGAACGTGTTGACGGCCGTTGTGAACAGCGATCGTCAGGCCGATGAAATCCGGCAGAATCGTCGAGCGACGCGACCAGGTCTTGATCGGCTTTTTGTCGCGCGAAGCTGCAGCCGCCTCAACTTTCTTCAGCAAATGGGCGTCGCAGAACGGACCTTTTTTTACAGAACGTGCCATTGCCTACTCCTTAACGCTTGTGACGGCGCTGGACGATCATCGTCGTCGTGCGCTTGTTGCTGCGGGTGCGGTAACCCTTAGCCGGCGTACCCCACGGGCTCACCGGGTCGCGACCTGCAGCCGTCTTGCCCTCACCACCACCGTGCGGGTGATCAACCGGGTTCATCGCAACGCCACGCACCGTCGGGCGGATACCGCGCCAGCGGTTCGCGCCAGCCTTGCCGATTTGGCGCAGGCTATGCTCTTCGTTGCCGACTTCACCGATCGTTGCACGGCACTCGATGTGCACGCGGCGGATTTCGCCCGAACGCAGACGAACCTGCGCGTAGACGCCTTCACGTGCCAGCAGCATGGCCGACGTGCCAGCCGAACGCGCCATTTGCGCGCCCTTGCCCGGCAGCATCTCGATGCAGTGGATCGTCGTACCGACCGGAATGTTGCGGATCGGCAGCGTGTTGCCTGCACGGATCGGCGCTTCCGAACCCGACATCAGCTGTTGGCCGACGGTCAGGCCCTTCGGGGCGATGATGTAGCGACGCTCGCCGTCTGCGTAGAGCACCAGCGCGATGTTCGCGCTACGGTTCGGGTCGTACTCGAGACGCTCGACCTTTGCCGGGATGCCGTCCTTCGTGCGACGGAAATCGACGATACGGTAATGCTGCTTGTGACCACCACCCTTGTGACGCGTGGTGATGCGGCCGTTGTTGTTACGGCCGGCGGTCGAGCTCTGCGAGTCGAGCAGTGCCGCGAACGGCTTGCCCTGGTGCAGATTCTTGTTGACCACCTTGACCATCGCGCGGCGACCCGGCGAAGTCGGTTTAACTTTCACGATTGCCATGATTACTTGGCCTCCGCTTCAAAGTTGATTTCCTGGCCGGGCTTCAGGCAAACGTACGCCTTCTTCACGTCCTTACGGCGGCCCATCGAACGGCCGAAGCGCTTTTGCTTGCCCTTCTGAACCAGCACGTTGACCGAATCAACTTCAACCTTGAACAGCAGCTCGACAGCCGCCTTCACTTCCTGCTTCGTGGCATCCGGTGCGACTTCGAACACGACTTGCTCGTTCTTGTCGGCAACCAGCGTCGCCTTTTCCGAGATCACCGGTGCGAGCAGGACCTGCATCAAACGATGATCGTTCTTGCGAATCTCGCTCATGACAGCAACTCCTCGATCTGGGCGACCGCAGCCTTCGTGACCAGCACTTTCTTGAAGTAGATCAGCGACAGCGGGTCAGCGTAGCGCGGCTCGACAATCGCCACGTGCGGCAGGTTGCGCGAAGCCAGGTACAGGTTCTCGTCGACCGTGTCCGTAATGATCAGCACGGAGTCGAGACCCATGGTCTTGAATTTGTCAGCCAGCAGCTTGGTCTTCGGCGCTTCGAGGATGATGTCCTCGACGACCGACAGACGGCCTTCACGGGCCAGCTGCGAGAAGATCGAGCAGAGACCTGCGCGATGCATCTTCTTGTTGACCTTGTGCGAGAAGTTCTCTTCCGGCGAGTTCGGGAAGATGCGACCACCGCCACGCCACAGCGGGCTCGACGACATACCGGCACGAGCGCGGCCCGTACCCTTCTGACGCCACGGCTTCTTGGTGGTGTGCTTGACTTGCTCACGGTCCTTCTGTGCGCGGTTACCCTGGCGAGCATTCGCCTGGTACGCGACGACGACCTGGTGGATCAGCGCTTCGTTGTAGTCACGACCGAACACAACGTCCGACGCGTTGACCACTGCACCTTCCTGACCATTTTCGTTCAGGAGCTTGAGTTCCATTATTTCGCCCCCTTGGTCTTGACGGCCGGCGTCACGAAAACCTTGCCGCCCTTCGCGCCCGGAATCGCACCCTTGACGAGCAGCAGCTTGCGCTCTGCGTCGATACGAGCGATTTCGAGGTTCTGCACCGTCACCGTAACGTCACCGAGGTGACCCGTCATGCGCTTACCCGGGAAAACGCGACCCGGATCCTGCGCCATACCGATCGAGCCCGGCACGTTGTGCGAGCGCGAGTTACCGTGGGTAGCACGGCCGGAGGAGAAGTTGTAACGCTTGATCGTACCGGCGTAGCCCTTACCAATCGACACGCCTTGCACGTCGACCTTCTGGCCCACTTCGAAAAGATCAGCACCGACCACGGCGCCATTCGACAGCTCAGCTGCCTTGGCCGCGTCAATGCGGAATTCCTTGAGGATTTCACCGGCTTCGACACCGGCTTTGGCGAGATGACCTGCCAGCGGCTTCGTCACGCGCGATGCGCGGCGGGAGCCGAATGCAACCTGCACGGCCGTGTAGCCGTCGGTTTCAACAGTCTTGATCTGCGTCACGCGGTTGTCCGACACGTCCAGCACGGTGACGGGAATCGAATCCCCTTCAGCCGTGAAGATACGGGTCATGCCAACCTTGCGACCTACGAGTCCAAGGCTCATCATTTTCTCCATTCCCGACTGCGATTGGTCGGGGCTGATTTACAAAATGCCGGGCACGCAAGGCCCAACTTTTTTACGCGAATACGCGAAAAGCCAAGCAGTATAGCCCGACTTATCGATTTCCGCAAGCAATACAAAGACTTAGCACCGCCCGGCACGCCGGATGGCGCCGAAAGCCTTACTGCAGCTTGATTTCCACGTCGACGCCAGCCGGCAGGTCGAGCTTCATCAGCGCGTCAACCGTCTTGTCGGTCGGATCGACGATGTCCATCAGGCGCTGGTGGGTACGGATTTCGAGCTGATCGCGCGACGTCTTGTTGACGTGCGGCGAACGCAGGATGTCAAAACGCTGGATGCGCGTCGGCAGCGGCACCGGGCCACGGACGATTGCGCCAGTCCGCTTCGCGGTATCGACGATTTCGGCAGCCGATTGATCGATCAGACGATAGTCGAAAGCCTTCAGGCGAATGCGGATTTTCTGTTGCTGCATGACGATTCCTTGAAAAGAGCGAGGCGATGTTGCATCGCCGGACACTAAAAGAACGCGAAACCTGTTACCTGCGGGGAGCGAGGCGCCAGCTTCCGAACGGCACTTCCACTGCTAAGCCCGCGATTCTACACGAAAAATCGGAATGGTGGTGTGCGTTTGTCAAGACGGCAACGCGCACGCCACAAAGACAAAACCGGGTGCCAGATCAAACTGGACACCCGGTTTCGACGGTACGACTGCCTACCGTGGAATCGCGGACCCCGGAGGGATCCGCGGATCGTCGATGTTACTCGATGATCTTGGCGACGACGCCGGCGCCGACGGTACGGCCGCCTTCGCGGATTGCGAAGCGCAGACCTTCTTCCATCGCGATCGGAGCGATCAGCTTCACCGTGATCGACACGTTGTCGCCCGGCATCACCATTTCCTTGTCCTTCGGCAGCTCGATCGAGCCCGTCACGTCCGTCGTACGGAAGTAGAACTGCGGACGGTAGTTGTTGAAGAACGGCGTGTGACGGCCGCCTTCGTCCTTGCTCAGCACGTACACTTCAGCCGTGAAGTGCGTGTGCGGCGTGATCGAACCCGGCTTCGCCAGAACCTGGCCACGCTCCACGTCTTCACGCTTCGTGCCACGCAGCAGGATACCGACGTTGTCGCCTGCCTGACCTTGGTCCAGCAGCTTGCGGAACATTTCAACGCCCGTGCAGGTCGTCTTCACCGTCGGCTTGATACCGACGATTTCGATTTCCTCGCCGACCTTCACGATGCCGCGCTCGACACGACCCGTCACCACCGTACCGCGGCCCGAGATCGAGAACACGTCTTCCACCGGCATCAGGAACGCGCCGTCAACTGCACGCTCCGGCGTCGGGATGTACGTGTCCAGTGCGTCTGCCAGGCTCATGATCGCCACTTCGCCCAGCTCGCCCGTGTCGCCTTCCAGCGCGAGCTTCGCCGAACCCTTCACGATCGGCGTGTCGTCGCCCGGGAAGTCGTACTTCGACAGCAGTTCGCGAACTTCCATCTCGACCAGCTCGAGCAGTTCAGCGTCGTCCACCATGTCGCACTTGTTCAGGAACACGATGATGTACGGAACGCCAACCTGACGCGCCAGCAGGATGTGCTCACGCGTTTGCGGCATCGGGCCGTCTGCTGCCGAGCAAACCAGGATCGCGCCGTCCATCTGCGCTGCGCCCGTGATCATGTTCTTCACATAGTCAGCGTGGCCCGGGCAGTCGACGTGTGCGTAGTGGCGATTTGCCGTTTCGTACTCGACGTGCGCCGTGTTGATCGTGATGCCGCGCGCCTTTTCTTCCGGTGCCGCGTCGATCTGGTCGTAGGCCTTCGCTTCGCCGCCGAACTTCTTCGTCAGAACCGTCGTGATCGCTGCCGTCAGCGTCGTCTTGCCGTGGTCAACGTGACCAATCGTACCAACGTTGACGTGCGGCTTGGTCCGCTCAAACTTTTCTTTTGCCATGATTCTCTTCTTTCAAAAAATATCGGTTGGTAGCTTCAGATTTACTTCGACTTCGCGCTGATGATCGCTTCAGCAACGTTGCGCGGAGCTTCAGCGTAGTGCTTGAACTCCATCGTGTACGTTGCACGACCTTGCGTCAGCGAACGCAGCGACGTCGAGTAACCGAACATTTCCGACAGCGGCACTTCGGCGCGAACGATCTTGCCGCCGCCAACCATGTCTTCCATGCCCTGGACGATACCGCGACGGCCCGACAGGTCGCCCATCACGTTGCCCATGTAGTCTTCCGGCGTCTCGACTTCGACAGCCATCATCGGCTCGAGGACGACCGGGTTCGCCTTGCGCATCGCTTCCTTGAACGCCATCGAACCGGCCATGCGGAACGCGTTTTCGTTCGAGTCAACGTCGTGGTACGAACCGAACGTCAGGTGAACCTTCACGTCGACGACCGGGAAGCCAGCCAGCACGCCCGACTTCAGCGTGTCCTGGATACCCTTGTCGACCGCCGGGATGTATTCACGCGGAATCACACCACCCTTGATCTCGTCGAAGAACTCGTAGCCCTTGCCCTGTTCGTTCGGCTCGAGCGTGATGACCGCGTGACCGTACTGGCCGCGACCACCCGACTGCTTGACGAACTTGCCGTCGACGTCCTTCGCCGTCGAACGGATCGTTTCGCGGTATGCAACCTGCGGCTTGCCGACGGTAGCTTCCACGCCGAATTCACGCTTCATCCGGTCGACCAGAATTTCGAGGTGGAGCTCGCCCATGCCCGAAATGATGGTCTGGCCCGATTCTTCGTCGGTCTGCACGCGGAACGACGGGTCTTCCTGCGCCAGACGGTTCAGCGCGAGGCCCATCTTTTCCTGGTCAGCCTTGGTCTTCGGCTCGACAGCCTGCGAAATCACCGGCTCCGGGAACACCATGCGCTCGAGAACGATCGGGTTCGCCGGGTCGCACAGCGTGTCGCCCGTGGTCGCTTCCTTCAGGCCGACCGCAGCAGCGATGTCGCCTGCACGGACTTCCTTGATTTCTTCACGCTGGTTCGCGTGCATCTGCAGAATACGACCGAGGCGTTCCTTCTTGCCCTTGGTCGAGTTCAGCAGCGTGTCGCCCGAGTTGACGACGCCCGAGTACACACGGAAGAAGATCAGCTGGCCGACGAACGGGTCGGTCATGATCTTGAACGCGAGCGACGAGAACTTCTCGTCGTCCGACGCCTTGCGCTCTGCTTCTTCACCGTTTTCGAGCTCGCCCTTGACCGGCGGGATGTCGACCGGCGACGGCAGGAAGTCGATCACGGCGTCGAGCATACGCTGCACGCCCTTGTTCTTGAACGCGGTACCGCACAGCATCGGCTGGATTTCGCACGCGATCGTACGGTCGCGCAGCGCCTTGACGATGTCGGCTTCCGGCAGATCGCCTTCTTCCAGGTACTTGTTCATCAGGTCTTCGCTGGCTTCAGCAGCCACTTCGACCATCTTTTCGCGCCATTCCTTGCAGGTCTCGGCGAGCTCGGCCGGGATGTCGACGTAGTCGAACTTCGTGCCTTGCGACGCTTCGTCCCAAATGATCGCCTTCATCTTGATCAGGTCGACCACGCCCTTGAAGTTTTCTTCCGAGCCGATCGGCACCACGACCGGAACCGGGTTCGCCTTCAGGCGCAGACGGAGCTGGTCGTAGACCTTGAAGAAGTTCGCGCCGGTACGGTCCATCTTGTTGACGAACGCGAGACGGGGCACCTTGTACTTGTTAGCCTGGCGCCACACCGTTTCCGACTGCGGCTGCACGCCGCCCACTGCGCAGTACACCATGCACGCGCCATCGAGCACGCGCATCGAACGCTCCACTTCGATCGTGAAGTCGACGTGGCCCGGGGTGTCGATGATGTTGATGCGGTGTTCCGGATAGTTGCCGCCCATGCCCTTCCAGAAGGCCGTGGTAGCAGCGGACGTGATCGTGATGCCACGCTCCTGTTCCTGCTCCATCCAGTCCATCGTTGCTGCGCCGTCGTGGACTTCACCGATCTTGTGGTTCACACCGGTGTAAAACAGAATGCGCTCGGTCGTCGTCGTCTTGCCGGCGTCGATGTGAGCGCTAATACCGATATTGCGGTAGCGCTCGATAGGAGTCTTGCGAGCCACTTTGATCCTCTACTGGGATAACACGATGCAGCCCTGCTGCATCATGCTTCAACACAAACGGGCGAGGCGCCTGAAAAGCGCACCCGCCCGGAATTTATTTCCGCAAACAGCCCAGCCAGGCGCTTAGAAACGGAAATGCGAGAACGCGCGGTTGGCTTCTGCCATGCGGTGAACTTCATCGCGCTTCTTCATCGCGCCGCCACGGCCTTCGGCCGCTTCGGTGAGTTCGCCTGCCAGACGCAGAGCCATCGACTTCTCGCTGCGCTTCTTCGCAGCCTCACGCAGCCAGCGCATCGCCAATGCCATACGACGCGACGGGCGCACTTCGACCGGAACCTGATAGTTGGCACCACCAACGCGACGGCTCTTCACTTCGACCACCGGCTTCACGTTGTTGAGCGCAACGGTGAACACTTCCAGCGGGTCCTTGCCACCCTTGGTCTGGATTTGTTCGAATGCGCCATAAACGATGCGCTCTGCGACCGACTTCTTGCCGGACAGCATCAGCATGTTCATGAACTTGGCTACATCAACGTTGCCGAACTTCGGATCCGGCAACACTTCCCGCTTGGGGACTTCGCGACGACGCGGCATGATTCTTCCTTTACCTGTTCAGTTGGAGCTGCATCCAGCCCCGCGGTCACCAACAAACCCGATCACATCTTCACGACTAACCAGCTTGGCCGGGTGACCACTTACTCGACAGCACCGGCAATCCGGCACTCCCGCCTTGACCGCCCTGCGGCGATCCCTGATCAAAAACTGCTTACTTGGCAGCCTTTGCACGCTTCGCGCCGTACTTCGAGCGCGCTTGCTTACGGTCCTTGACGCCCTGGGTATCCAGCGAGCCGCGAACCATGTGGTAACGCACACCCGGCAAGTCCTTCACACGGCCGCCGCGGATCAGCACAACCGAGTGTTCCTGCAGGTTGTGGCCTTCACCGCCGATGTACGAAATCACTTCGAAGCCGTTCGTCAGACGAACCTTGGCGACCTTACGGAGTGCCGAGTTCGGCTTCTTCGGCGTCGTCGTGTACACACGGGTGCACACGCCGCGACGCTGGGGGCAGTCCTGCAGGGCCGGGCTCTTGCTCTTCGTCGTTTCCGACTGACGGCCTTTGCGAACCAGTTGGTTGATGGTTGGCATTGTTTATTCCTGAAATTGAACAAAATCTGCACATCGATTTCGGGCAAAGCGAGAATCGACGCACAGTTGACTTCCGAACCGGTGATACGGACACGAACCTTCGAACGCGACTCGGCCCACCGAATACCGGAACCCAGCATGATATTCCGGAAATACCAACTAAGTCAACGGCTTGCGTGATTTGCCAGCCGGGCGGGCGGTTTACCGGAAGGGTCGGAACACCTGTGTCATGCCGATTCGACGACGTCGATGATCTCGTCGCCGAAGCGTTCCAGCTTGCGCACGCCCATGCCGGGGATGTGGCGCAGGTCGTCGATCGTCTCCGGCGCGTTGCGCGCGATTTCGGCCAGCGTCGCGTCGTGGAAGATCACGTAGGCCGGCACGCCGTCGGACTTCGCGGTTTCCGCGCGCCACGCGCGCAGCGCATCCCAGCGTGCGCGCTCGCGCGTGCCCATGCCGGCCGTCGGGTCGACCCGCGTGCCGCTGCGGCTCGACGACTGGCGCGTGCGCTGCGGCTTCACGTAGCGGCGCAGCGTGACCTTCTCTTCGTTCTTCAGCACAGGCTTCGCGGCCTCGGTCAGCATCAATGCGCCGAAGCCGCCATGGTCGACCGCCAGATAGCCGTACGCCACGAGCTGCCGGAAAATCGCGCGCCACTCGGGCTCGGACAGCGACGCGCCGATGCCGAACGTACTGAGCTGGTCGTGGCCGCGCTGCAGCACCTTCTCGGTGCGGCCGCCGCGCAGGATCTCGATCAGATGGCTCGAGCCGAAATTGAAGCCGCTCGCGCGCTGCGCGCGGAATACGCACGACAGCGCCATCTGCGCCTCGCGCGTCGCGTCCCACGAATCAGGCGGCTCGAGGCACGTGTCGCAGTTTCCGCACGGCTGGCTCGCCTCGCCGAAGTAGTTCAGAAGCCGCACACGCCGGCACGAGATCGTCTCGCACAGCCCGAGCAGCGCATCGAGCTTCGACGTCTGCACGCGCTTGTGGGCGTCGTCAGCATCGGACTCGTCGATCATCTTGCGCTGCTGGACGACGTCGCCGAGCCCATACGCCATCCATGCGTTCGCCGGCATCCCGTCGCGGCCCGCGCGGCCGGTTTCCTGGTAGTAGCCTTCGACGCTCTTCGGCAAATCGAGATGGGCGACGAAGCGCACGTCCGGCTTGTCGATGCCCATGCCGAACGCGATGGTCGCGCACATCACGATGCCTTCCTCGCGCTGGAACATTTCCTGGTGCTTCTGTCGCACCTCGAACTCCATCCCCGCGTGATACGGCAGCGCGCGCACGCCCTGTGCCTTCAGCCATTCGGCCGTTTCCTCGACCTTGCGGCGCGACAGGCAGTAGACGACGCCCGCGTCGGTCGTGCCGTCCGCGTTCGTGTGCTCGGCGCGGATGAAGTCGAGCAGCTGCGCGCGCGCGTTGTCCTTCTCGACGATCCGGTAGCGGATGTTCGGCCGGTCGAAGCTCGACACGAACACGCGCGCATCGTCGAGCGCGAGGCGATGGATGATCTCGTCTCGCGTGATCGCGTCGGCGGTGGCCGTCAGCGCGATGCGCGGCACCGACGGGAAACGCTCGTGCAGCACCGACAGCTGGATGTATTCGGGACGGAAGTCATGCCCCCACTGCGACACGCAATGCGCCTCGTCGATCGCGAACAGGCCGATCTTCGCGCGCTCGAGCAGGTCGAGGAAGCGCCCGGTCATCAAACGCTCCGGCGCGACGTACAGCAGGTCGATCTCGCCCTCGCGCAGCGCGCGCTCGGTCGCCGCGGCCTCGGCGCCCGACAGCGTCGAGTTCAGGTAGGCCGCGCGCACGCCGACTTCGCTGAGCGCGGCGACCTGGTCCTGCATCAGCGCGATCAGCGGCGATACCACGATGCCGGCGCCCTGCCCGGCTTCGCGACGCAGCAGCGCCGGAATCTGGTAGCACAGCGACTTGCCGCCGCCCGTCGGCATCAGCACGAGGCAATCGCCGCCGCCGGCGACATGTTCGACGATCTCGCCCTGCTGGCCGCGAAATGCGGAATAACCAAAGACTTCGTCGAGGATTTCGAGGGCGCGGGACATGAATGATGAGAACGAGGACGGCGGAACGATGACCGCGATTTTAACAACCCGCTCGCGCAGCGCGCGGCGAATCGTGCAACGTTGGCCAATCGACCGAGTTCGTTCGCGCGCATGACGGGCCTGCGCAAGCATGCGGCAAGCCCGTCATGCACGTGAACGACGGATAAAAAAAACCGCCCGGCGGACCGGGCGGTTTCGACGACAGCGAATACGCAACGTGAGGCGGCTCGCGCCGCCCGTGCTTATTCGGCTGCCGGGTGTTGCGGCTCTTCCGCAGGCGCGCTCGGCGTGCCGAAGTCGAATGCCTCTTCCGCTGCGATCTGATCGAAACGCTCGCGGTCGGACATTTCCTTCGCCTTGCGTGCCTTGTGGAACGCGAGACCCGTACCGGCCGGGATCAGACGGCCGACGATCACGTTTTCCTTCAGACCGCGCAGATCGTCGCGCTTGCCCATGATCGCCGCTTCGGTCAGCACGCGGGTCGTTTCCTGGAACGATGCCGCCGAGATGAACGAGTCGGTCGACAGCGACGCCTTCGTGATACCGAGGAGCACGTTGTCGTACGACGCCGGACGCTTGTTCTCGGCGATCATGCGATCGTTCTCGTCCAGCATGTCGGAACGCTCGACCTGTTCGCCCGGGATGAAGCGCGTATCACCGTTGTCGGTGATCTGCACACGACGCAGCATCTGGCGAACGATCACCTCGATGTGCTTGTCGTTGATCTTCACGCCCTGCAGACGATACACGTCCTGCACTTCGTCGACGATGTAGCGCGACAGCGCCTCGATACCCTGCAGACGCAGGATGTCGTGCGGATCGGCCGGGCCGTCCACGATCATTTCGCCCTTGTTGACGACCTGAGCATCGTGGACCAGCACCTGCTTTTCCTTCGCGATCAGGAACTCGTGCTGATTGCCTTCGAGGTCCGTGATGACGAGACGCTGCTTGCCCTTCGTGTCCTTGCCGAACGACGTCGTGCCGGTGACTTCCGCGAGAATGCCGGCATCCTTCGGCGAACGCGCTTCGAACAGTTCCGCCACCCGCGGCAGACCGCCGGTAATGTCACGCGTCTTCTGCGCTTCGGTCGGGATACGTGCGAGCACTTCACCCACCTGCACTTGCTGGCCGTCCTTCACGGTGATCAGTGCGCCGACCTGGAAGCCGATCTGCACCGCGTGTTCCGTGCCCGGGATCTTCACTTCGTCGCCGTTCGCGTCGAGCAGCTTCACCTGCGGACGCACGCTCTTCGAAGCTTGCGAACCGCGACGCTTCACGTCGATCACGACCAGCGTCGACAGGCCGGTCACGTCATCGATCTGCTTCGCGACGGTCACGCCTTCCTCGACGTTCTCGAACTTCACCGTACCACCGTACTCGGTGATGATCGGACGCGTCATCGGGTCCCACGTCGCCAGCTGCGTGCCGGCCTTGATCGCCGCGCCGTCGAGCTGCAGCAGCGTCGCGCCGTACGGGATCTTGTGACGTTCGCGCTCGCGGCCGATATCGTCGGTGATCAGCGCCTCGCCCGAACGCGAGATGACGATCTGCTCGCCCTTCGCGTTGGTGACGTAACGCATCGTCGCCGTGAAACGCACGATACCGTTGCTCTTCGCTTCGACCGACGACGCCACTGCCGCACGCGATGCCGCACCACCGATGTGGAACGTACGCATCGTCAGCTGCGTGCCCGGTTCACCGATCGACTGTGCCGCGATCACGCCGACTGCTTCGCCGACGTTCACGAGCGAGCCGCGGCCGAGGTCACGGCCGTAGCAGGCCGCGCACAGACCATAACGCGTTTCGCAGGTCAGCGGCGTGCGCACGCGCACTTCGTCGATGCCGAGGCGTTCGATTTCCTCGACCGCCGTTTCGTCGAGCAGCGTGCCCGATTCGTACAGCGTTTCCTGCGTTTCCGGGTTCACGACGTCCGCGACCGCGACGCGGCCGAGGATACGGTCGCGCAGTGCCTCGACGACTTCACCGCCTTCGACCAGCGCCTTCATCGCCACGCCGTTCGACGTGCCGCAATCGTCCTCGACCACCACCAGATCCTGCGTGACGTCGACGAGACGACGGGTCAGGTAACCCGAGTTTGCCGTCTTCAGTGCCGTATCAGCCAGACCCTTACGTGCACCGTGGGTCGAGATGAAGTACTGCAACACGTTCAGGCCTTCGCGGAAGTTCGCGGTAATCGGCGTCTCGATAATCGAGCCGTCCGGCTTCGCCATCAGGCCGCGCATACCGGCCAGCTGACGAATCTGCACCGCCGAACCCCGGGCGCCCGAGTCGGCCATCATGTAGATCGAGTTGAACGACTCCTGGCGCGTCTCGTTGCCGTCGCGGTCCGTCACCGGCTCCGTCGACAGCTGCTCCATCATCGCCTTGCCGACCGCTTCCGACGTCGCCGACCAGATGTCGACCACGTTGTTGTAGCGTTCCTGCGCGGTGACGAGACCCGACATGTACTGGCGGTCGTACTCCTTCACCTTCTTCGCGGCGTCGCCGACGATCGTTTCCTTCTGCGGCGGCACGAGCATGTCGTCCACGCAGATCGAAATGCCGGCGCGCGTCGCGAGGCGGAAACCCGACTGCATCAGCTGGTCGGCGAACACGACCGTCGCACGCAGACCGCACTTGCGGAACGCGGTGTTGATCAGGCGCGAGATTTCCTTCTTCTTCAGCGGCTTGTTCAGCACCGAGAACGGCAGGCCGTGCGGCAGGATCTCCGACAGGATCGCGCGACCGACGGTCGTCGCGTACAGCGAGATCTTCGGCACGAATTGCGGCGCGCCTTCCGACGTGTCTTCGTTGCGGACCATTTCGGTGATCCGCACGTTGACGCGCGATGCCAGCTCGACTTCCTTGTTCTCGTACGCACGGATCACTTCCGACACGCCGGTGAACGACAGGCCTTCGCCCTTGCCGTTGATCGCTTCGCGGGTCGCGTAGTACAGACCCAGCACGATATCCTGCGACGGCACGATCGACGGATCGCCGTTGGCCGGGAACAGCACGTTGTTCGACGCCAGCATCAGCGTGCGCGCTTCCATCTGCGCTTCGAGCGACAGCGGCACGTGAACGGCCATCTGGTCACCGTCGAAGTCGGCGTTGAACGCCGCGCAGACGAGCGGGTGCAGCTGGATCGCCTTGCCTTCGATCAGCACGGGCTCGAACGCCTGGATACCGAGACGGTGCAGCGTCGGCGCACGGTTCAGCATCACCGGGTGCTCGCGGATCACCTCTTCGAGGATGTCCCACACCACCGGCGTCTGGTTCTCGACTTCCTTCTTCGCAGCCTTGATGGTCGTCGCGACGCCCATCACTTCCAGCTTGTTGAAGATGAACGGCTTGAACAGCTCGAGCGCCATCAGCTTCGGCAGACCGCACTGGTGCAGCTTCAGCGTCGGGCCGACCACGATGACCGAACGGCCCGAGTAGTCGACGCGCTTGCCCAGCAGGTTCTGACGGAAACGACCGCCCTTGCCCTTGATCATGTCGGCGAGCGACTTCAGCGGACGCTTGTTCGCGCCCGTCATCGCCTTGCCGCGACGACCGTTGTCGAGCAGCGAGTCGACGGCTTCCTGCAGCATCCGCTTTTCGTTGCGGACGATGATTTCAGGGGCCTTCAGCTCGAGCAGACGCTTCAACCGGTTGTTACGGTTGATCACGCGGCGATACAGGTCGTTCAGGTCCGACGTCGCGAAACGGCCGCCGTCCAGCGGCACGAGCGGACGCAGTTCCGGCGGCAGCACCGGCAGCACTTCGAGGATCATCCACTCGGGCTTGATGCCCGAGCGCTGGAATGCCTCGAGGACCTTCAGGCGCTTCGCGTACTTCTTGATCTTCGCTTCCGAGCCGGTGTTCTTCAGCTCGGTGCGCAGCGTCTCGACCTGCTCGTCGATGTTGATCGCACGCAGCAGTTCACGCACGCCTTCCGCGCCCATTTCGGCACGGAATTCGTCGCCGTATTCCTCGACCTTGTTGTAGTAATCCTCTTCGGTCATGATCTGCCGCGCCTTCAGCGGCGTCATGCCCGGTTCGATCACCACGTATGCTTCGAAGTACAGCACGCGTTCGATGTCGCGCAGCGTCATGTCGAGCACCATGCCCAGACGCGACGGCAGCGACTTCAGGAACCAGATGTGTGCGACCGGCGAGGCCAGCTCGATGTGGCCCATCCGTTCACGACGCACCTTCGCCAGCGTCACTTCGACGCCGCACTTCTCGCAGATCACGCCGCGGTGCTTCAGACGCTTGTACTTGCCGCACAGGCACTCGTAGTCCTTGATCGGCCCGAAGATCTTCGCGCAGAAGAGACCATCGCGTTCCGGCTTGAACGTACGGTAGTTGATGGTCTCCGGCTTCTTCACTTCACCGAACGACCACGAACGGATCTTGTCCGGCGAGGCCAGACCGATCTTGATCGCGTCGAAAACTTCTTCCTGTTGGACTTGCTTGAATAGATCGAGCAGAGCTTTCATTGCTTTCTCTCCGTAGTCCGATTAATTGCGGTCGAGATCGATGTCGATACCGAGCGAGCGGATTTCCTTCACGAGCACGTTGAAGGATTCCGGCATGCCTGCATCGATCACGTGATCGCCCTTCACGAGGTTCTCGTAAACCTTCGTCCGGCCGGTCACGTCGTCCGACTTCACCGTCAGCATTTCCTGCAGCACGTAGGACGCGCCGTACGCTTCGAGTGCCCACACTTCCATTTCACCGAAACGCTGACCACCGAACTGCGCCTTACCACCCAGCGGCTGCTGCGTGACGAGCGAGTACGGGCCGGTCGAACGCGCGTGCATCTTGTCGTCGACCAGGTGGTGCAGCTTCAGGTAGTGCATGTAACCCAGCGTCACGCGACGTTCGAACATCTCGCCCGTGCGGCCGTCGTACAGGCGGACCTGGTTCTTCGACGGGTTCATGCCGAGCTGTTCCGCGATGTCGTCCGGGAACGCGAGGTCGAGCATCTTGCCCATTTCTTCCTCGGTCGCACCGTCGAACACCGGCGTTGCGAACGGCACGCCTTCGCGCAGGTTCTTCGCGAGTTCGAGGATCTCGTCGTCGGTGAAGCTTTCCAGGTCTTCCTGGCGGCCCGACTCGTTGTAGATCTTCGTCAGGAACACGCGCAGTTCCTCGATCTTCGCCTGACGCTGCAGCATTTCGCCGATACGCCAGCCGAGGCCCTTCGCGGCCCAGCCGAGGTGCACTTCCAGAACCTGACCCACGTTCATCCGCGACGGCACGCCGAGCGGGTTCAGCACGACGTCTGCCGGACGGCCATCGGCCATGTACGGCATGTCTTCGATCGGGACGATCTTCGACACGACACCCTTGTTACCGTGGCGGCCTGCCATCTTGTCGCCAGGCTGCAGGCGGCGCTTCACCGCGAGGTACACCTTGACCATCTTCAGCACGCCCGGCGGCAGTTCGTCGCCTTGCGTGAGCTTCTTGCGCTTCTCTTCGAACGCGAGATCGAACTGGTGACGCTTTTCTTCGATCGAGTTCTTGATCGCTTCGAGCGATGCCGCTGCTTCGTCGTCCGCGAGGCGGATGTCGAACCAGTGATAGTGGTCGAGATCTTCCAGGTAAGCCTGGTCGATCTTCGTTCCCTTCGCGAGCTTCTTCGGACCGCCGTTCGCGACCTTGCCCACCAGCATCCGTGCGAGACGCTGGAACGCGTCGCCTTCCACGATGCGCAGCTGGTCGTTCAGGTCGAGACGGTAGCGCTTCAGTTCGTCGTCGATGATCTGTTGCGCACGCTTGTCGCGCTGGATGCCTTCACGCGTGAACACCTGGACGTCGATCACGGTACCGCTCATGCCCGACGGCACGCGCAGCGACGTGTCCTTCACGTCCGAAGCCTTCTCGCCGAAGATCGCGCGCAGCAGCTTCTCTTCCGGCGTCAGCTGGGTCTCGCCCTTCGGCGTGACCTTGCCGACCAGCACGTCGCCCGCTTCGACTTCCGCACCGATGTACACGATGCCCGATTCGTCGAGACGGCCGAGCTGGACTTCCGCCAGGTTCGAGATGTCGCGCGTGATTTCTTCCGGCCCGAGCTTCGTGTCGCGTGCAACGACGTTCAGCTCTTCGATGTGGATCGACGTGTAGCGATCGTCGGCCACGACCTTCTCCGAGATCAGGATCGAGTCCTCGAAGTTGTAGCCGTTCCACGGCATGAACGCGATCAGCATGTTCTGGCCGAGCGCGAGCTCGCCCAGGTCCGTCGAGGCGCCGTCGGCCAGCACGTCGCCGCGCGAAACCTTGTCGCCCATCTTCACGATCGGACGCTGGTTGATGTTCGTGTTCTGGTTCGAACGCGTGTACTTGATCAGGTTGTAGATGTCGACGCCGACTTCACCTGCGACCGCTTCGTCGTCGTTCACGCGAATCACGATACGGCCTGCGTCGACATAGTCGACGACGCCGCCGCGGAACGCCTGAACCGTCGTGCCCGAGTCGACCGCGCAGGTACGCTCGATGCCCGTACCGACGACCGGCTTTTCCGGACGCAGACACGGCACGGCCTGACGCTGCATGTTCGAACCCATCAGTGCACGGTTCGCGTCGTCGTGCTCGAGGAACGGGATCAGCGAAGCGGCAACCGACACGATCTGCGACGGCGCGACGTCCATGTACTGGATGCGGTCCGGCGTGACCATCATCGTTTCGCCGGCTTCACGCGACGACACGAGTTCGTCGACCAGCGTGCCGTTCTCGTCGATCGCGGCGTTCGCCTGCGCGATCATGTAGCGGCCTTCCTCGATCGCCGACAGGTAGTCGATCTGGTCGGTCACCTTGCTGTCCACGACCTTGCGGTACGGCGTCTCGAGGAAGCCGTACTCGTTCAGGTGCGCGTACAGTGCGAGCGAGTTGATCAGACCGATGTTCGGACCTTCCGGCGTTTCGATCGGGCACACGCGGCCATAGTGGGTCGGGTGCACGTCACGAACTTCGAAGCCTGCGCGTTCGCGCGTCAGACCGCCCGGGCCCAGTGCGGAAACACGGCGCTTGTGCGTGATTTCCGACAGCGGGTTGGTCTGGTCCATGAACTGCGACAGCTGCGACGAACCGAAGAACTCGCGGATCGCCGACGAAATCGGCTTCGAGTTGATCAGGTCGTGCGGCATCAGGTTTTCGCTTTCGGCCTGGCCGAGGCGTTCCTTGACCGCGCGTTCGACACGCACGAGACCCGCGCGGAACTGGTTTTCCGCCAGTTCGCCGACGCAACGCACGCGACGGTTGCCGAGGTGGTCGATGTCGTCCACTTCGCCCTTGCCGTTGCGCAGTTCGACGAGGATCTTGATCGTCGCGAGGATGTCGTCGTCCTGCAGCGTCATCGGGCCGGTGATCTCGTCACGGCTGACGCGGCGATTGAACTTCATACGGCCGACCTTCGACAGGTCGTACGCTTCTTCGCTGTAGAACAGACGGTTGAACAGCGCCTCGACCGCTTCTTCGGTCGGCGGCTCGCCCGGACGCATCATGCGGTAGATCGCGATGCGCGCGGCCGTCTTGTCAGTCGTTTCGTCGACACGCAGCGTCGACGAGATGTACGGACCCTGATCCAGATCGTTCGTGTAGAGCGTCTGGATGTCCTTGATGCCCGCTTCGCGCAGCTTCTCGAGCACGCTTTCCGTGACTTCGTCGTTCGCGGTCGCGATCACTTCGCCGGTGTCGCCGTCGACGACGTTCTTCGCCAGCACGCGGCCGAGCAGATAGTCTTCCGGCACCGAGATGTACTTGGTCTTCGCGGCTTCGAGGTCGCGAATGTGCTTCGCGTTGATCCGCTTGTCCTTCTGGACGATGACCTTGCCGTCGCGATCCGTGATGTCGAAGCGCGCGACTTCACCACGCAGGCGCTCGGGCACGAACTCGAGTTGCGCGCCTTCGTCCATCAGCGTGAAGTTGTCGAACACGAAGAAGTTCGCGAGGATCTGTTCCGGCGTGAGGCCGATGGCCTTCAGCAGGATCGTGACCGGCATCTTGCGGCGACGGTCGACGCGGAAGTACAGGATGTCCTTCGGATCGAATTCGAAGTCGAGCCACGAGCCGCGGTACGGAATGATCCGTGCCGAGAACAGCAGCTTGCCCGAGCTGTGCGTCTTGCCCTTGTCGTGTTCGAAGAACACGCCCGGCGAACGGTGCAGCTGCGAGACGATGACACGCTCGGTGCCGTTGATGACGAACGAGCCCGTCGGCGTCATGAGCGGAATTTCGCCCATGTACACTTCCTGCTCCTTCACTTCCTTGACGACCGGCTTGTTCGGCGATTCCTTGTCGAGGATGACGAGGCGGACCTTCGCGCGCAGCGCGGAGCAGTACGTCAGGCCACGCTGCTGGCATTCCTTGATGTTGAATGCCGGCGCGGACAACGCATAGCTCACGAACTCGAGGCGCGCGAAGCCGTTGTGCGAAACAATGGGAAATACCGATGTGAATGCGGCTTGCAAACCTTCAGGCTTGCGTTGCGTGCCAGGCACATCAGCTTGCAGAAACGTGCTGAATGATTCAAGCTGGGTGGCCAGCAAGAACGGAACTTGGTGAACGATGGGGCGCTTCGCGAAACTCTTGCGAATGCGCTTCTTCTCGGTGAAGGAATATTGCATACGATCTCCGAATCACGGCGGGTGCTGTCGAGGCGGGATACCTGGACGTTTCGAACCCGAGTGTTCACCGACTGAGACCCGATGGCCGCCCGATGGCTTGAACGAGCCGAGAAGCTTGGTGGTTGGCCGCTACCAACCGCTGGCTGACGGCAGCGGATGCCTGTGTTGCCCGCTACCCGACCAAACTTGCCTTCTGCAGTCGCTTCAGAAGACAAAGAGAAACGCCGATCGCGACCATCGCTTACGATTCGGCGGTTTTCTTTGGCTTCTGGGGCCGATTATTCGGGCTCCCGAATGAGTGCCAGAATAACGTCCCCACAAAGCACAAAAAGGCCGGCGGTGAAAATACCGCCAGCCTTCGCACAGCGCGTCGAAACTTACTTGACTTCGACCTTCGCGCCTGCTTCTTCCAGCTTCTTCTTGGCTTCTTCAGCAGCAGCCTTGTCGACGCCTTCCTTGACAGCCTTCGGTGCGCCGTCAACGACGTCCTTCGCTTCCTTCAGGCCCAGGCCCGTCAGTTCGCGAACTGCCTTGATGACTGCAACCTTGTTGCTGCCTGCTTCAGCCAGGACGACCGTGAATTCGGTCTTCTCTTCTGCAGCAGCAGCAGCGCCGCCGCCTGCCGGGCCAGCGACTGCCACTGCAGCTGCCGACACGCCAAACTTCTCTTCGAATGCCTTGACCAGTTCGTTCAGTTCCAGAACGGTCATCCCTTCGACTGCTGCCAGGATGTCTTCTTTTGCGATTGCCATTTGAAATACTCCTAAATTGAATTCGGATACAGCCAGCGATCAGTGACGCTGATGCACGCTCGATTACGCAGCTTCTGCTTGCTTCTTCTCGGCCAGCGCGGCAAGAGCACGCGCGAAGCCCGAAACAGGCGATTGCATAACGAACAGCAGCTTCGAGAGCAGTTCTTCACGGCTCGGGATGCTTGCCAGCGCTTGCACGCCAGCCTTGTCCATCACCTTGCCATCGAACGAACCAGCCTTGATGACCAACTTGTCATTGCTCTTGCTGAAGTCGTTGACGACCTTAGCAGCAGCAATTGCATCTTCCGAGATGCCGTAGATCAGGGGGCCAGTCATCTGCTCTGCCAGCGGAGCAAAAGGCGTACCTTCAACAGCGCGACGCGCCAGCGTGTTCTTCAACACGCGCAGGTAAACCTGTTGCTCACGCGCTTTCGCGCGCAGCTTGGTCAGATCGCCAACCGCAATTCCACGATACTCAGCCAGCACAACGGTCTGGGCCTTCGCGACTTGCGCGGCAACCTCAGCGACGACGGCTTGCTTGTCTTCTCTATTAAGCGGCACGGTTAGCCTCCAGAAACGATACGTTCGGCACGAAACCTCACGTACCTCGTTCAACAACGGCGTCCGACCTCGTTAGGAGTATTTCCACCTCACGCCGTGAATCGCTTCACGACCTGCGGCTTCACCACTGCAAAACTTTTTCGGGTTCGCCATCTGCGTTGGCTTGAATTAAGGGATCGCCTGCCTGCTGCGCCCCACCAACGGTCTTTGATAACCGGTTGCCCGCCCTGCTGCACGAACAACCGCCCAAAGCCCATGTAGGCCGCTTCGCGAACGAAGCGGCCCGAATACTTGCTTACTGTGCTGCCAGCGTAGCCTGGTCGACACGCACGCCGACACCCATCGTGCTCGACAGTGCGATCTTGCGCAGGTAGACGCCCTTGCTCGTTGCCGGCTTGGCCTTCTGCAGCGCTTCGATCAGTGCCGACAGGTTCGAACGCAGTGCGGTCGATTCGAACGATGCACGGCCGATGGTCGCGTGGATGATACCGGCCTTGTCGACACGGAATTGCACCTGACCAGCCTTCGCGTTCTTGACTGCAGTCGCGACGTCCGGCGTGACCGTGCCGACCTTCGGGTTCGGCATCAGGCCGCGCGGGCCGAGGATCTGACCGAGCGTACCGACGATACGCATCGTGTCCGGCGAAGCGATCACGATGTCGAAGTCCATCTGGCCAGCCTTGATCTGCTCAGCCAGGTCTTCCATACCGACGATTTCCGCGCCTGCTGCACGAGCCTGCTCGGCCTTGTCGCCTTGTGCGAACACGGCAACGCGAACCGACTTGCCCGTACCTGCCGGCAGAACGACCGAACCACGAACGACTTGGTCCGACTTCTTCGCGTCGATGCCGAGCTGGACTGCGACGTCGATCGATTCGTTGAACTTCGCGCTCGCGCATTCCTTCACGAGTGCCAGTGCGTCTTCGATCGCGTACAGCTTCTGACGGTCGACCTTGGCGGCAAATGCCTGACGGCGCTTGGAGATCTTAGCCATTTACACGCCCTCCACAGTGATGCCCATCGAGCGTGCGCTACCAGCGATGGTGCGAACGGCTGCGTCCAGATCAGCTGCCGTAAGGTCCGGCATCTTGGTCTTCGCGATTTCTTCGGCTTGAGCGCGCGTGATCGAACCGACCTTGTCGGTGTGCGGCTTGCTCGAGCCCTTGTCCACCTTCGCCGCCTTCTTGATCAGGACGGTCGCCGGCGGCGTCTTCATCACGAACGTGAAGCTCTTGTCAGCGTATGCCGTGATGACCACCGGCACCGGCAGACCCGGCTCCATGCCTTGAGTCTGCGCGTTGAACGCCTTGCAGAACTCCATGATGTTCAGGCCGCGCTGGCCCAGTGCCGGACCAACCGGCGGCGACGGGTTGGCTTTACCTGCAGGAATCTGCAGCTTGATAAAGCCGACAATCTTCTTTGCCATTTGTAAACCTCGTTGGAACGCCAGACGGCGTTCGGTGAGTGATAACGCGCGTTCGCCGTTGGCTACTGACGCTCCTCAACGGCCATAACGCGAGCCGTAAGCGCGAAGGTGGGCAGCCGAGGCTGCCCACCGAATCGGGATCAAACTTTTTCGACCTGGCCGAACTCGAGTTCGACCGGGGTAGAGCGGCCAAAGATAGTGACCGACACACGCACGCGCGATTTTTCGTAGTTGACTTCCTCGACAGTGCCGTTGAAGTCCGTGAACGGGCCTTCCTTGACACGCACCATCTCGCCAACTTCGAACAGGGTCTTCGGGCGCGGCTTCTCGACGCCTTCCTGCATCTGCGACATGATCTTTTCGACTTCCTTCGGGGAAATCGGGGTCGGGCGGTTACGCGCACCGCCGACGAAACCCGTGACCTTCGCCGTGTTCTTCACGAGGTGCCACGTTTCGTCCGTCATCTCCATTTCCACCAGCACGTAGCCGGGGAAGAAACGACGTTCGGTTACAGCCTTGTGGCCGCCTTTGACTTCGACCACTTCTTCGGTCGGAACCAGGATCTGACCGAATTTATCCTGCATGCCAGCACGTTCAATGCGCTCCTGAAGCGCGCGCTGCACGCTCTTCTCCATACCGGAGTAGGCGTGCACGACGTACCAACGCTTTCCGCTCGGGGATGCCGGAGTATCGCTCATATCATTTCCAACCCAGAATCGCCGAGAAAATCACCCATTCGATCGATTTGTCACTCAACCAGAGGAAAATCGCCATCACGAGCACGAAACCGAACACGACAAGCGTGGTTTGCGTTGCTTCCTTGCGGGTGGGCCAAACGACCTTGCGGACTTCCTTGTACGAATCCTTGGCAAATGCGATGAGGCTCTTGCCAGGCACGGACATCAGACCGACGGCCACGCCGGCGATGATACCTACCGCCAATGCGGCGCCGCGGACATACCACTGCTGGTTGGCCAGCCAGAAGAAGCCCACGAATCCGGCCAAGACTAGCAATACGCCCAGGGCCAGCATCAGCTTATCGCCGGAGGTATTTACAGTTTCGACGGATGGATTCGCCATAACACCTTAAAACAAATGCCACGTGGGACACGTGGCGATTTTTGGCAGGGGCAGAGGGAATCGAACCCCCAACCTTCGGTTTTGGAGACCGACGCTCTGCCAGTTGAGCTATACCCCTAAACCATGTTGGGGCCGGCTGCTGCCAGCCCCAAAACTGTCGATCAACGAATAACTGGCTTACTCGATGATCTTGGCGACGACGCCGGCGCCGACGGTACGGCCGCCTTCGCGGATTGCGAAGCGCAGACCTTCTTCCATCGCGATCGGAGCGATCAGCTTCACCGTGATCGACACGTTGTCGCCCGGCATCACCATTTCCTTGTCCTTCGGCAGCTCGATCGAGCCCGTCACGTCCGTCGTACGGAAGTAGAACTGCGGACGGTAGTTGTTGAAGAACGGCGTGTGACGGCCGCCTTCGTCCTTGCTCAGCACGTACACTTCAGCCGTGAAGTGCGTGTGCGGCGTGATCGAACCCGGCTTCGCCAGAACCTGGCCACGCTCCACGTCTTCACGCTTCGTGCCACGCAGCAGGATACCGACGTTGTCGCCTGCCTGACCTTGGTCCAGCAGCTTGCGGAACATTTCAACGCCCGTGCAGGTCGTCTTCACCGTCGGCTTGATACCGACGATTTCGATTTCCTCGCCGACCTTCACGATGCCGCGCTCGACACGACCCGTCACCACCGTACCGCGGCCCGAGATCGAGAACACGTCTTCCACCGGCATCAGGAACGCGCCGTCAACTGCACGCTCCGGCGTCGGGATGTACGTGTCCAGTGCGTCTGCCAGGCTCATGATCGCCACTTCGCCCAGCTCGCCCGTGTCGCCTTCCAGCGCGAGCTTCGCCGAACCCTTCACGATCGGCGTGTCGTCGCCCGGGAAGTCGTACTTCGACAGCAGTTCGCGAACTTCCATCTCGACCAGCTCGAGCAGTTCAGCGTCGTCCACCATGTCGCACTTGTTCAGGAACACGATGATGTACGGAACGCCAACCTGACGCGCCAGCAGGATGTGCTCACGCGTTTGCGGCATCGGACCGTCTGCTGCCGAGCAAACCAGGATCGCGCCGTCCATCTGCGCTGCGCCCGTGATCATGTTCTTCACATAGTCAGCGTGGCCCGGGCAGTCGACGTGTGCGTAGTGGCGGTTTGCCGTTTCGTACTCGACGTGTGCCGTGTTGATCGTGATGCCGCGCGCCTTTTCTTCCGGTGCCGCGTCGATCTGGTCGTAGGCCTTCGCTTCGCCGCCGAACTTCTTCGTCAGAACCGTCGTGATCGCTGCCGTCAGCGTCGTCTTGCCGTGGTCAACGTGACCAATCGTACCAACGTTGACGTGCGGCTTGGTCCGCTCAAACTTTTCCTTGGCCATTTTCAACTCCCGAAAGGAATTTCACATGTTGCGCCGCGCGCAAACAGACACTGACTTTTTACTGCTGGTGCCCATGGGCAGGATCGAACTGCCGACCTCTCCCTTACCAAGGGAGTGCTCTACCACTGAGCCACATGGGCGCTATTACGCTTCAACTACACGGACTGGAGCGGGTGAAGGGAATCGAACCCTCGTCGTAAGCTTGGAAGGCTTCTGCTCTACCATTGAGCTACACCCGCACGGGCCACTAACGATTCCCTACCGCTCTCTGCGCTGATGTTCTGGTGGAGGAGGTTGGATTCGAACCAACGTAGGCGTAAGCCAACAGATTTACAGTCTGCCCCCTTTAGCCACTCGGGCACCCCTCCGTAGAGAACTGACGATTATGGGGGTGCATCGCACTCTTGTCAAGCACATCCGGAAGATTATTTTCATTCTCTTCCAGCCCACTTGCGCGACTCACCCGACACCCATGCTCGCCCGGCTGAGGCAAGCACGAGAGGATCGCCGATCGGCGCCCACATTTTCGTCAGACCTCCGTTTTCAGCATCGATTTGCATCTTCGCTGAAAACGAAAGACCGCCATCATAAGGCCTTCCGCGCATAATGCCAAGCGGGTAGATGCAAAAAATCCGCAATTTCCATGCCGGAGGGATTTGCAAAGGCATCCGGCAAACGCCAGGACCAATCTGAAGCCGTTTAACGGTGGCGCGTCAGCACATCGTCTGGCCGGGGTCAGCCGGGCTATCCGCAGAGGCTCCGACACACCGGACATCGGGTTCCGGATATAGTGCCTGCTCGCATCCTCCGCTGCGACACGCCGGAATCGAACCGTCAGAACAGGGATCGCCCTTGGCCCATGTTTTCCGTCCCGGGGACAGAACACAGGCGCGATACCGCCCCGCTTTCACGCGATCGAGCCCCCGCTCTCCCCCGCCTCATTCAAAATCCGGACTTCTCTCGTGCCTTCGCGCGATCTTCGGTGCCTCCATGTCGCACTCCGGCGGCACCACGATGCCGCAAGCAGGACGCGCAAACGAGGCGCGCCAGCTCGCACGGCACATAACAACGGTGAAGTCCGTGGTCAGCGGGCCGAGTGTCGTATCGGATATCGGACGTATAGCGCGGCTTCGCTGCGATAGTCCGACTCATGTGTTGATCCGCTGCGCGAAGGTCCGGCGCGATACTTGCCGCACCGCGGCGCGTTCGCTGCGACGGTGACGCGTGGCCGACATGATGGGCAGAGGTGTGGGTGCAAATCGTCGCGTATCAGCGGCACCAGGACGTCCGGGCAGGTCGAGCTTCCGGACCGCTCCGGGCGGTGTCATCGTCGCCGCGAGCCGCAATCAGGTGGGTCGAAGGGATCTTCAACATCATGCGTCCGCGACTGCCTCCGGGGCCGCGCTCGCTGGCATCGCCGCGTTGTAGGTGGCGGCGAAGTATCCGGCGTCGACCGGCGGTTCTTCCGCGTCGACTTTGATCGAGACGCCTATGCAACGCCTCCTGCGGACTACGCGCGCCAGAGAAGCTAACGTCCGACACGAGCACCTCAACGTCGGCTGCTCGCCGCCCCGGCGATGCTCACGCCGTGCCGAGATCAGGGCAAAAATTGGATCCGCGACTTGTACCGGGCGAGCATTCCGCGCTGGGTGATCCGAGCGCCGCGTGCACCTCATGTGCCGACCAGCGTCGACGCGAGCGGTATGCATTTCGCGTTGATGGCTAAGATCGTGGCTTTTTCGGTGGCGCAGCTCGTTCGCTCGTTGACGAAGCCTATGCCCTTCGAATCTGGTAGCTCGCTCTCGTCAGAAGCAACACGGGGACGTCTGACGGGATCGAGCAGGCAAACCGACGTCACCTCCCGACACTGGGCGGCGGCGGAGGGCTCCGTGGGAATTTCTCTGTCGTCATTCGGATGCTAACGGTATGCTCTCGCGGCCTCGAGCTGCCGTGGATTTGCCATGAAACGCGCCAGCCATACACCGCCCCGTTACTATCTTTACGCCCCGATAATTGGGGCTTTGGCCAGCCAGGCCCGGCATGATTCCCGCCCCCAGTCGCAGTC
>NZ_LOSU01000056.1:0-95462 GCF_001522185.1 Burkholderia sp. RF2-non_BP3 | reverse complement strand
GGCATGAAGGATTCGAAGGTGATCGTCGCGATCAACAAGGATCCCGAAGCGCCGATCTTCAGCGTGGCCGACTACGGGCTCGTCGGCGATCTGTTCGCGCTCGTGCCGGAACTCGTGAACGAACTGGGCTGACACGGCGTGACTTGACGCTTCGGCGGCAAGTACGCAAGACGAGGGGCGCGATGAGCGCCCCTTTTTTGTGCGATGGCCGAGGCTCTGTTTCGAGCCCGAAACGCATTCGCTGTAATGAAAAAGGCGCCCCGAGGGCGCCTTTTTCGTTGATGCGGGCCGGCCTTGGTCGCGGCGGACCGTTCCGACTTATGCGTATGCCGGGCGCGTCTGGCCGGCCACGTCCTTCAGGTAGCGATGCACCGACAGGTCGTCGGCCTGGATTGCCGGTTTCTTGCCCGAGAGCAGGTCGGCGAGCAGTTGGCCCGACCCGCACGACATCGTCCAGCCGAGCGTGCCGTGGCCGGTGTTCAGAAACAGGTTCGAGACCGGCGTGCGGCCGACGATCGGCGTGCCGTCCGGCGTCATCGGGCGCAGGCCTGTCCAGAACGTTGCTTTCGACGTGTCGCCGCCGCCCGGGAACAGGTCGTTCACGCACATTTCGAGCGTCTCGCGACGCGCGGCACGCAGGTTCTTGTCGAAGCCGACGATCTCCGCCATGCCGCCGACGCGGATGCGCTGGTCGAAACGCGTGATCGCGATCTTGTAGGTTTCGTCCAGCACCGTCGACACGGGCGCGGCCGTCTCGTCGACGATCGGCGCGGTGATCGAATAGCCCTTCAGCGGATAGACGGGGATCTTCATCAGATTCGAGATGAAGTTCGTGGAGTACGACCCGAGCGCGACGACGTATGCATCCGCGCGCACCGTCTCGCTGCCGCACTGCACGCCGGCGATCCTGCCGCCCGCGATCGCCAGCGCGTCGATCGGCGTGTTGTAGCGGAACTTCACGCCGAGCGATTCCGCGAGCGCCGCGAGGCGCGTCGTGAACAACTGGCAGTCGCCCGTTTCGTCGCCCGGCAGGCGCAGGCCGCCCGTCAGCTTGTGCGACACGGCGGCGAGCGCCGGTTCGGCATTCTTGAGCTCGGCCGGCGACAGCAGTTCGAACGGCACGTTCGCTTCCTGCAGCACCGCGATATCCTTCGCCGCGCCGTCGAGTTGCTGCTGCGTGCGGAACAGCTGCAGCGTGCCGCCCGTGCGGCCTTCGTACTGGATGCCCGTATCGGCGCGCAGCGCCTGCAGGCAATCGCGGCTGTATTCGGCGAGGCGGACCATGCGGCCCTTGTTGACTGCATAGCGCTCGGCCGTGCAGTTGCGCAGCATCTGCCACATCCACTGGAGCTGGAAGCGCGTGCCGTCGAGGCGGATCGCGAGCGGCGCGTGCTTCTCGAACATCCACTTGACGGCCTTCAGCGGCACGCCGGGCGCGGCCCACGGCGCAGCATAGCCGGGCGAGATCTGACCTGCGTTCGCGAAGCTCGTCTCGAGCGCCGGGCCGGCTTCCCGGTCGATCACCGTGACTTCATGACCGGCGCGCGCGAGGTAATACGCGCTTGCCACGCCCACCACACCGCTGCCCAGAATGACGACTCGCATAGCTGCTCCAGATGGAAGGATCAGGGCGAGGCCGGGCGCACGTGCGTCTCCGTGTAACCTCTAGCTGATCTAGTTTTTTGCGCTATGGTATTGTCGAATGTGCAGGTTTTGTTATCGTATTTTTCAGGTTTTCAGCATAAACAAATGAGAACGCAACGCCAGCCAGTACGCTCGCTCGACAAGCTCGACCGGCGCATCCTCAAACTGCTCCAGGACGACGGCCGGATGGCGATGAAGGACCTCGCGGAGCAGGTCGGGCTGACCGTCACGCCGTGTATCGAACGCGTGCGGCGCATGGAGCGCGACGGCGTCATCACCGGCTATCACGCACGCGTCGATCCGGGCCAGCTCGGCGCCGCGTTGCTGGTATTCGTCGAGATCACGCTCGGCCACAAGGGCGGCAACATGTTCGAGCAGTTCCGGCGCGAAGTGATGAAGATCGACGAGGTGCTCGAGTGCCATCTCGTGTCCGGCGACTTCGATTACCTGATCAAGGCGCGCATCGGTGAAATGGCCGACTATCGCAAGCTGCTGGGCGACATCCTGCTGCAGCTGCCCGGCGCGGTGCAGTCGAAGAGCTATGTCGTGATGGAAGAAATCAAGGAGACGCTGACGATCTCGGTCGGCGAATGACCGTGGCTGCTGCCTGCAGCCCGTCCCTCAATCCCGCCCTTGGCATGCTGCACCCAATACTGTATAAATGTACAGTATTCGGTGCAGGCGAATGGGTGAGCGCATGGACGGTCGGTCCGACAACGAATTTCCGATAGCGCCGCCGGCGCCCCGCAAGGGGCGCGGTGCGGTCGACAACCTCCAGGGGCGATACGAAACGGCGCTGCGCGAAGCGGTCGATGACGGCTGGACACACGAATCGGACGACGCCGATCTGCCCGCGCCGCTGCGCACGCAGGTGTTCGAGGAGCGCGCAAAGAGCATCCTGACGCACAACCAGTCGCCGGACATACCGTTCAGCGTGTCGCTCAATCCGTATCGCGGCTGCGAGCATGGCTGCATCTACTGCTTTGCACGGCCGACCCATAGTTACCTCGGTCTGTCGCCGGGGCTCGATTTCGAGAGTCGCATCTACGCGAAGGTCAACGCGGCCGAATTGCTCGAGCGCGAGATTTCGCGCAAGCGCTACGTGCCGGAGCCGATCGCGCTCGGCGTCAACACCGATGCATACCAGCCGGTCGAGCGCGATCTGCGCATCACGCGCAGCGTGATCCAGGTAATGCACGATCACGGGCTGCCGTTCGCGGCGATCACGAAATCGTCCCTGATCGAGCGCGATCTGGATCTGCTGGCCCCGATGGCCGAGCGCGGGCAGGTGATGGCCGCGGTCACGATCACGACGCTCGATGCCGATCTCGCGCGCACGCTCGAGCCGCGTGCGGCGACGCCGGCGCGCCGGCTGCGCACGATCCGCGCGCTGCGCGATGCGGGCGTGCCGGTGGGCGTCAGCATTGCACCGATGATTCCGTTCGTCACCGAGCCGGACATGGAGCGTGTGCTGGAAGCTTGTGCTGAAGCCGGCGCGACGCACGCGAGTTACATCATCCTGCGGCTGCCGTGGGAGGTCGCGCCGCTGTTCAAGAACTGGCTCTCCGCGCATTTCCCCGATCGCGCGGAGCGCGTGATGAACCGCGTGCGCGACATGCGCGGCGGGAAGGACTACGACTCGGATTTCGCGAAGCGGATGAAGGGCGAGGGAATCTGGGCGGACCTGTTGCGGCAGCGGTTCCGTCAGGCCGTGAAGCGGCTAGGGTTGAACGAGCGTGCGAACGGCATTCTGGATCTGTCGCAGTTTCGCGGTGCGCCGGCGACCGGGGCGGCGGCGCAGCGCCCGGTGGCGGGCGCGACCGGCACGAAGTCGCGTGACGACGTGCAACTGAGCCTGTTCTGATCCGGCCGACGCGTGTTGGCGCTTACTGCGAGATTTGCTTTGCCGCTTCGACTTGCGATTCGAAGTACGTCTGGAACGACAGCGCGAGGGCGGTCATCAGCAGGAACGCACCGATCAGCAGCGAAAAGATCACGATGAAGATCACCGTCCAGCCTGACTGGCTGTGCTTGCCTGTGTCGGCATTGAATTGCGCGTCCCACTTCTCGTCGGGGCGCAGGCCGTAGACGAGCGCGGCGAGGAACGCTGCCAGAAGCGAGATCGCACCCGGCACGGCGAGCCACCAGCCGAGGTTGGCACTGCGCTGGGTCGCGGCGAGCAGCAGGAAACCCGGGATCCCGACGATTGTCGCGAGCAGGTGCGCCCAGCCGTACACGTCGCGAAAGCCGTACAGGTAGAAGCGGTGCGCGCCGAGCGAACCGAGCAGGAACGCGAGGGCGGCGGTGAGCGTCTTGGAGCGGAAGCGACGGGACGATGCGGTGCTGCTGGACATGGATGGCGGCGGATTATCGTTGGCATGGGCGGCCGGCAGGCCGGCGCGGGGCGCTCGGCCCGGCACGCATTCTACGATGCCCGGTCGGGCCCGGTCACCCCTTGCCTGCGTCAAGGTGCCGCATAGGTGATGCGGTAGATGGCGCCTGCGTAGTCGTCGCTGACGAGCAGCGAGCCGTCCGGCAGCGGCAGGACGTCGGCCGGGCGCCCCCACACGGTGCCGTCCGCGCGCAGCCAGCCTGTGATGAACGGTGTCTGGCTTGCATGGCTGCCGTCGGCCGACACGACCGCGCGCATTACGCGATAGCCGACCTTCGTGCTGCGATTCCACGAACCATGCTCGGCAATGAAGATGTTGTTGCGATATGACGCCGGAAACATTGTCCCCGTATAGAAGCGCATGCCGAGTGCCGCGACGTGCGCGCCGAGTTTCAGCACGGGCGGCGCGTAGCGGCGGCACACGTCGGCGCTGCCGAATTCAGGGTCGGGCGTGTCGCCGCCGTGGCAGTATGGAAAGCCGAAATCGAGGCCCGCGCGCGGCGCACGATTCAGCTTGTCGTCGGGCACGTCGTCGCCCATCAAGTCGCGCCCGTTGTCGGTGAACCACAGCTCGCGCGACTCGGGGTGCCAGGCAAAGCCGACGGTATTGCGCACGCCGCGGGCAAACACTTCCCGGCCGCTGCCGTCCGCGTTCATGCGTGCGATGATCGCGTATCGACCGCGATCGGCGAGGCACACGTTGCATGGGGCGCCGGTCGGCACGTAGAGCTTGCCGTCGGGGCCGAATGCGATGAATTTCCAGCCGTGATGATGATCGGTCGGCAGCGTATCCGTCACGACAGCCGGCGCCGGAGGCCTGGCGAGCCGGTCGTCGATGTGATCGAGGCGCAGAATACGCGACACGGCGGAGATATAGAGCGCGCCGTCGCGATACGCGACGCCGACGGGCATGTCGAGCCCCGATGCGATCACGTAGCGGGCCGTGATCTGGCCCTCCTGCATCACAAGTGCATGCACGCGGCCTTCCCGCGAGCCGACATACAGGATTCCGCGCGGCGACCACGCCATTTCGCGGGCGGTCGGCACGGCGTCGGTCAGCACGTCGACGTGGAAGCCGGGCGGCACGACCAGTTTGTCCGCCGGCGTTGCGGCGCAAGCCGCGGTGGCTGCGAGGCAGGTGAGGAGGCCGGTCAGCAAGCCCGCGAGGCGGTGCTGCGCGCGGCGCGCCAGGGTGACGCAAGATGGCGGCATGGCGGCGGTAAGCGTCGTGGACACGACGATTGTATGCCCGGCGTGCAGGGCGTCCGTGGAATTTTTGCGCGTAAGTGTTTGTTGTGGCTTTGGTTTCCGGCTATAATCGCACGTTTCAGTAGTTTCGAACCCGGTTTTCCCGAAGGATTTCATATGGTTATCATCCGTCTGGCTCGCGGCGGCTCGAAGAAGCGCCCGTTCTACAACATCGTCGCTACCGATTCGCGCAACCGTCGTGACGGCCGCTTCATCGAGCGCGTCGGCTTCTACAACCCGGTCGCCACGAAGGGCGAGTCGCTGCGTATCGCTCAGGACCGCCTGACGTACTGGCAAGGCGTTGGCGCGCAACTGTCGCCGACCGTCCAGCGTCTCGTGAAGGAAGCGCAAAAGGCGCAACCGGCTGCCTAACATGGCGCGGTGTGCCGGTCGTGCCGGCTGCAAGGAGCATTGATGTCCGGTCACGATTCCGGTAACGCAAAGCGCGGGCGAGCGTCATTTGGCGCATTCGTCCGCAAGCCGGTCGAGCGCGACACTGTCGCGAGCGCCGGTGTGGCTGCCGAGCAGGGCAGTCTCGAGGCAGTACAAGCCTGGCCCGACGATGCTGTCGAGGTCGGGGCGGTCGTCGACGCCTATGGCCTGAAAGGCTGGGTCAAGGTGGCGACGCATGCAGACGCCGGTCGCGGCGGCGATGCGCTGCTCAAGGCGCGCCGCTGGTGGCTGGAACGGGGTGGGGAGCGCTTGTCTGCCCGCATCCTGCAGTCGAAGACGCACGGCGACACAGTCGTCGCGCATACCGCGGGTGTCAGCGACCGCGATGCCGCAATGGCTTTGCGCGGCTTTCGCGTGTTCGTGCGCCGGGAAGATTTCCCGGCATTGGCCGCGGACGAATTCTATTGGGTCGACCTGATCGGCCTCGTGGTCGTCAACGAGCAATCGGTGGCGCTCGGGACGGTAAGCGGGATGATCGACAACGGCGTGCATTCGATCATGCGCGTCGAGTATCCGGCAGTCGGCAAGGATGGTCGGCCGACCACCGACGAACGGCTGATTCCGTTCGTCGGCGTCTACGTCAAAACGGTGGATCAGGCGGCACGTCGCATCGTCGTCGACTGGGAAGCCGATTACTAATGAACCAGGTTACGGAGAGCGCGGTGCAGTTCGACGTCGTCACGCTCTTTCCCGAAATGTTCCGCGCACTGACCGACTGGGGAATCACCAGCCGGGCCGTGAAGCAGGGGCGCTTCGGGCTGCGCACCTGGAATCCGCGTGATTTCACGACGGACAACTACCGCACGGTCGACGATCGTCCGTACGGCGGCGGTCCGGGCATGGTGATGCTGGCCAGGCCGCTCGAGGCCGCGATCGGCGCTGCGAAAGCAGCACAGGCGGAGCAGGGCGTCGCGAGCACGCGTGTGGTGATGATGTCGCCGCAAGGTGCACCGTTCACGCACGAACGTGCGGTGCGAATGGCGCAGGAGCCTGGTGTCATCGTGCTGTGCGGCCGCTACGAGGCGATCGATCAGCGTTTGCTCGACCGGTGCGTCGACGAGGAAATCAGCCTCGGCGATTTCGTTCTGTCCGGCGGCGAACTGCCGGCGATGGCGATGATGGATGCCGTCGTGCGCCTGCTGCCCGGCGTGCTGAACGACGCGCAGTCGGCTGTGCAGGACAGCTTCGCCGACGGGCTGCTCGATTGTCCGCATTACACGCGCCCCGAGGAATACGAGGGGATGCGCGTGCCGGACGTGCTGCTCGGCGGCCATCATGCCGAGATCGAGCGGTGGCGGCGCCAGGAAGCATTGAGGAATACGTTGCGGAAGCGGCCGGACCTGATCGTCCGGGCGCGCCGCGAGAAGTTGTTGAGCCGTGCCGACGAGGCATGGCTTGCGAACCTCGCACGCGAAGCGAAGAACGCCTCCTGAGGCGGCGGCGCGGGCGGGAAATGGCGGTGCCGTGCATGCGTGCACGGTGCCTGATGTGAATCCATCCTCTATCGGGGCCAAGCCTGGAAGCAGGCGGGTGCAAACGCCGACAAGATGGCTTTAGGAGTCAGTGATGAATCTGATCGCAAAACTTGAGCAGGAAGAGATCGAGCGCGCGCTCGCCGGCAAGACGATCCCCGAATTCGCCCCGGGCGACACGGTGATCGTGAACGTGAACGTGGTTGAAGGTAACCGCAAGCGCGTTCAGGCGTACGAAGGCGTCGTGATCGCGATTCGCAACCGTGGTCTGAACTCGAACTTCATCGTCCGCAAGATTTCGTCGGGCGAAGGCGTCGAGCGTACGTTCCAGACCTACTCGCCGCTGCTGGCGAGCATCGTCGTGAAGCGTCGCGGTGATGTGCGTCGCGCGAAGCTGTACTACCTGCGCGAGCGTTCGGGCAAGTCGGCTCGAATCAAGGAAAAGCTGGTGTCGAAGGATCGCGCCGCAGCAGCTTCCCAAGAGTAAGAGCTGTAAGGAAAAAGCACCCTCCCGGGTGCTTTTTTCATTCTGGCGCGACAATATGCTCGATACGTCACGAACTCGAGATCCCCATTGAATCGCCGCCCCATCATTGATCCCGAAGTGCTGCCGGTCGAAGGCACTGGCGCCGGCTTGCCGTCCATCGAAACCCGCTTGATGACCCCGCCCGGGCTGCGCGAGCGTTTCGCGCGCACGCTCGAATGGAGCGTCGAGCCCGGAGAGGCACGGCTGCAGGAGGGCGTCGATCCGCGCAGCGCCGCCGTCCTGATTCCGCTCGTCGTTCGCGAGGGCGGCCTCACCGTGCTGCTGACCCAGCGCGCCGACCACCTGAACGACCACGCCGGGCAGATCAGCTTCCCCGGTGGCCGTCGCGAGCCGTTCGATCGCGATGCGACGGCGACCGCGTTGCGCGAGGCGAAGGAAGAAATCGGACTGGCCGCCGAACCGGTGGAGGTGCTCGGTGCGCTGCCCGACTACCTGACGGGGACCGGCTTCTGCGTGACGCCCATCGTGGGGCTCGTGCATCCGCCGTTTACCGTGCAGGCCGACACGTTCGAGGTTGCCGAGATTTTCGAGGTACCGCTCGCGTTCCTGATGAGTCCGGCGAACCACCAGGTGCGCGTGTTCCGCTGGGAAGGCGGCGAGCGTCGTTTTTTTGCGATGCCCTATCCGAACGGCGAATCGGCCGGGCATTACTTCATCTGGGGCGCAACTGCCGGCATGTTGCGCAATCTGTACCGCTTCTTGGCAGCCGGATAGCATCCGGCCCGAACCCGCGCACGCGGCCGGCCGCCGGCCCGTCGCGTCGGCAGCCATGCGCCGCTTACGCTGTGCTATCGTTATGCAAAAAATGACATAACTCCGAAGACGGCGCCACGCATGACTTTCTTTTCGGTTCTTCTCGCCCTCATCATCGAACAGGTCCGCGCGTTGTCGCCGAGCAATCCGGTGTTCGCCCTGTTCCAGTTTCATGCGGAAACCGTCGCGCATGGCCTCGACGCCGGCAAGCAAAAGCATGGCGTGCTCGCATGGCTTGCAGTCGTGCTGCCGTGGGTGCTGATCGTCGCGCTGATCTACTTTCTGCTGTTCAAGGTGAGCTTCGTGCTCGCGTTCATCTGGAACGTCGTCGTCGTGTATTTCACGCTCGGCTTCCGCCAGTTCAGCCACTATTTCACCGATATCCATCTCGCGCTCAACAACGACGACGTGCCGCGCGCGCGTGAAATCCTGCACGAGTGGACGGGCCTCGACACGGTCGACATGCCGGTCGGCGAAATCGTCCGCCATACGCTGATTCATGCGGTCGTTGCGTCGCATCGCCACGTGTTCGGCGTGTTCTTCTGGTACGTGCTGCCCATCGGTCCGGCCGGTGCCGTGCTGTACCGCATCTCCGAATATCTCGCGCGCAGCTGGTCGACGCCGGGCGACGATCGCACCGCCGCGTTCTCGACGTTCGCGCAGCGCGCGTTCTTCGTGATCGACTGGATTCCGTCGCGACTGACCGCGCTCGGCTTCGCGATCGTCGGCAACTTCGAGGATGCGATCTACGCGTGGCGCAATCACACGCGCCAGTGGCCCGACCCGAACGACGGCGTGCTGCTCGCGGCCGGCAGCGGCGCGCTTGGCGCGCGCCTCGCGGGGCCGCTCGCGGAACCGTCGAGTCTCGACGCGTTGGCGGTCGGCGACAGCGGCCCGTTGACGGTCGGCGATGATTGCACGCCGCGCACGCTGCAGTCCGCGGTCGGCCTGGTTTGGCGCGCCGTGATCCTGTGGATGATCCTGCTGTTGATGTTGACGCTGGCCGTCTGGGTGTCGTGACGCCGCAGCGCAGGTGCGCGATGAAACGAAAAGGCCGGCTTCATGCCGGCCTTTTTGCCATGCGCCAGGTCAGTTCGCTCAGTCGTCGAGCGGATCGCGTACGGCGCCGCATTGCCAGCAGGCGGTGAACTGGGCCTCCAGCGCCTCGCCGCATCGACGGCAGCGCCACGGAGCGGCGCCGGCCGACGGGCCATGCGACGCCGCATCGAGGAGCCGCCGAGCGAGCGCATCGTCGCGCTCGTCGTCGAGCCACAGCTCGGGGGCGCAAGCGTCGGCGGGCAGGCCGCCGAGCGCGCCGGTCGCGTAGCAGTTGTGCAGTTCGCAGCCGATGCCAGCCGCCTGCAGCACATTCGCCCAATGCTGCGCGGTGGCGAGATTGGGGGCCTTGAAACGCATCGCGGCTCCTGTCGGTGAAGGCCGGGCCGGCGCCCCCGGCCGCCTTCTGCCCGCCGTGCGCTCAGCGGACGATCTGGCTTGCCTCGTGCACGAGCTGTGCGTAAAGCGCATGCCGCGACGGTGAGATGCGGCCGTCGGAGACGGCTTCGAGAATCGCGCAGCCCGGCTCGTGCAGATGATGGCAATTATAGAAACGGCAGTCCGCGAGCAGCGGGCGGAATTCCGGGAACGCGCGCTCGAGGCGGCCTTCCGTCAGGTGGTAGAGGCCGAATTCCTGGAAACCCGGCGAATCGATCAGCGCGCCGCCGCCTTCGAGCGGGTAGAGGCGCGTGAACGTCGTCGTGTGACGGCCGCTGTTGAGCGCGGCCGAGATTTCCCGGGTCGCGGCTTCGGCATCGGGCACGAGCAGGTTCACGAGCGTCGACTTGCCCATTCCGGACTGGCCGAGCAGGATCGTCGAATGCCCGGCCAGATGCGGCATCAGTTGTGCACGCGCATTGTCGGGCGCGCCCTTCACCGACAGTTCGAGCACGTCGTAGCCGAGCGCGCGGTAGGGCGCGAGGCGCTCGCGGGCGACCGGCAGCGCGGCCTCGACGTCGATCTTGTTCAGCACGACGAGCGGCTTCAGTTCATTCGCTTCGGCCGCGATCAGCGCGCGGCCGAGGAGATCCTCGCTGAAATAGGGCTCGGTCGCGAGCACGATCAGCAGCTGATCGAGGTTGGCCGCGAAGAGCTTCGACTTGAACTGGTCGGAACGGTACAGCAGGTTGCGCCGCTCGCCGATCTCGACGATCACGCCCTGGTCGGCCGACGCCTGTTCGTACACGACGCGGTCGCCGACCGCGATCTCGCTTTTCTTGCCGCGCGGGAAGCACTGCAGCATCGGGCCGCCGTCGTCGGGCGCGACGATATAGTGGCGGCCGTGCGCCGCGATCACGCGGCCGTCGACACGCGGCGCGCCCGATGCGCGCGGAGCCGGCTTGCGGGAGGTCGGCCGGCTCATGCGTGCTGCATCAGGCGGTCGATCCGCTGCGACGCCGGCGGATGCGAGTAGTAGAAGGCCGTGTAGACGGGGTCCGGCGTGAGGGTCGACGCGTTGTCCTCGTAAAGCTTCACGAGCGCGCTGACGAGATCCTGCGCATCGGTCTGGCTGGCCGCGAACGCGTCGGCCTCGAATTCATGCTTGCGCGACGTGAGGCTGCTGAACGGCGTCGCGAAGAACAGGAACACGGGGATCGCGAGGAAGAACAGCACGAGCGCGGCGCCCGCGTTGCTCGTGTCGAGCGACGGCGTGACGCCGAGCCCCGTATAGAACCACGTGCGCTGCGCGAGCCAGCCGAGCAGCGCGAGCAGCACGAGGCTCAGCACGAACGACACGAGCATCCGCTTCATTACGTGGCGGCGCTTGAAGTGGCCGAGTTCGTGCGCGAGCACGGCCTCGATTTCCTGGCCGGACAGCCGCGCGAGCAGCGTGTCGAAGAATACGATCCGCTTCGACGCACCGAAGCCCGTGAAGTACGCGTTGCCGTGCGCGGAACGGCGGCTGCCGTCCATCACGAACAGGCCCTTCGCCGCGAAGCCGCACCGCTTCATCAGCGACTCGATGCGCGTGCGCAGCGCTTCGTCCTTCAGCGGTTCGAACTTGTTGAAGATCGGCGCGATGAAGGTCGGGTAGATCAGCAGCACGAGCATCTGGAATGCGACCCAGACGATCCAGGTCCACAGCCACCACAGGCTGCCGGCCTGGTTCATCAGCCACAGCACGACGAACAGCAGCGGCAGGCCGAGCACGGCGCCGAGCAGCGTGTTCTTCAGCATGTCGGTGAAGAACAGGCGCTTGGTCATGCGGTTGAAGCCGAACCGCTGTTCGATCCCGAACTGGCGGTAATACTCGAACGGCACGTCGATCGCGCCCATGATCGCGAGCACGACGGCGACGAGCGCGACCTGCTGACCGTAGCCGCGGCCGAACCAGCCCGTCAGCAGCGTGTCGAGGGCGCCGACGCCGCCGAGCAGGGTAAGGCCGACCAGCACGGCCGCGCTGACGACGATTTCAAACATCGCCAGCCGGGTGCGCTCGACCGTGTAGTCGGCGGCGCGCTGGTGGGCGGTCAGCGGGATGGTGGCGCTGAACTGCGCGGGCACGTCGTTGCGGTGTGCGGCGACGAAGCGGATCTGCCGCGACGCGAGCCACAGCTTGGTGACGACCATCGCGAGCACGGCGATCGCGAACAGCAGGGTGAACGAAAAGGGTGACATCGAAGGCGCCAAAGGGTTCTATGCGAGAATTATATGTTCTTGCGGACCGGGCCCGCTCACGCGATGCCGGCCGCCCGGGCGGCGCCGCGCGCCGTCCGCTATTTTCCAGGATGACTCATGACCGATACCGCCGCTTCCGCCAGCCAGCCCGCGCTCGTGCGCAACGAGTTGAACCTCGTCTGGCTCGACATGGAGATGACGGGCCTCGACCCGGATAACGACCGCATCATCGAAATCGCGGTCGTCGTGACCAATTCCACGCTCGACATCGCGGTGGAAGGCCCCGTGTTCGCGATTCACCAGAGCGACGAAACGCTCGCGAAGATGGACGACTGGAACAAGTCGACGCACGGCCGCTCGGGCCTGATCGACCGCGTGCGCGCGTCGACCGTGACCGAGGCGGAGGCTGCCGCGCAGTTGCAGGCGTTTCTCGCGCAGTATGTATCGCCCGGCAAGTCGCCGATGTGCGGCAATTCGATCTGCCAGGATCGCCGTTTCATGGCGCGCTGGATGCCGGAATTCGAGCGATTCTTCCACTACCGCAACCTGGACGTCAGCACGCTCAAGGAGCTGTGCCGCCGCTGGCAGCCCGCGATCTACAAGGGCTTCCAGAAGCGCGCGATGCACACGGCGCTCGCGGACATCCACGAGTCGATCGACGAACTGAAGTATTACCGCGAGCATTTCCTGATTCCGGCCGCGTCGGCGCCGGCAGGCGAGTCCGCGCCGGCCGCCTGAGCGAGCCGGCACGCACTCAGCGCGGCGCGCGTTGCGCGCTCTTCGGCCGGAACGCCGCGACCACCGCGGCGTCGGTCTCGATGTACGGGCCGCCGATCAGGTCGATGCAGTAGGGTACGGCCGCGAAGATGCCGGGCACGGTCGACTTGCCGTCGGCGTCGCGCAGCCCTTCGAGCGTTTCCCGGATCGACTTCGGCTGGCCGGGCAGGTTGATGATCAGCGCCGCGTGGTCGGCCGTCTCGCGGATCACCGCGACCTGCCGCGACAGGATCGCGGTCGGCACGAAATTCAGGCTGATCTGCCGCATCTGTTCGCCGAATCCCGGCATTTCCTTCGTCGCAACGGCCAGCGTGGCTTCCGGCGTCACGTCGCGCCGCGCGGGGCCGGTGCCGCCGGTCGTCAGCACCAGATCGCACCCCGCGACGTCGACGAGTTCTGCCAGCGTGGCGGAGATCGTCGGCGCGTCGTCCTGGATCAGTCGGGTTTCGGCGCGCCACGGCGAGCGCAATGCGCCGGCGAGCCATTCCTGCAGCGCCGGGATGCCCTTGTCCTCATAAACGCCCGTGCTGGCGCGGTCGCTGATCGACACGAGGCCGACCACGAGCTCGTCCGGGTGGTTACGCTTCGTCGTCATGGTCGTCTCCGGCTTCGTCCGGCGCTTCGTCTGCGTCGGCCTCGTCCGTACCGCTCGCGGTCTTGATCCACTGGAACAGCTCGCGGAAATAGCGCGGCGGCTTGCCTTGCTGCGCTTCCTTGCGTGCGTTGCGGATCAGCGTGCGGCCTTCCTGGATGTCGGCTTCGGGGTGCAGGCGGAGGAATTCGGTCAGCGCGTCGTCGCTGGCGAGCAGCTGCTCGCGCGTGCGCTCGATCCAGTGCAGGCGGGCGGTCGCGGCCTTGTTCACGCCTCGCTGGGCGTCCAGCGCGGTGCGCAGCGCGGCCGTTTCCTCGTCGGTCAGCGAGCGCATCACGCGGCCGACGTACTGGAGCTGGCGGCGCTTGCCTTCGTGGTCGGTGATCCGGCGCGCCTCGCGCACGGCGTCGGCGAGGTCCTCGGGCATCGGCATGCGCTTGAGCGCGTCCTTCGGCAGGTCGACCAGGGCCTGGCCGAGCTCCTGCAGCGCGTGCATCTCGCGTTTCAACTGGGATTTGCTGGGGCGATCGTAGCCATTGCCGGTGTCGTCGTCGGCGTGCTCGATCGGCTGGATTCGGGTTTTGCGTGTCATGGGCGGCATTGTATCGCGGCGCGGACACCCCAAGCTTGTCGGTATGTGGCCCCGGACCTTGCTATGATCGCGGGATACGCAACATTTTGAACATGCGGGCGGCTCGCCCGCCACCGGATATCACGACGATGGCAGCCAATCTCGACGTACAAGCGCGCTATTTCCCGCACACGCAGGACCAGCTCAAAGAAATTGCCTCGGACATCCTTCGCCATGCGAAGGCACTCGGCGCGACGGACGCCGCGACCGAAATCTCCGAAGGCGACGGCCTGTCGGTGTCGGTGCGCCGCGGCGAGGTCGAGACGATCGAACACAACCGCGACAAGATGGTCGGCGTGACGGTGTTCATCGGCAAGAAGCGCGGCAACGCGAGCACGTCGGATTTCTCGCCGGCCGCGATCAAGGATACCGTCGCCGCCGCGTACAACATCGCGCGCTTCACGGCCGAGGACGACGCGGCCGGCCTCGCCGAGGCCGAACTGCTCGAAACCGACCCGCGCGACCTCGATCTCTACCACCCGTGGGCGCTGACGGCCGACGAGGCCGTCGAGCTCGCCCGCCGCGCGGAAGACGCCGCGTTCGCGGTCAGCCCGCAGATCCGCAACTCGGAAGGCGCGAGCGTGTCGGCACAGCATTCGCAGTTCGTGCTCGCGACGTCGCGCGGCTTCCTCGCCGGCTACCCGTACTCGCGCCACTACATCGCGTGTGCGCCGATCGCGGGCACCGGCCGCCACATGCAGCGGGACGACTGGTATTCGTCGAAGCGCAGCGCGGTCGACCTCGCTGCGCCGGAAGCCGTCGGGCGCTATGCGGCCGAGCGTGCGCTGGCGCGAATGGGCGCGCGCCGTCTCGACACCCGCAAGGTGCCCGTGCTGTTCGAGGCGCCGCTCGCGGCCGGCCTGCTCGGCGCATTCGTGCAGGCCGTCAGCGGCGGCGCGCTGTACCGCAAGACGTCGTTCCTCGTCGACAGCCTCGGCAAGCCGGTGTTCGCGCCGCACGTGCAGGTCGTCGAGGATCCGCACGTGCCGCGTGCGATGGGCAGCGCGCCGTTCGACGAGGAAGGCGTGCGCACGCGTGCGCGCAGCGTCGTCAGCGACGGCGTCGTCGAAGGCTACTTCCTGTCGACCTATTCGGCGCGCAAGCTCGGCACGCAGACGACCGGCAACGCGGGCGGCTCGCACAACCTCGCGCTGCGCAGTTCGAACACGCAGCCGGGCGACGATTTCGACGCGATGCTGAAGAAGCTCGGCACGGGCCTGCTGTTGACCGAGCTGATGGGGCAGGGCGTGAACTACGTGACCGGCGATTATTCGCGCGGCGCGGCCGGCTTCTGGGTCGAGAACGGCGTGATCCAGTATCCGGTCGAGGAAATCACCGTCGCGAGCACGTTGCAGGAGATGTTCCGGCATATCGTCGCGATCGGTGCGGATTCGATCGTGCGCGGGACGAAGGAAACGGGCTCGGTGCTGATCGAGCAGATGACGATCGCCGGGCAGTAAACGGCGCGGCGTCGGCCGCCAGGAAACAGAAAAGCCCGACCGGCGTGGGTGCGCCGGTCGGGCTTTTTGTCGTGTGCCGCGTGTCAGCCGCGCTTGCGCGCGTAGACGACGAACGCATAGCCGAACGTGTTCGGCGCGGCGGCCTGGTGCGGGTCGCGCGACACTTCGTGCCAGTGCGCGGGATCGGGCGCCGGGAACGACGCATCGCCCTCGAAGTCCGCGTCGATTTCGGTGACGACCAGCTTGTCGGCGAGCTCCAGGCCTTCCGCATAGAGCTGTGCGCCGCCGATCAGGAATGCTTCGGCGACGCCGTCGCGCGCGGCGAGCGCGAGCGCATCGGCGAGGGACGTGACGGTGTCGCAGCCGTCGAAGCGGCGCGTTGCGTCGCGCGTGACGACGATATTGCGGCGGCCCGGCAGCGGCCGACCGATCGACTCGTGGGTCTTGCGGCCCATCACGATCGGCGCGCCCATCGTCGTGCGCTTGAAGAACGCGAGGTCCTCGGGGAGTTTCCAGGGCAACTGGTTGTCGCGGCCGATGATGCCGTTGCGGGCGCGCGCGACGATCAGGGTCAACGTCGTCATGAAGGTCGGGGAAGAGGAGAACCGGAATGGCGCCGATTCTACCGGAATGGCGGCGCGCGACCGCATCGATGCGGTCGCGCGGGCGCATCGGCGGTTTTCGGTCCGCCGCGCCTCGTCGGCGGTGGCGACGAGGTGCGGCCTTTGCGCCGTGATGTCCTGAATAAAAAGAGTGCCCGCCGGGGGACGGACACAAAAAACGGTTCGCGTCGAGATATCGACGCCGCATGAAACGGCCTGACTTATCCCATTCGATCTGTAATCCTCATCGATTGAGCGGCATGTGGCGTCGTGAGCGGATTATCGATGCATGCGGTTTCCGGTGTTTCCCTCCATCGCATGTTGTGCGTTGCCGGGAAGCGGAACAGGAATCGGGATCGGCAGCGGAGCAGGCGGGGCGAGCTCGTCCCACAGCGTCACCCATGTGTTGCCCGACGAACGCGGTTTGGGTGCGGCGATCGGCACGATACCGATGCGGTTGTCCTGTTGCATGCGCGGCGCGTTATCGGCAAGCAGCATCGCGCGTTCGGGCCGCGTGCCTTCTTCCGAGCGTGCCGGCATGAACGGGCACGCGAGCGCAAACGCTATCGTCATCTGCACGCAAGACCGTGAAAAAAGTGTTCGCATGGCCGCCTTCTCCGATCCGTTGCACATTCAGCGAAATGCATGCCATCGGGCGAGGAGCGTTGTCGCGTCTGCGATTTGCGGGGGAGCGTCATGAATCGCAATCGAAAACGCCGGGAAATGTTTCAGGCGTGAAACGACGGGGCTTGGGAATACTGCGGATTCAATCAAAACGCTTCAAGGATGAAAATTTGCGCGTGTGTCGATGCAGGTACGCGTCGCTGCGCGTGTGCTATGTGCAGATGATTGATAAACGTCGACCATTGAGCGATTCGGCCGCTCGCCCCTTTGCGCTGCAATTGGTTTGTCGCATTCAGCGCCTATAACTAAGCCGTCGTGACCAAAAAATAACTGGACGCGAGACAAGCGCCATCATGCGAGGCAGGTCGCCGCCGCGCATCGGCATGGCGAATCGAGCCGCTTCGGCTGACCCGGTTCGATCCTTTTGCACGTGACTTGGCGTGTACGGCAATCGTTAGACGGTTGATGAACGGGGTGGGCATATGGGAGCCGAGCAGCGGCATGTGATCTATTTCTCGCGCGAGCCGAACGACGCGTTGCGCGGGCATTTCGACGAATGCGGGTGGCGCGTCGATCTTGCGGAAAGCGCACGCGACGTGCGGCGTGTCGTGCAGCACGGCGTGGCAACCGCCGGCCTGCTCGATTTCTCGCCGGGTTTTCGGCCCGCGGATCTGCGCGAACTCGAAACGTGCTTGAGCATCCAGCAAATCGGCTGGATCGCGGCGACCCGGCGTGGGCAGTTGCAGGACGCCACGCTGCGACATCTCATTCGCGACTATTGCTTCGACTACGTGACGATGCCGTACGAGGCGTCGCGCATCGTCGAGACCATCGGCCATGCGCACGGCATGGTCGCGCTGACCGACCCGGTGGCGTCGCCCGTCGGCGCCGGGCGCGCCGAAGGCGAGATGGTCGGCACCTGCGACGCGATGCTCGGCCTTTTCAGGACGATACGGCGCGTCGCCACGACCGATGCACCGGTGTTCATCTCCGGCGAATCGGGTACCGGCAAGGAACTGACGGCCGTTGCGATCCACGAGCGCTCGGCGCGCGCGCAGGCGCCGTTCGTCGCGATCAATTGCGGTGCGATTCCGTCGACGCTGCTGCAGGCCGAACTGTTCGGCTACGAGCGCGGTGCTTTTACGGGCGCGAATCAGCGCAAGATCGGCCGTGTCGAGGCCGCGAACGGCGGCACGCTGTTTCTCGACGAGATCGGCGACCTGCCGCTCGAGAGCCAGGCGAGCCTGCTGCGATTCCTGCAGGAAGGCAAGATCGAGCGGCTCGGCGCGCATGTGTCGGTGCCGGTCGACGTGCGCGTGATCTGCGCGACGCACGTGGACATGGAAGCGGCGCTGCGCGACGGGCGGTTCCGCGAGGACCTGTTCCATCGGCTGTGCGTGCTGAAGATCGAGGAGCCGCCGCTGCGCGCGCGCGGCAAGGACATCGAGCTGCTGGCGCGCCACATGCTCGAGCGTTTCAAGGGCGATGCGCATCGCCGTCTGCGCGGTTTCTCGCCGGACGCGATCGCCGCGCTGTACGGTTATTCGTGGCCGGGCAACGTGCGCGAGCTGATCAATCGCGTGCGCCGCGCGATCGTGATGTCGGAGGGCCGGATGATTACCGCGGCCGATCTCGAGCTCAACGAATTCGCGATCCTGGCGCCCGTCTCGCTCACCGAGGCGCGGGAAGCGGCCGAACGGCAGGCGATCGAGCAGGCGCTGCTGCGCCACCGTGGCCGTTTCGCCGATGCGGCGCGCGAACTCGGCGTGTCGCGCGTCACGTTGTACCGGCTGATGTGCGCGCATGGCATGCGCGATCGCAGCGACCCGCTGGGAGGGTTTTCGGCGCCGTTGCCGGAGGTTCCGCGTCACGCTTGCTAAAATTGGCGGGTGACGGCCGCCCTCGCGGCCGAAGGAACCCGCATGAAACAGTACCTCGACCTCGTTCGCACCATCCTCGACACCGGCACCTGGCAGGAGAACCGCACGGGCATCCGCACCATCAGCATGCCCGGTGCGATGCTGCGGTTCGACCTGCAGCAAGGTTTCCCGGCCGTGACGACCAAGAAGCTCGCGTTCAAGTCCGCGATCGGCGAACTGGTCGGCTTCCTGCGGGCATCGCGCAGCGCGGCCGATTTCCGCGCGCTCGGCTGCAAGGTGTGGGACGCGAACGCGAACGACAACGCGCAGTGGCTCGCGAACCCGTACCGCCAGGGCGTCGACGACCTGGGTGACGTGTACGGCGTGCAATGGCGCCAGTGGCCCGGCTACAAGGTGCTCGACGCGGGCGCCGACGCGCAGATCGCCGACGCGACGCGCCGCGGTTTCCGGATCGTCACGCGCTTCGACGAGGACGGTGCGCCGAAGGTGCTGCTGTACAAGGCGATCGACCAGTTGCGCCAGTGTCTCGACACGATCATGGAGAACCCGGCCGATCGCCGCATCCTGTTTCACGCGTGGAATCCGGCCGTACTCGACCAGATCGCGCTGCCCGCGTGCCATCTGCTGTACCAGTTCCTGCCGAACGTCACGAAGCGCGAGATTTCGCTGTGCCTGTACATCCGCAGCAACGACGTCGGGCTCGGCACGCCGTTCAACCTGACGGAAGGGGCCGCGCTGCTGTCGCTCGTCGGCCGGCTGACGGGTTACACGCCGCGCTGGTTCACGTACTTCATCGGTGACGCGCACATCTACGAGAACCAGCTCGAAATGCTGCAGCAGCAGCTCACGCGCGAACCGTACGACAGCCCGCGGCTCGAGATCGCCGAGCGTGTGCCGGATTACGCGAAGACGGGCGTTTATGCACCCGAATGGCTCGAGCAGATCGAGCCGTCCGACTTCTCGCTCGTCGGCTACCGGCATCATGAGCCATTGACCGCGCCGATGGCGGTCTGAGCCCCGGCGTTCGACGGCGGCGCGGGTTACGCGATCCGCGACAGATGGAATGAAGAAGGCCCGATCGGTATTCGCCGGTCGGGCCTTTCCGTTTCATCGGGCGGTTACTGGCGGTGCCGCTCCTCATGGCCGCCGGGCGGCGGATTGCTCGGGCGCGGCGCCTCGACGTGCGGCGCCGGTTGCGACCGCGGTTCCATGTGCGGCGCGGGCATCGACGGCCGCGGCTCCATGCGCGGCGCCTGCGGCTGCGGCCGCGGCATGTCGTGCACGGCCGGCGCGGGCGGGCGGTACTCGTTCACGCGCGGCGGCGCGACCTCGCGCCGCGGTGCCGGTTGCGCGTATTCGGGGCGCGGTTGCGGCGTCGGGGCCGCCCGCTCGGGCCGCGGCTGCGCATGCTGGGCCGGTGCCGCGAAGTCAGGACGCGGACGTGGCTGCGGAATCTGCGCAGTCGTATCGATCCGTGGTTGCGGTAACGCGCGCGGCGTTTCCTGCCGCGCATCGGGTTGCGTGCCGTGCGCGGCTTCCGGATGCGGGACCGCCGCCGCACTGCGCACGGGCGGCAGGGCATTCTGTCCCGCTGCGTGGAGTGCCGTCGGCGGCGTCGGGCGCTGACGCTCCATCGGCGTGTGCGGCTGCATCCACGCGGGCGCGGGCGCCGCTGCAGCGTGCGTGTTGTCGTTCCCGGTCGGCGCGTTGACGGCAGTCGGCGGGTGCGGGACGCCATTTCCGGCGCCGGGCGCCTGATGCGGAGCCGGATTGCCCGGTGCCTGCGGCGTGGCGCCGTTCGCGACGCGCGGCGCATTGGGGGCTTCGCCGTTCATCGCCCGCACGCCATTCGGCATGATCGGCATCGGCGCACCCGGCCGTGCGGCCTGTGCCTCTGCCTGTGCCGGCGCGGGCTGCCCGTCGCGCAGTGCGTGCGCCGGTTGCACGACGGGACCGTGCGGATTCACGAGCTGCACGTTGCGCATCGCCCATGCACCGGCTTTCGGATTGCCCGGAACGCGCACCGGGCGAGCCGTATAGTCGGCCGGCACGTTCGTCCTCGCGACGGGCGCGCCCGCGCCCGGCACGCGCCCGCCTTGCCGGGCGAGATGCGCGGCCGCCTGGTCGCGATATGCAGCCGGCACCGCCGGATTGCGCGTCGCGACGAACGTGTGCTGTCCGATCGCCGCCGGCGGGCGGTAGCTGGCCGTGCGCAGTCCGCCGGTAAAGCTCTGGCGTACCGGCGCGATCCCGGGGGTGCCCGGCATCACGTGCGCATTGCGCCATTGCTGCGGATCGACGCGCTGCGAGAAGTGCGCGACCGGCTGACCGTGCACGAACGCGGATGCCGGCACGGCCGTGATCGCATGCGGCGCCCGGAAGTTCACGTACGTCTTGTTGATGTTCGTGATGTTGGTGACGTTGTTGATGTTTGTCACGTTCACGGTCTTGTTGACCGTCACGTTGTTGACCACGATGTTCCGGTTCACGCGATCGTAGTAATGCGGGCTCCAGCCGCCCCAGCCGGGATGCCAGGGTTCGCCCGGGCCGAGTGCGAACCACGCGCAGCCGGCCGCGGCGACGCCGCCGACCGTCAGCGCGACGCTCCAGTCGGGACCGCCGCCTCCACCCACGAACGCGACGAGCGCCGGCGCGTAGACGGGCGGCTGGCTGACGACCATCGGGCCGGGCACCCACGCCCAGCTGTCGTCGACATAGGCCCAGCGGCCGTAGTGATAAGGCGCGAAGCCCCACGGCGCATCGTCGACCCACGTCCAGCCCCACGGCGCCTGCCAGATCCAGTGACCGTCGTGATACGGCGCCCAGTCGGCCGGCGTGTCGTTCGGCACCCAGACGTTGCCGTAATTCGGCGTTTCGCGCCAAGTACCGTTCGCGTCGAGGTCCTGATAGCCGGGAATGTCGCGCGATACGTAGCGGGCCGACACCGAGCGCTGCTCGGCCGCATCGCGGCCGGCGGCCCACTGGTCGAGCGCGTCGGGGGCCGGTGCGGCCGATTGCTGCGCGACCTGCAGGTCGGTGCCGGTGAACACGACCTGCTGCCCGGGCGACAGCGGATACTGCCCGTTGCTGCCGTAGACGGTCGCGCTGCCGCTGCGGACGGTGACTGTCGTCGTCTCGCCATTCGGCGCGACATCGACGCGATAGTCGCCCGGGCCCGTGACGCCGAGCGCGAGATTGGGCGTGTCGATTTCGTAGGTTCCGCCCGGCGGCAGATCGCGCACGTGCGTCGACACGGTACCGAGCCCGACCTTCAGCTGCGTCGTGTTGTCGTCGAGGTTCAGGACCGACAGGCTCGTTGATTCGCCGAGACGCACCGCGGTCGAGCCGATGTGCAGCTCCGAGCGCGCGCCGGCATCGTTCCACAGCTGGTCGCCGGTCGTCAGCGGCCGGTTCACGGCGGCGTACGACCAGGTATCGGTGCCGGCGGGCTCCGTCGTCACGGCACCCGACATGTAGTTGAGCCGGGCGACGCGGCTCGGCGGATCGCCGCCCGGCTGTCGGGCGGCGGCCGCATATGCCGCGGCCTGTGTCGCTTGCGCGAATGCGGAGGGCAGGGTCGCCAGCGTGGCGAACGCGAGCAGCGTGCAGCGGGCGGTTCGCTTGAGCGTGAACAGGGAGGCCATGATGAGCGTCTTCGTCGTTATCGCGGCGCGTCGATTCGTGCCGTTGAGTTCACAATATCCGCTCGGCCTGTTTCAGTGCTCGGTGTTTTGTAAGTCGAATGGCACGCGATGTAACAAAACCTGTCCATCGCGCGCCGTTGTCGTCCGGTCGCAATGTGCGCGTCAAGCGGACGTAAGCCAGTCGTCGAAAATCTGCTGTCCGGGCACGGTGACGCGCAGCACGCGCGGCCGCGCGGCACGCTCGATCCAGCCGTGCGCGCAGAAGCTGTCGAGGAGTGCCGCGCCCAGCGCGCCGCCGAGATGCGGGCGGCGCTCGCTCCAGTCGAGACAGCCGCATGCGAAACGGCGGCGGCGCGTGCGTTGCTGTGCGACGTCGATGCCCCAGCGCGCGAGCGCCTGCGTGCCGAGCTCGGTGGCCTCGATCGCGTCGCCGTCCGCCTGCAGCCAGCCGCGCGCGGTGAGCCCGTCGAAGATGCGGACCGCGAGCTCGCCGGCCATGTGGTCGTAGCAGGTGCGCGCATAGCGCAGTTCGGCCGGCACCGTGCGCGACGGCGGCGGCACCGGACGGTTCGGCGCGGCCGCGCGGGCCACGTTCGCGAGTGCCTCGAGCGACGCCGCGATGTCGGCCGACGCGAGCCGGTAGTAGCGGTGCCGGCCGCGCACGTCGAGCGCGAGCAGGCCACCTTCGGTCAGGCGCGCGAGGTGCGCGCTCGCCGCGGACGGCGACAGCCCCGCGATCATCGTCAGTTCGCCGGCCGGCCGCGCGCTGCCGTCCATCAGCACCCACAGCATCGCGACGCGCCCTGGATCGGCGATCAGTGCGCCGATCCGGCTCAGGCCTGGAAAGTGGTGGTCGTCTTGATCGGTCATCGTCGTGTCTCGTCAGGCGGAATGACTGCAGTGTAGGCGCTGCGCACATTCGATGTTTCGCGTTCGGATGAAATGTCGGATGCGGCGGGGCGGTGCGCGACCGGCGGTCGCCCGTCGCGCGCGCGTAGAATGACCCGACGCGGCGGCAGTGGGCCGCCGGATGCGACACGATGCAACGATGAAGACGATTTTCTGCTTGTTGGCGGCCGCGCTCCTCTGCGCGGCCTGTGCGCAGGGCGGCGCGGGCGCCGCCGGCGCGGGGGGCGGCAGCCTCGAAATGTACGGGACGATCGACCAAGGGATCACGGTGCGCCGCTGACGGGCGCCGATTTCCGGCGCCGACGCCGGCTCAGCGGGTGGGGCGGGCGCCGCGACGTGTTGCCGCAGTGCAACGTATAATGCGCCGATTGCAGTGCCCCGCCGCCTGGAGCTACCACGATGTCCCAACCGTCCCCCGTACCGGCCGCCCTCGACCGCACCGAAACCGTATTCCGCTTCCTCGCCGAGCCGTCGTCCGTGAACTTCGGCGGCAAGGTGCATGGCGGCGCGCTGATGAAGTGGATCGACGAGGTCGCGTATGCGTGTGCGGCGGTCTGGTCGAGCCGCTATTGCGTGACGGTCAGCGTCGGCAACATCCGCTTCCAGCGTCCGATCCTCGTCGGCAACCTGGTCGAACTGAAGGCGCGCGTCGTCGCGACGGGGCGCACCAGCATGCACATCCATGTGTCCGTGCATGCCGGCGATCCGAAGGGCGGCGTGTTGCGCCAGACGACCGATTGCCTCGTCGTGTTCGTCGCGGTCGACGAGAACGGCAACCCGGTGCCGGTGTCGCCGTTCGTGCCCGAGACCGACGAGCAGAAGGTGCTCGCCAAATATGCGGCCGACGTGCGCGCCGCGCTCGACAAGATCGTCGAGATGAAGCCCGAGGAAGTGGCGAAGGGCACCGTCTGACGACAGCGGGCGCCGCGCATGCGTGCCGCGCCCGTCATCGCGTCACCTCCCCGCGATCACCGCGCTCCGATCATCTCTTCGGGGCGCACCCACGCGTCGAATTCCGCCTCGGTCAAGTAGCCGAGCGCGAGCGCGGCGGCCTTCAGCGTCGTGCCTTCCTTGTGCGCTTTCTTCGCGATCTGCGCGGCCTTGTCGTAGCCGATGTGCGGATTGAGCGCCGTCACGAGCATCAGCGATTCGTTCAGCAGCAGGTCGATGCGCGCGCGGTTCGGCTCGATGCCCACCGCGCAGTGGTCGTTGAAGCTCTGCGCGCCGTCGGCGAGCAGCCGCACCGACTGAAGCACGTTGTGCGCGATCATCGGCCGGAACACATTCAGCTCGAAATTGCCGCTGGCGCCGCCGACGTTGACCGCGACGTCGTTGCCGAACACCTGGCAGCACAGCATCGTCACGGCTTCCGACTGCGTCGGGTTCACCTTGCCCGGCATGATCGAGCTGCCCGGTTCGTTTTCCGGAATCGACAGTTCGCCGAGCCCGCAGCGCGGCCCGCTCGCGAGCCAGCGGACGTCGTTGGCGATCTTCATCAGGCCGGCCGCGACCGTCTTCAGCGCGCCGTGCGCGAACACCAGCGCATCGGCGGCCGCCATCACCTCGAACTTGCTCGGTGCGGTCACGAACGGCAGCTTCGTCAGCCGGCCGATCTCGTCGGCCACGCGCACCGCGAACTCCGGATGCGCGTTCAGCCCCGTGCCGACGGCGGTGCCGCCGAGCGCGAGTTCGTACAGGTGCGGCAGCGCCGATTCGACGTGCCGGACGCCCTGGTCGAGCTGCGCGACATAACCGGAAAACTCCTGCCCGAGCGTGAGCGGCGTCGCGTCCTGCAGGTGCGTGCGGCCGATCTTCACGATGTCGGCGAAAGCCTTCGACTTCGCGTCGAGCGTCGCGCGCAGCGTGCGCAGCGCGGGCAGCAGGTGGTTGACGATCGCGTAGGCGGCCGCGACATGCATCGCGGTCGGGAACACGTCGTTCGACGACTGCCCGCGGTTCACGTCGTCGTTCGGGTGGACCTTGCGTGCTTCGCCGCGCTCGCCGCCGAGCAGCTCGCTCGCCCGGTTCGCGATCACCTCGTTGAGGTTCATGTTGGTCTGCGTGCCGGAGCCCGTCTGCCAGACCGCGAGCGGGAATTCGCGCGGATGCTTGCCCGCGATGATCTCGTCGGCCGCGTCGATGATCGCGCGCGCCTTGTCGTCGGCCAGCACGCCGAGCGACTGGTTCACGGCGGCCGCGGCGCGCTTGACGATCGCGAGCGCGTGGATCAGCTCGGGCGACTGCTTCTCCGTCGAGATCCGGAAATTCTGCAGCGAGCGTTCCGTCTGCGCGCCCCAGAGCCGGTTGGCCGGCACGGCGATCTCGCCGAACGTGTCGCGTTCCATCCGAACTGCTTCGTTCATGATGCACTCCTCTTGGGAAGGGGAAAGGCCGCGCGTGGCGCGGCGTCTGGCGTATCGTGAGGCAGTCGCGCCGCTGGCGCGGCGTCCTTAGGTCTTCAGCCGACAAGCATAGCGCCGGCCGCGATTTCGCGTCGTGCCGAGTTCAACGCGTCGGCGCGACGAGCGACGCGGTTTTCCGATGAAAGCGCCAGGCCATCAGCACGGCGACGCTCGCGAGGCCGGCCGCGAGCCCCCACCACAGGCCGCGCGCGCCGAGGCCGGCATGGAACGCCAGCCAGTAACCGGTCGGGAAACCGATGCCCCAGTAGCCGAAGGTCGCCGCGAGCATCGGGATGCGCGTGTCCCGCAGCCCGCGCAGTGCACCCGACCCGACGGTCTGCATGCCGTCGACGATCTGGAACACCGCGGCGATGCCGAGGAGCGACGCGGCCAGCGACACGGTCGCCGCGTTGGCCGGGTCGTCGAGTTGCAGATACAGGCCGACGATCGCATGCGGCGCGACGATCAGCACGAGCCCCGACAGCGACATGAACGCGACGCCGAGCCCGAGCGCGACGAAGCCCGCATGCCGCGCGGCGACCGGCTGGCCGGCGCCGACCCAGTAGCCGACCCGCACGTTGGCGGCCTGGCCGATCGCAAGCGGCACCATGAACGCGACCGACGCGACGTTCAGCGCGATTTGATGCGCGGCAAGCGACGTCGCGCCGAGCACGCCGATGGTGAGGCCCGTGGCGAGGAAGAGCGTCGATTCGACCCCGTACGTGATCGCCACCGGCCAGCCGATGCCGATCAGCTCGCCCATCATGGGCAGTTTTGGGCGGGCGGCGGTCACGAAATGACGGAACCGCTGGCGGCCGTGCAGCAGCCAGATCAGCGCGAGCGCGGTGAGCCAGATGGTGATGGTCGTCGCGACCGCCGAGCCGAGGAAACCGAGCCGCGGCAAGCCGAATGCGCCGTGGATCAGCCCGTAGTTCAGCACGCCGTTGACGCCGACGCCGCCGATCGACACCCACAGCAGGCGTCGTGCGGCGCCGATCGCCGGCAGGAATGCGCGCATCAGTCCGACGCCGATCAGGCTGCCGAGCGCCGCGAACCGCAAGATGCCGGTGTACTCGCCGACGTGATGCGCGAGCGTCGGCGGCTCGTGGAACATCAGCAGGATCGGTTCGGACAGCGACAGCGCGACGATCGCCGGAATCGCGAGCAGCACGGACAGCACGAAGCCGGTCCAGTAGATGTGCGGCACGCGATGTTCCGCCTGCGCGCCGCGCGCGTGCGCGACGCTCACGCTGATCGACGACAGCACGCCCTGCAGCACGGTCACGATGACGAAGAAGAAGTTGGCGCCGAGGCCGCCCGCCGCGAGCGAATCGGGGCCGAGCGAGCCGAGCAGCACCGTGTCGGTGACGCTCATCGCCATCTGCGAGAGTTGCGCGATCGCGAGCGGCGCGGCGAGGCGCGCGGTATCGGCGGCATGACTGGACAGCGACGGCGGCGCGGCGGCCGTCCGCGTAAGACCGGAATGCGACATGGAGTGAGCGCTCGCGCGGGTGCGGGCCCGCGCTGTCTGTATTTATTTTGAGAGACGGCTAGCTTACGGCTTTATTCGAACGGTGTCGAACGCGCGCGCCGATGGCCATGTCGCGGTCAGGGGGAACCGCTACGCGTCGTGAACCGCGATCCGCGTATCGCCGAACAGCACGACCTGACCCGCGCGGATCTTGCAGGTCTTGCGCAGCTCGACCACGCCGTCGACTTTCACCGCGCCGGACGCGACGAACATCTTCGCGGTGCCGCCGCTATCCGCGAGGCCGGTGATCTTGAGAAGGTTGTGCAGCTCGACGTATTCGCCGGTCAGCGTGAAATCCAGATTGGGCATGACGAAGGGAGCGCGCGATGCGCGGGAGGAATCGCCCCGCATCATACGGCACCGACGGCCGGCGCGCGAGTGCGGACGCTCGTGCAGGCCCGCGCGCCGCAGTTGTTAAGGACTGTGAGCGATTCGTCAGCAAATGAAACGGTGGGTAACAGTCTGAGAGATTCGAGAACCGGACGTGCGGCCCGCGGGTCTTTCGTCGTACCTGCTGCGCGTTGCGGCAGGGGACGCGACGGATCGCATCGAGGCGGTCCGCGCCCACAACTTCTTGAGGAGGATTGTCATGTCCAAGATTCGTTCGATGCTGATCGGTGCCGCGCTGACGGCGTTCGCCACTTCGGCCGCATTCGCGCAGACGGGTGTCGCGGCACAGGGCACCGCAGGTGCCGGCGTGCAGACGCAGGCGCCGGCAGCAGGGGCTGGCGCAGGTGCGGGCATGCAGGGTGATGCCGGCGCGAATGCGTCGGGCAATGCGGTCGGCGGCGCAACCGACGCGGTCGGTGCGGCAGCCGACGGCGCGAAGGATACGGCGGCGTCGTCGGTCCACTCGGCCAAGAAGCACGCGAAGCATGCGGCGAAGTCGGCCAAGCATCATGCCGGCACGGCAAAGTCGAAGGTGGGCGACGAGGCGGTCGAAGGCGGCGCGTCGGCCGGCGTGCAGGGCGGCGCATCGGCCTCGGGCGCCGCGCAGTAAGCGGCCCTCCGACGTCGCACGACGTTCGCCCCGGACGGCGCGTCGTGACGGCGATCGATCGGCGGCCCGGTTCGCTTCGCGCGAGCCGGGCCGTTCTTCATGCGTGGACGCGGGCCGTCATGGCCGGTGCTGTTCCTGCCCCGGTCCGTGCGCCGGTCGCGCTGCGGACGGCGTGAATACGCCGCGCAGCCACGCGGCAAGCCGCGCGAAAACGTCGTACGGCTCGTCGACGAAGATCTCGGGCTTCAGCAGCCGCAGGTATTCCATGATCTGCTGCGCTTCCTGTTTCTGGAACGAACCGTGCGCGAGCCCGAGCCGCAGCAGGCCGCGCAGTTCGCCGAGCTTGTCGCGCGCGGCGCTGCCGACGCTCATCTCGCACGCGAGCTTCGCCTCGTAGACGCGCTGGCGCAGCGATTCCGCAAGCCGCCATGCGGGCGTCTGCATCATTTCCTCGAGCGCCTGGATGTCGTGTACCGCGCTCTTGATCTGCGCGGCGAGCGGATCGACGAGCGACGCGTCGCCCTGGGCTTCGGCGACGATCGCCTTGGCCCAGTCGCGGCACGCCTTCGCGAGCTCGTCGGGGGTCCATTCGGAGCGCGATGCGAAGCCGAAGCCGAATTCGCCTGCCTGCCGCATCAGGATCGCGACGACGTCCGGAAATTCCTTGTCGAGCGTGCGCTTCGCCCACGCGTACTGGCCGCCCTCGAGCATCCGCTGCACGGCATGCTCGGTCAGCGGCACCATGTTGTCGAGCAGCTTGGCGCGCAGGAAATCCTCGAACGACGGCGTCGCGAACTGCGGGTCGAGTTTCAGCGACACGCGCACGAATGCGTCGTAGTCCTTGCGCAGGGACGCAAGCGTGTCGTCCTTGAGGGAAAGGGTGATCTGGCCCATGAATCGTCTCGATGGCGGCCCGCGCGGGCCGGCGGCCGACATCGCGCACCGGTGCGGGCGCAGCGTCGACGGACCGGTTCGCGCCGAGGCCGATGGCGGGTCTTCCTACCCAATATCGGCGCGCCGGGCGAAAACTTGAGCGCGGCCGGCGACGTTCGCTCAGGCCGGCAGCCAGTGCGGCATCACGATCCCTTGCCAGAAGAAGAACACCGCGAGCCCGACCGCGATCGTCACGAGCGGCCGGCGTGTCGTCGCCGATACCAGCACGGCGGCGAGCGCGCCGACGAGCTGCGGATTGCGCCAGGTCAGTTCGGCCGTGCCGCCGTGCGGCGAGACGGTCATCGGCACGATGATCGCGGTCAGCACGGTGACGGGCACGAAGCCGAGCGCGGTCCGCACGAGCGGCGGGAAGGTCAGCCGCTCGCCGAACAGGAACAGCGTCGTCCGGATCGCATAGGTGATCACGGCCATCCCGAGGATCAGCAGCGCGTAGCTCACGATGCGGTCTCCGTGCGTGAGGCGGTGCGCGAACGCCCGTGCCGCAGCGTCAGCGCGACGCCGACCGCGACGCCGGCGGCGACCGCGCCCAGCAGCCCGAGCTTGTACGGCCAGCCCTGCCAGAAGTACGCGAGCGTGCCGGCCGTCGCGGCGGCCGCGAAATAGCGCAGCGTGCCGAGCTGCGGAACGACGATCGCGATGAAGGTCGCCGCCATCGCGAAATCGAGGCCGAGCGACTGGAGGCCCGGGAAGGCCGCGCCGAAACCGATGCCCGCGAGCGTCCAGACCTGCCAGTTCAGGTACATCGCGAGGCCCGAGCCGAAGAAGTAGTGGGGGCCGATCGTGCCGGGCGGGAAGTGCCGGTAGTGCGCATAGGCGACCGCGAACACCTCGTCGGTCATCAGCGCGCCGAGCGTCGCGCGCCAGCGCAGCGGCAGGTGTGCGACGTACGGCGCGAGCGTCGCGCTGTACAGCAGGTGACGCAGGTTCACGATCAGCGTCGTCGCGAGCACGACGACGAAGCTCGCGCTGCCGGCGATCAGGCCGAGCGCGATGAATTGCGCGGAGCCCGCGAACACCGCAAGCGACATCAGCGCGCCGTGCCATGCGGCGAGCGGGCCGCCGCCGACCAGCGTGCCGAAGATCACGCCGAACGGCGCCGCGCCGATCATCATCGGGATCGTGTCGCGTGCGCCGTCGAGCCATTCGTTGAGCGGGCGGCGGGGCGGGGATGAAGGTGTGGGTGCAGGTTTCACAGGGCGCGTCTCCATGCAATGCAGGATAGCGGTGCGCTGCCCGTGGCGGCTTGTACGTTCTTGCGCACGCGGCGCCGGCGGCGCAACCTGCGTGCCGGTTGCCGCGTATCGTCGAATGCAGGATGGGCGTGTGCGCGTCAGCGCGCCTGCCAGCGTCCGGGCGGCACGCCGAACATCCGTTTGAAATGCCGGGAGAAGTGACTCTGATCGACGAAGCCGCTGGCCGCGGCGACGTCGGCGATCGACACGCCCGCGCGCAACGGCGCAAGCGCGCGCTGCAGCCGCAGCTGGTTGCGCCACGCATGCGGCGGCATCCCGATCGTCCGGGTGAACAGGCGCGCTGCGTGGAACGGCGACAGGCCGGCGGCCTGCGCGACGTCGTCGAGCGTGACCGTGCACGTAAGATCGGCGGCGAGCCGCTCGCGCATCGCGTCGACGCGCGGCTCGTCGGCCGCGAGCGCCGCCGGCTGCAGCCGCGCGTCGGCATGGCGCGCGATCAGTGTCGACAACGCATCGAGCATCGCCGTTTCGGCGGCGAGCGGATCGTAGACGCGCGGTGCCGCGGCGGCCGGCTGCTCGTGCGGATGGAACGGCGGCATGCACTCGCTGCCGGCCTCCATCATCCGGTGGGCCAGCGCGAGCCGTGCCGCGAGATCGGCGTCGCGGATCACGTCGGACGGGAACCATGGCGCATCCTGCGGGCGCCCCGCGATCGCGCTCGCGAGCGCGCGAATGTAGTCGACCGGCACGTAGCTCACGCGATAGCACCAGCCTTCGTCGGTCGCGCGCGAGCCCGTGTGCACCTCGCCGGGATTGATCACGGGCACGGTGCCCGTTTCGGCGACATGGCCGCTGCCGCGACAGGTGTAGCGCTCCGCGCCCTCGAGGATCACGGGAATCGTGTACGCGTCGTGCCAGTGCGGCGCGAACGTATGGTCGCGATAGGTCGCCGTGAGCAGGTCCGCGTCCGGCAGCAGCGGCGTGCGCCAGTAACGTGCGGAGTCCGGAAGAAGGCGGGTGGCGGACATGGTCGGGCGCGAGGGCGGTCGAATCGACAGTGTATCGCTCGAGCGCCCGGCCGGCTCGGGCTTACTTGACCGGAATCGTCGTGCCGGCCGGCATCGGCACCGCGGTCACGGCGTTCTTCGGGCTGCCGCTGACGATGCGGTCGCTGTAGGTCAGGTAGACGAGCGTGTTGCGCTTCTTGTCGACCACGCGCACGACGTGCAGCGTCTTGAAGATGAACGACATCCGCTCGCTGAACACGTCGGTCTGCTGCTTGAGCGGCTCCTTGAAGCTGAGCGGGCCGACTTGCCGGCACGCGATCGACGCTTCGCTCGGATCCTCGGCGACGCCGAGCGTGCCCTTGATCCCGCCGGTGCGCGCCCGCGACACGTAGCAGGTGACGCCCGTCACGAGCGGATCGTCATACGCTTCGACGACCACGCGGTCGGAGCCCGTCACGCGGAAATGGGTGTTGACGCTGCCGACTTCCTCCGCGTGCGCGAGCGGCGCGGCGGCAAGGGCGGAGAGCAGAAGGGCGAACGGCGCAGCGGAAAGGAGGCGGTGCTTCATCGATGGAACCGGATGCGAATGCGGGACAGAAACTCTAGCATGCGCGGCGGTGACCGACGGGCGCCGGAAAAACAAAAGGCCCGTCGAATGACGGGCCTTTCGCTGTCTGGCTCCCCGACCTGGGCTCGAACCAGGGACCTACGGATTAACAGTCCGGCGCTCTACCGACTGAGCTATCGGGGAATAAATCGGTACATCTGCGTGCTTGTTTGGTGGCCAACAAAAAACCCGTCCACCTTCAACGGGCTCTTGCGTTTTTGGCTCCCCGACCTGGGCTCGAACCAGGGACCTACGGATTAACAGTCCGGCGCTCTACCGACTGAGCTATCGGGGAACAAACAACAACAGCAGAGAAACGAGATTGTATGGAGCGTTCGCTAACCTGTCAACACTTTTGAGCAGCGACGTGCAAAATATTTTGCACGTCGCTGCGCGATCAGCGTTCGAGCAGGTGCAGCTTTTCCTGCACGTCCTTCCACTCGTCCGCGTCGGCCGGTGCCGGCTTCGTCTTCGTGATGGACGGCCAGTTCTTCGCCAGCTCGGCGTTCAGCTCGGTGAACTGCTGCTGGTCGCCCGGAACGTCTTCTTCGGCATAGATCGCATTGGTCGGGCACTCGGCGACGCACACGGCGCAGTCGATGCACTCGTCCGGATCGATGGCGAGAAAGTTGGGACCTTCACGGAAGCAATCCACCGGGCACACATCCACGCAATCCGTGTATTTGCACTTGATGCAGCCTTCGGTCACAACGTGAGTCATTAAAACGCTCCTGCTTGGCGGTATATATGGGGTGGCGTTTGCGCCAAAAGCGGCATTGTAACTGAAGCGCAAAACCCGCATGGCGTGGTCGGCTTTCCGGCTTATATCGTTTCGTGATTAGTTTATGGGGCCGACCGTGGGCGCGGTGCGTGCGGCCGGCTGCACGACGCGGTGGGCAAGGGGGAGGCGGTTTCACGATGGTCGGGCCCGCATTCGGGTAACATGGCCGGCAGACCGGGCGGCGCGCGGTGCGCCGGGGCCCTGTCACGTTATTGGCGGTGCCGTAATCATGATCATCACTTCGCTGCTCGACACGGATCTCTACAAATTCACGATGATGCAGGTCGTCCTGCATCACTTTCCTGCCGCAAACGTCGAGTACCGGTTCCGGTGTCGCACGCCCGGCGTCGATCTCGTCCCGTACATCGACGAGATCCGCGACGAGGTGCGCGGCCTGTGTTCGCTGCGCTTCACCGACGACGAACTCGACTACCTGCGGCGCATGCGCTTCATCAAGAGCGACTTCGTCGACTTCCTCGCGCTGTTCCACCTGAACGAGAAATACATCTCGATCACGCCTTCGCCGAAGGGCAACGGCGAGATCGACATCGTGATCGAGGGGCCGTGGCTGCACACGATCCTGTTCGAGATCCCGGCGCTCGCGATCGTCAACGAGGTCTATTTCCGCAACACGCAGCGCGAGCCCGACTATCGCGAAGGCCGCGAACGGCTGCGCGAGAAGATCAAGCTGCTCGGCGCGAAGCCCGAGTTCGCCGACTGCAAGATCGCCGACTACGGCACGCGCCGGCGCTTCTCGAAGGTGTGGCACGAGGAGGTCGCGCTGACGCTGCGCGACGGGCTCGGGCCGCAGTTCGCGGGCACGAGCAACGTGTTCTACGCGATGAAGCACGGCCTGACGCCGCTCGGCACGATGGCCCACGAATACTTGCAGGCCTGCCAGGCGCTCGGCCCGCGGCTGCGCGATTCGCAGACCTACGGTTTCGAGATGTGGGCGAAGGAGTATCGCGGCGACCTCGGGATCGCGCTGTCGGACGTCTACGGGATGGACGCGTTCCTGAACGACTTCGACATGTACTTCTGCAAGCTGTTCGACGGCGCGCGCCACGATTCGGGCGATCCGTTCGAATGGGGCGAGCGCATGCTGCGCCACTACGAGGCGAACCGCTGCGATCCGCGCACCAAGGTGCTCGTGTTCTCGGACGCGCTGGACATCCCGAAGGTCATGCAGCTGTACGAACGGTTCCGCAACCGCTGCAAGCTCGCGTTCGGCGTCGGCACCAATCTCACAAACGATCTCGGCTACGTGCCGCTGCAGATCGTGATCAAGATGGTCCGCTGCAACGGACAGCCGGTCGCGAAGCTGTCGGATTCGCCGGGCAAGAGCATGTGCGACGACAAGGCGTATCTCGCGTACCTGCGCCAGGTGTTCGGCATCGCGCAGCCGGTCGACGAGGACGCGTCGCAGTAAGCGTCGGCCAAGCGGCCAGGTGCGTCGCGGCGAGGGCGGCCGGTATAATCCGACGGTATTGCACGCCAACGTCACGAGGACCGTTCATGGACACTTCCGCTGCCCGTCGCCAGATCCTCGCACGCATTCGCGCGGCGCAAGGACGCGCGCCCGAACCCGATGCAGCGGAGCGCGACGGCGTCGCCGACTATCTCGCCCGCCATCCCGAGGGGCCGCGCCCGCCGATGCCGGCCGACCTCGTCGCCGCATTCGTCGACGAAGCGGCTCGCCTGTCGACGACGGTCGACGAAGTCGCGACACTGGCCGACGCGCCGGCCGCCGCCGCCCGCTATCTTTCCGCTCACGGCCTGCCGATGCAGGCCGTTGCGTGGCGCACGCTGGCCGAGCTCGACTGGGCCGGCGCGGGCCTGTCGGTCGAATGCCGAAAGCCGCGCGACGGCGATCTCGTCGGCCTCACCGGCTGCTTCTGCGCAACCGCCGAAACGGGTTCGCTGGTGCTGCTGTCCGGCCCCGACACCTATGCGTCGGCCGGGCTGCTGCCGGAGACGCACATCGCGATCGTGCCGGCGTCGCGGATCGTCGCGGGCCATGAAGACGCATTCGCGCTGATTCGCGCGGAGCGCGGCGAATTGCCGCGTGCGGTCAATTTCGTATCGGGCCCGTCGCGCACGGGCGATATCGAGCAGACCATCGTGCTGGGCGCGCACGGCCCGTACCGCGTTCACGCGATCGTCGTACGCGGCGCATGACGCGCGCACCTGATCCATCCTCACTCGACTCACTCGCACAAGGAAGTTCTGCATGAAACGACATGCCGCCTGGGCGGGCATGGCGTCGGGAGCCGCGCTTGGCGCCGTTCCCGCGCTTGCATCGGCCGCCACGCTCGACGGTGCCACGCTGTCCGCACTCTGGGGCATCCCGTTCGCCGGGATCCTGCTGTCCATCGCGGTGTTCCCGCTCGTCGCGCCGGTGTTCTGGCATCACCACTTCGGCAAGATCGCCGCGGCGTGGGCGATCGTGTTCCTGGTTCCGTTCGCCGCCGCGTTCGGTGCGGGCACGGCGTTCGGTACGCTCGTGCACGCGCTGCTCGAAGAGTACATTCCGTTCATCGTGCTGTTGACGGCCCTCTATACGGTCGCCGGCGGCATTTGCGTCAACGGCAACCTGCACGGCACGCCGAAGCTGAACACCGCGATCCTCGCGCTCGGCACGCTGCTCGCCAGCGTGATGGGCACGACGGGCGCCGCGATGCTGCTGATCCGGCCGCTGCTGCGCGCGAACGATAACCGCAAGCACGTCGTGCACGTCGTGATCTTCTTCATCTTCCTCGTCGCGAACGCGGGCGGGTCGCTGTCGCCGCTCGGCGATCCGCCGCTGTTCCTCGGCTTCCTGAACGGCGTGAGCTTCTTCTGGACGACCACGCATCTCGCACTGCCGATGCTGTTCATCTGCGCGGTGCTGCTGACGCTTTTCTTCGTGCTCGATACGTACTTCTACCGGAAGGCCGGCGAGGAGCGGCCGGCCGCACTCGACCCGACGCCCGACAGCGGCGCGCTGTCGATCGACGGCAAGGTCAACTTCGTGTTGCTCGCGGCCGTGATCGGCCTCGTGCTGATGAGCGGCGTCTGGAAGCCGGGCATCTCGTTCGACGTGTGGGGCACGCACGTCGCGCTGCAGAATCTCGTGCGCGACGTCGCACTGGTCGTCGTGGCGCTCGCGTCGCTCGCGCTGACACCGCGCTCGGCGCGCGAAGGCAACGCGTTCAACTGGGCGCCGATCGAGGAGGTCGCGAAGCTGTTCGCGGGGATCTTCGTGACGATCGCGCCGGTGATCGTGATCCTGCGCGCGGGTGCGGACGGCGCGTTCGCCCAGATCGTCCATCTCGTCACGGGGCCCGACGGCAAGCCGATCGACGCGATGTATTTCTGGGCAACCGGCTTGCTGTCGTCGTTCCTCGACAACGCGCCGACCTACCTCGTGTTCTTCAACCTCGCGGGCGGCGATGCGCAAGCGCTGATGACGACCGGCGCGACGACGCTCGCCGCGATTTCGGCGGGGGCGGTGTTCATGGGCGCGAACAGCTACATCGGGAATGCGCCGAACTTCATGGTGAAGGCGATCGCGGAATCGCGCGGCGTGAAGATGCCGAGCTTCTTCGCGTATCTCGGCTGGGCGCTCGTGATCCTGGTACCCGTATTCCTGCTGACGTCGTGGATTTTCTTCCCGGCGTAGGCTGACGATTTTCAACCAAGCGCGGACGGCTCCGGCGGTGCACGATGTGCCGCGTGCCGGCCGCGGCATGCGGAGATGGCGATGCAGAAGATCCTGGTCGCACGTCCGATCTTTCCGGACGTGATCGAACGGCTCGAGCAGTATTTCGAAGTCGACTGGAACAATGGCGATGCGCTCGCCCCCGACGCGCTCGCCGCGCGCCTCGCGGACAAGGACGGCGCGCTGACGGCGGGCGACCCGGTCGGCGCGGCCGCGCTCGCGGCGGCGCCGCGCCTGCGCGTCGTGTCGAACATGGCGGTCGGCTACAACAATTTCGACATGGCCGCGTTCAATGCCGCGAACGTGCTCGGCACCAACACGCCCGACGTGCTGAACGAATCGACCGCGGATTTCGGCTGGGCGTTGATGATGGCCGCCGCGCGGCGGATCGCCGAATCCGAGCACTGGTTGCGCGCCGGACACTGGCAGAAGTGGGCGTACGACGGTTTCCTCGGCAGCGACATTTACGGCTCGACGCTCGGTGTCATCGGGATGGGGCGCATCGGTCAGGCACTCGCACGGCGCGCGCGCGGCTTCGGGATGCAGGTGATCTATCACAACCGGTCGCGGGTCGCGCCCGAGATGGAGGCCGAGCTGAATGCCGAATACGTGTCGAAGGACGACTTGCTGGCGCGCGCCGATCACGTCGTGCTCGTGCTGCCGTACACGAAGGAGAACCATCACACGATCGGCGCGGCCGAGCTCGCGAAGATGAAGCCCTCCGCGACGCTGACCAACATCGCGCGCGGCGGCATCGTCGACGACGCGGCGCTGGCCGCCGCACTGCGCGACAGGACGATCGCCGCGGCAGGCCTCGACGTCTATGAAGGCGAACCGAGCGTGCACCCGGCGCTGCTCGAGGTGCCGAACGTCGTGCTGACGCCGCACATCGCGAGCGCGACCGAGAAGACGCGCCGCGCGATGGCGAACCTCGCGGCCGACAACCTGATCGCCGCGCTGGGCGAAGGGCCGCGCGCGGGGCAACCGCCGAACCCGATCAACCCTGACGTGATCGGGAAGCTGCGCGCATGACGACGATGTTGTTGCTGGCGACGGTCATCGTGCTGGCCGTCGCGCTCGCGGTGGCGATCGTCGCGATCGTGCGCGGCGGCGGCCGCCACGACGATGCGGCCGTGCTCGGCGACCAGATCGAGGACGCCGCGCACGCGCAGGCGCTCGCGGTCGAGCGGCTCGAGCGCGAGCTGCGTGGCGAGATCGTCGAGAACGCGCGCGGCTCGCGCACCGAACTGGCTGGCAGTTTCTCGCAGCTTCAGCAGACGCTCGCGACACAGCTCACGAGCATCGCGACCGTGCAGAACAATCAGATCGAGGGTTTCGCGCAACAGTTGGGCAAGCTCGTCGCCGGCAACGCGCAGCAGTTCGATGCGATGCGCGAGAGCGTGCAGCGTCAGGCGCAGCAGGCGCGCGAAGAGCAGACGGTCGCGCTGCGGCTGTTCGGCGACACGCTGAACCGGCAGCTCACGCAACTGACCGAGGCCAACGATCGCCGGATCGGCGAAGTGCGTGCGACGCTCGAGCAGCGGCTGAAGGAAATCGAGACGAACAATGCGGCGAAGCTCGAGGAGATGCGCCGCACCGTCGACGAGAAGCTGCATGCGACGCTCGAACAACGGCTCGGCGAATCGTTCAAGCTCGTGTCGGACCGGCTCGAGCAGGTCCACCGCGGGCTCGGCGAGATGCAGACGCTCGCGGCCGGCGTGGGAGACCTCAAGAAGGTGCTGACGAACGTGAAGACGCGTGGCACCTGGGGCGAGGTGCAGCTCGAGGCCTTGCTCGAGCAGATGCTCACGCCCGACCAGTATGCGAAGAACGTCGCGACGGTGCCGAAGAGCAGCGAACGCGTCGAGTTCGCGATCCGGCTGCCGGGGCGCGATGCCGGCACGCGCGACGCGCCGCCGGTGTGGTTGCCGATCGACGCGAAATTCCCGCGCGAGGACTACGAGCGGTTGATCGACGCGCAAGAGCGCGCCGATTCGGTGGCGGTCGAGGACGCGGCCCGTGCGCTCGAGGCACGCGTGCGGATGGAAGCGCGCACGATTGCGGAGAAGTACGTCGCACCGCCGCATACGACCGATTTCGCGCTGCTGTTCCTGCCGACCGAGGGGCTCTATGCGGAGATCCTGCGCCGCCCGGGGCTGACCGACCTGCTGCAGCGCGACTATCGTGTGACGGTGGCCGGCCCGACCACGCTGACCGCGTTGCTGAACAGCCTGCAGATGGGTTTCCGCACGCTCGCGATCGAGCAGCGCTCGAGCGAAGTGTGGCAGGTGCTCGGTGCGGTGAAGACCGAATTCGGCAAATTCGGCGATGTGCTCGCGCGCACGAAGGCGCAACTCGAAACGGTCACGCGCTCGATCGAGGCCGCCGAGCAGCGCACCCGCGTGATGAACCGCAAGCTGAAGCAGGTCGAGGCGTTGCCGGGCGAGACGGCGGCCGGGCTGCTAGGCTCGGACGCTGCCGACGGCGCCGATGCGGACGATGCATGACGCATCGCGTATTCAGCCGAAGCCGGCTGGAACGAAAAACGGGCGCCGTGGCGCCCGTTTTCCTTTGCAGCACCGACCGGCGTGGCCGGCCCGCGTTCAACGTGCGGCGAGCGTGTTCAGCGCATCCCCGGTGACGCGCACGATGCGCCATTCCGGCAGCACGGTCGCACCCATCTTTTCGTAGAAGTCGATCGCCGGCTGGTTCCAGTCGAGCACCGACCATTCGAAGCGAGCACAGCGGCGCTCGACTGCGAGTGCCGCGAGGTGCTGCAGCATCGCGGTGCCGAGGCCCGTGCCGCGCTGCGACGGCTGCACGTACAGATCCTCGAGATACAGGCCGCGACGGCCGAGGAACGTCGAATAGTTGTGAAAGAACAGCGCATACGCGACGATCGCGCCGTCGCGCTCGGCCACCAGCGCTTCGGCGGCGGGGCACTCGCCGAACAGCGCGTCGGCCAGATCGGCGTCGCTCGCGACGAACAGGTGCGTGAGCTTCTCGAACTCGGCCAGCTCGCGCATCAGCGCGAGAATCGCACCGACGTCGCGCGTTTCGGCCGAGCGGATCAGCGGCGTGCCGCTCACGCTTCCTCCGGCGGATCGGACAGCACGATCTCGATGCCGCCGAAGCGCGACGCGACCCAGTTGTACGCGTGGCAGGCGATCCACAGCAGCACGAAACCGAGGATCGCGTTCAGCAGCAGCGCGCTCAGGATCGTGCTCAGTTCGACCATCCCGTAGCGGATGTACGCGACCAGGATGCCGAGCAGCACGATCGGCACGCTGAACGTCAGGTAGACGAGGATCAGCGCCTTCGCGGTCTGTCCCGCGGCGATCGACGAGATTTGTTTCTTCATGTGCGGATTGCCCCCGTAGAGATATACCGATTGGAATTCAGATCAAGCCGTCGAGCGGCAGGATGTCGACCGGGGCGCCCGCGTCGACTGCCGCGGAATCGTGGCCCAGGACGATGAAACAGTTGGCGGCCGCGAGGCCGCTCAGCGATGCGGAACTCTGCGAACCGGCCGGCGCGACGTGCCACTGGCCGTCGGCGTCGCGCGTCGCGACGGCGCGCAGGTATTCGGTACGGCCCGGGCGCTTTTTCAGCGCCTGCGTGCTGCGTGCCGTGTACATCGCCGGCGGTGGCGCATGCGCGCCGGCCAGCGTCAGCAGCGCGGGGCGCACGATCGCGTAGAACGTCACGGCGGACGCGACCGGATTGCCGGGCAGCCCGAAGAACAGCACGTGGCCGGCGCCGTCGGCCGCAGGCGCGAGCGTGCCGCACGCGAGCGGCCGGCCGGGCCGCAGCGCGAGGCTCGCGAAGGTCACGTCGCCGAGCCGCGCCATCACGTCGCGCGTGAAATCGGCTTCGCCGACCGACACGCCGCCCGACGTGATCACCGCGTCGGCCTGTGCGGCGGCGGCATCGCGCAGCGCGCGTTCGAGCGCCGCCGGATCGTCGCGGACGATCCCGAGATCGAGCGCGTCGATGTGCAGCCGTTCGAGCATCGCGACCAGCATCCCGCGATTGCTGTCGTACAGCGTGCCGCGATCGAGCGGCTCGCCGGGTTCGCGCAGTTCGTCGCCGGTCGAGAACACGGCGACGCGCACGCGGCGGCGCACCGTGACTTCGCGCAACCCGAACGATGCGAGCAAGCCCAGATCGGACGGGCGCAGGATGCGCCCCGCGGCAAGCGCGCAGGCGCCGCGGGCGAGATCCTCGCCGGCCCGGCGGCAATTTGCGCCGCGCGTGACGTCGTGCGCGGCGAAGCGGATGACGTCGCCGTCGACGCGCACGCGTTCCTGCGGAATGACCGTGTCGCATCCGGCCGGCATCGGCGCGCCGGTCATGATGCGGATGCACGCACCGGGCGCCACGGCTCCGTCGAACGGATGGCCGGCGAACGCCGTGCCGGCGACCGTCAGCGCGATGTCGGCGGCCGATGCAAGTGCGTGCACGCTGCCGTCGAATGCATAGCCGTCCATCGCCGAGTTGTCGTACGCGGGAATGTCGAACGGCGCATTCACGTCGGCCGCGAGCACGCGGTCGAGGGCGTCATGCAGCGGCACCGTGTCGCACGCGTCGACCGGCACCGCGAACCGGCACGCGAGCGCCTGCGCGTCGGCGAGCGACAACGGGGCAGCGGAATCGGGTGCGGTTCGGGAGGCGGGCGAGGATTGCGTGATCATCAGTCTGACTGCGCCGCAAGGCGTATCGGGTTCGTGGCCGGTGGCGCGCGGAGGGCGCCGGAGCGCGAAGGCGCATGCGGCGGGCGGGAGCGGATGCCGGGGCCGTCAACGGCGGGCAAGCGCGGCAAGTTCCTGCCAGGAGTTGGCATTGTAAAACGCACGCTCGTCGCAGAACTCGACTTCGACCGTCTTGTGGCGTGCGTACCACGCACGCACCTTGCGCTCGCCGGCCGCGAGCCCGGCCGCGAGGTCGTCGGCGAGCGACGTGCGCAGCAGCGCGAAGGTCGGCTGCGGCGAACGTGCCTGTTGCGCGTCGACGGTCACCGCCATCGCGATGTCGGCCTGCTGCGCATCGAGCGCCGCGTGCAGCCGTGCGACGAGGTCGGTCGGCAAATAGGGCGTATCGCACGGCGAGCACGCGACGAGCGGTGCGCGCGCCGCGCGCATGCCGGCGAGCAGACCCGCGAGCGGGCCGGGGAAATCGGGTGTTTCGTCCAGCACGATGCGCGCGTCGAACGGCGCACCGAGCTCGGCATAGCGATCGATGTTGCGATTCGCGCTGATCAGCGTCTCGTCGACCTGCGGCGAGAGCCGGCGCAGCACGTGCAGCGCAAGCGGCGTACCGTCGAGCAGTTGCAGGCCCTTGTCGGCGCCGTCCATGCGCGTCGCGCGGCCGCCCGCGAGCAGCAGGCCGGTGACGGAAGGCGAGGCGGAAGCGGACATCGCGGGAAATCGGGGCGGCGGGCGCGCGTCAGCCGCCGATGTACGACATTTCTACGCGCTTGCCGGCATCGTGGGGCGCCGCGTCGGCGGCCGCGCTGCCGCGCAGCTGCGAATAGCGGTCGGTGCGGGCCTGCCAGATGCGGGCGATCGCGGTCGCGATCTCGGCGTCGCTGGCGCCGCCGCGCACGAGGGCGCGCAGGTCATGGCCGGTCGACGCGAACAGGCACAGGTACAGCTTGCCTTCGGTCGACAACCGCGCGCGCGTGCAGTCGCCGCAAAATGCCTGTGTGACGCTCGAGATCACGCCGATTTCGCCGCTGCCGTCGGCATAGCCCCAGCGCTGCGCGGTTTCCGCCGCCGTGTGCGGCTCGAGCGGCACGAGCGGGAACTGTTCGGCGATCCGTGCGACGACGTCCGCGGACGGTAGCACTTCGGTCATGTTCCAGCCGTTCGACGTGCCGACGTCCATGTATTCGATGAAACGCAGGATCACGCCGGTGTCGCGGAAGCGCTCGGCCATCGGCAGGATCTCGCTGTCGTTGGTGCCGCGCTTCACGACCATGTTGACCTTGACCGGCGCGAGGCCCGCGGCCTGCGCGGCGAAGATGCCGTCGAGCACGTCGGCGCTCGCGAAGTCGGCGTCGTTCATACGCTTGAACAACGTATCGTCGAGCGCGTCGAGACTGACCGTCACGCGCGTGAGGCCGGCATCCTTCAGTGCGCGCGCCTTGCGCGCGAGCAGCGAGCCATTGGTGGTCAGCGCCAGGTCGAGCGGGCGGCCGTCATGGGTCGTCAGGCGCGCGAGGCGCTCGATCAGGAATTCGAGGTTCTTGCGCAGCAGCGGTTCGCCGCCGGTGATCCGGATCTTTTCGACGCCGTGCGCGACGAACAGCCGCGCCACGCGCTCGATTTCTTCGTGCGTGAGCAGCGCGCTGTGCGGCAGGAACGGGTAGTTCTTGTCGAACACGTCTCGCGGCATGCAGTACACGCAACGGAAGTTGCAGCGGTCCGTCACCGAGATGCGCAGGTCGCGCAGCGGCCTGGCGAACGTGTCGGCCAAGGCGCCGTCGGGGGTATGCGCGACGCCGGAGATATCCGGCATCCCGCTGACGTCGGCGAGAGGAATGATGCGTCGGGACATGTTGAAAGAAGTGCGAGCCAAGCTTCTATTCTAGCCGCAAGCGGCTGGCCGGGCCGGTGGGCGGAAACCCGCAGCGCGGAAATGGAAAAGCCCGCCGGAGGCGGGCTTTTCCTGGTCGGGCGATGCGTCGCTTAATGTTGCGACGTTTCGACCTGCTGCATCGGGGTCGTGTCGACCGGCGGCAGCGCCTTGCGCTCGCGCGGAACGCGGACTGCGCGCGGCAGGCGCGACGCGGCTTCCTGAGCAGCGCGGAACTTGTCGGCGTCGGTGTTCACCCACACGAGACCGGCTTGTTCCAGCACGACATCGAGGCTCGCCGACGCTGGTGCAGCGGCCGTTTGCACGGGCGCCGGAGCCGGCGCGGCAACGGCTTCGACCGGCGCAGTTTCGACGCGAGCCGGTTCGACGGCGGCCGGAGCCGCTTCGGCTGCGACGACCGGTGCCGGTGCAGCCTGCTCGACGGGCGCGGACTGCGGCGCTTCGACGGCAGCCGGCGCGGCCGGCACTTCGAACGCATCGGTCGGCGAAACCGCGACCGGAGCCGGGGCGGCTTCCGGAGCAGCGGCCGGCGTGACCGGTGCCGCTTCGGCTGCCGGTGCGACGACGGCCGGCTCGAGCGGCTCGAGCGGCGCGACCGGCGTCGCTTCGACGCGAACCGGTGCCGGTTGCGGCTCGGCTGCGACCGGTGCCGCCGCTTCCGCAACGACTGCGCCTGCTGCTGCGACGGCTGCCACCGCGACCGGTGCGGCCGTATGAGCCGGCTCGACCGCGCTCGGGGTTTCCGTCGTCACGGCCTGCACGGCGGCTTCGCCGTCCGCGCCTTGCTCGGCGTGGTCGACGACTGCGCCTTCGTCCTCGCGCTCGCGACGACCGCCACGGCGACCGCGGCGGCGGCGGCGACGTTCCTCGCCGTCACGTGCGCCGGCTTCCGCGTCGGCTGCGACATCGGCGCCCGGCAGGGCGACGGCTGCAGTCTGGTCGGCTGCCGCTTCCGGATGGTTCTCGCCACGGGTGACGGTTTCGAGCGTCGCCGCGTGTTGCGTCGGCTTGCGGCGCTCTCCGCGCTCGCGACGTTCGCCGCGTTCCTGGCGCTCGCCGCGGCCGGCTGCCTCGACGGCTTCCGGCTGCTCGGTGCGCTCGCGCGGTTCGCGGTTCTCGCGCGGTTCACGCGGTTCACGGCTCTCACGCGGCTCGCGCGGCTCGCGGCCTTCGCGCGGGCCACGGCCCTCGCGACTTTCGCGACCCTCACGGCTTTCGCGCGGCTCACGGCCTTCACGCGGTTCGCGACCTTCGCGCGGTTCACGCGGCTCGCGCCCTTCCTTGCCTTCGCGTTCCAGGCGTTGCGACTGGCCACGGCCTGCCGCTGCCTGATCGCGACCGCCCTGAGCCTGCTGGGCGCCGCCGCGACGGTTGCGGTTGCGATCGCCGCCGCGCTGCTCGGTCTTCTCGGTCCGCTCGCGGGCCGGACGGGCTGCCTGCTCCTTGGCCGGTGCCGGTGCGACCGGCGCGGGTGCCGGAGCCGGCGACATGCCGAACAGACCCTTCAGCCAGCCGATGAAGCCGCCGCTCGCCGCGGCGACCGGTGCGGGCGCCGCAACCGGTTCGACCGGGCGCTGCGGTGCCGGACTCGGTGCCGGACGCTCGGGCGTGATGCCCTTGACCGCGGCTTCCTGCTTCGGCTTCACGTCGGCCGCACGCTTGCTGTAGCCGGTTTCCGACTCCAGTTCGCGGGCGGCTTCTTCCGCCATCTTCCAGGACGCGCGCGGATCGTCGAGGCGCGCGTCGTCATGGCGCAGGCGCTCGAGCTTGTAGTGCGGCGTATCGAGGTGCTTGTTCGGGATCAGCACGATGCCGACCTTGAAGCGCGACTCGATCTTGTTGATTTCCTGACGCTTTTCGTTGAGCAGGAAGGCGGTCACCTCGACCGGCACCTGGCAGTGGATCGCCGCGGTGTTTTCCTTCATCGCTTCTTCCTGAATGATCCGCAGGACCTGCAGCGCGGACGATTCGGTATCGCGGATGTGGCCGGTGCCGTTACAGCGCGGGCACGTCACGTGGCTGCCTTCCGACAGGGCCGGACGCAGGCGCTGGCGCGACAGTTCCATCAGGCCGAAGCGGGAGATCTTGCCCATCTGCACGCGCGCACGGTCGTGCTTGAGCGCGTCCTTCAGGCGTTGCTCGACTTCGCGCTGGCTCTTCGCCGACTCCATGTCGATGAAGTCGATCACGATCAGGCCGCCGAGGTCGCGCAGGCGCAGCTGGCGGGCCACTTCGTCCGCCGCTTCGAGGTTCGTGCGGGTCGCCGTTTCCTCGATGTCCGCGCCTTTGGTCGCACGCGCCGAGTTCACGTCGATCGCGACGAGCGCTTCGGTGTGGTCGATCACGATCGCGCCGCCAGACGGCAGCGGCACCGTGCGCGAATACGCGGTCTCGATCTGGTGCTCGATCTGGAAGCGCGAGAAGAGCGGCACGTCGTCGTGGTAACGCTTCACCTTCGACACGTTGTCCGGCATCACGATGTCCATGAATGCACGGGCCTGATCGTAGATCTCGGTCGTGTCGATCAGGATTTCGCCGATATCGGGCTGGAAATAGTCCCGGATCGCGCGGATCACGAGGCTCGATTCCAGATAGATCAGCATCGGCTGGCCGGAATTGCCGCTTTGCGATGCCGCTTCGATCGCGCGCCACAGCTGCAGCAGGTAGTTCAGGTCCCACTGCAGTTCCTCGGCGCTGCGGCCGATGCCCGCGGTGCGGGCGATCATGCTCATGCCGTCGGGAATCTGAAGCTGCGCCATGGTTTCGCGCAGTTCCTGCCGCTCGTCGCCTTCGATCCGGCGCGATACGCCGCCGCCGCGCGGGTTGTTCGGCATCAGCACGAGATAGCGGCCGGCGAGCGAGATGAAGGTCGTGAGGGCGGCGCCCTTGTTGCCGCGCTCTTCCTTCTCGACCTGAACGATCAGCTCCTGGCCTTCGCGCAGGGCATCCTGGATGCGCGCGGAGCGCATGTCGATGCCTTCCTTGAAGTACTGGCGGGCGACTTCCTTGAACGGCAGGAAGCCGTGGCGGTCTTCGCCGTAGTTGACGAAGCACGCTTCGAGCGACGGCTCGATGCGGGTCACGACACCTTTGTAGATATTGCCCTTGCGCTGTTCGCGCCCGGCTGTCTCGATGTCGATGTCGATGAGCTTCTGCCCATCGACGATGGCGACGCGCAGCTCCTCCTGCTGCGTCGCATTGAACAGCATGCGTTTCATGAACGACTCCAGGCGGCTCTGCTGCCGGCGCCTCGCGGTTGTCAGTCGCGAGGGCGGGAACGACGGCAGGCCGCGCCTTGTTGTGTTGTCACGGGCACGCTGGAGCGGGAAGGATGGCGGGGAGAATTGCCTGAAGAGGCGCTTGGGCCCGAAAGACGGGGCCGGCGGCCAAAGGGCACCTGCGAACACGGCTTCAAAGCACGGCGTCCACACACCGCACGCTGCGAAAGCGCGCTAAGCCTGAGACCGGGGCACTGCCACGGGGCGCGCGCAATGCGTCGCGCGCGCCGACGGGCGGCAGATGCTGCGGCTTGGGCCGCAGCGGGGAGTATCGAATCCAGCCCGACTTTCCCGCCTGGGGTGTACTTCCCTGGTTTGACGTCGCCAAGCCCCGCACGCTTCGCGGGGCCAAATCGGGCGCAACGCCGTATTTTCGCAACCGGCAGCCTGCGGACGTACTTCACGCCGTCGGGCTGCCGATCAAATTCTTTTCAACCAACTTTCCGTTACCGCGGCGCCTTGCCGACCGAATCCGCCTGTGGGCGCGATCCTTGCCGACGGGCGGCGCCGTGCGTGCAACTTGCTGCATCTCTTTGATCAGGGGCGAGCAGCAGACCCCCGGCGCAAGTAAAATAGCGGTTTGCGCTTGCGCTTGCGCCTTGCCCGATTCCGTCGGGGCCGGCCTGTCAGGCCACCCTCAACGTCCGGCTGGGCAAAATTATATTCAGTATGAATGAGTTAGGCAAAATATCCCAGAATTCAGTCGCAAGCGGCCAGGTATCGATGATCCAGATCGACGAAAACTCGGCCGGTCAGCGGATCGACAACTTCCTGTTGCGCGTCTGTAAAGGCGTGCCCAAAAGCCATATTTACCGGATCCTGCGCAGCGGCGAAGTGCGCGTGAACAAGGGTCGGGTCGACGCCCAGTATCGCCTCGCGTTCGGCGACATCGTCCGCGTGCCGCCCGTGCGGGTGGCGGCGGCCGACCTCGCGCGCGCCGACACGCCGATCGTGCCGCCCGCGCAGTTCGAGGTGCTGTACGAAGACGATGCGATGCTCGTCATCAACAAGCCGGCCGGCGTCGCCGTGCACGGCGGCAGCGGCGTCGCGTTCGGCGTGATCGAGCAGATGCGCCAGGCGCGTCCGCGCGCGAAGTTCCTCGAACTCGTGCATCGGCTCGACCGCGAGACCTCCGGGATCCTGATGCTCGCGAAGAAGCGCTCGGCGCTCGTCGGCCTGCACGAGCAGATCCGCGAGAACCGGATGGACAAGCGTTACTTTGCGTGCGGACACGGAGAGTGGCAGTCCGACTGGGGCCGCCGCCGTGCGGTGAAGGCGCCGCTGTTCAAGTATTCGACCCCGGAAGGGGAGCGGCGCGTGCGCGTGCAGGACGACGGCCTGCCGTCGCACACGGTGTTCAACCTGATCGAGCGCTGGCCGGACTACGCGCTGGTCGAGGCGGAACTCAAAACGGGTCGGACCCATCAGATCCGTGTGCACCTCGCGCATCTCGGCCTGCCGATCGCCGGCGACGCCAAGTATGGCGACTTCGCACTGAACAAGGCGCTGGCGCGCGCGAACGCGCAGCCGTCGCTCAAACGGATGTTCCTGCATGCGCACCGGCTGAAGCTCGCGCACCCGCTGACCGGCGAGGCGCTGCAGTTCGACGCGCCGCTGCCGGACGAATGCCGGCGCTTCCTCGATCAACTCCGCGCTCTGCGCGATACCGCCTGACTCGCATGGCCCGACAGCAATTTGACCTGATCGTCTTCGACTGGGACGGCACGCTGATGGATTCGACTGCGCACATCGCGCACAGCATCCAGGCCGCGTGCCGCGATCTCGGCCTGCCCACGCCGTCGGACGAGGCGTCCCGCTATGTGATCGGCCTCGGCCTGCGCGATGCGCTCCAGATTACTGCGCCGACCCTCGATCCGTCCGACTATCCGCGGCTGGCCGAACGTTATCGCTATCACTACCTGCTGGACGATCAGCGCATCGAGCTGTTCGCCGGCGTGCGCGAACTGCTCGCGGAATTGCGCGATACGGGTTACCTGCTCGCGGTCGCGACCGGCAAGGGCCGTGTCGGGCTGAACCGCGTGCTCGACCAGTCGAAGCTGACGAGCCTGTTCGATGCGACGCGCTGCGCGGACGAAACATTCTCGAAGCCGCACCCGGCGATGCTGCACGAGCTGTCGCGCGAATTGGGGCAGGATCTTGCGCGTACGGTGATGATCGGCGACACCACGCACGACCTGCAGATGGCCGCCAGTGCCGGGGCTGCCGGCATCGGCGTCGCGTACGGCGCGCACACGGCCGATGCGCTGGCCGCACTGACGCCGCGCTTCGTCGCGCCGGACGTCGGCGCGCTGGCGGCGTGGCTGCGGGAGCACGCATGAGCACGACGCCGGACGCCGTGCGCGTGTGCGCATCGGACGCGCTGGCCGACGGCGGCGCCGGCGTGCGCGTCGACGCGTCGCTGCGCGGCGAGCAGGCGGTCGTGTTCTTCGTGCGTTACGAAGGTCGCGCGTACGGCTACCTGAACCGCTGCGCGCACGTGCCGATGGAGCTCGACTGGGCCGAAGGGCAGTTCTTCGAGTCGTCGGGCCTGTACCTGATGTGCGCGACGCACGGCGCGATCTACGCGCCGGATACCGGCAAGTGTGTCGGCGGCCCGTGCCGCGGCGGTCGTCTGCGGCCGGTCGAAGTCGACGAGCGCGACACGCCGGACGGGCGTGCGGTATTCTGGCTGCCGGATGCCGACCTGGGGCCCGCCGCTCCGCCTCCTTCCGCCACGACCGACTGAAGACATTACTGCATGGCCGACCAACCGAACATCCCCGATTCCTCGTCCCGTCCCGACAGCCGCGAACCGAACTGGGAGCGTGCGGCGCTCGAGCGGATCGCGCTCGCGGCCGTCAAGGAACAGCGCGCGGCGCGGCGCTGGAAGATCTTCTTCCGCTTCGCGTTCCTCGGCGTATTCGTGCTGTTCGCGTTCGCGCTGATCGATTTCTCGAGCGACTCGAAGTTCTCGTCGAGCGGGCGCCACACGGCGCTCGTGACGATCGACGGCGAGATCGCGGCGGGCACCAACGCGAACGCCGACGACATCAATACGGCGCTGGATGCCGCTTTCGACGACAGCGGCACGGCCGGCGTCGTGCTGCGGATCAACAGCCCGGGCGGCAGCCCGGTGCAGGCAGGAATGGTCTACGACGAGATCCGCCGGCTCCGCACGAAGTATCCGGACAAGCCGTTGTACGTCGTCGTGACCGACATGTGCGCATCGGGCGGCTATTACATTGCGTCCGCCGCCGACAAGATCTTCGTCGACAAGGCGAGTATCGTCGGCTCGATCGGCGTGCTGATGGACGGGTTCGGCTTCACGGGCCTGATGGGCAAGCTGGGCGTCGATCGCCGCCTGCACACGTCGGGCGAAAACAAGGGCTTCTACGACCCGTTCTCGCCCGAGACGCCAAAGATGGATGCCCATGCGCAGGCGCTGCTCGACCAGGTCCATGCGCAGTTCATCAAGGCCGTGAAGGATGGCCGCGGCAAGCGGCTGCACGAAACGCCCGACATGTTCTCGGGTCTGTTCTGGACCGGCGAGAAGAGCGTCGAACTCGGGCTCGCCGACGGCTACGGCACGACCGACACGGTCGCGCGCGACGTGCTGAAGGCGCCGGATCTCGTCGACTACACGGTGAAGGAAAGCCTGACGAATCGCGTTGCGCGCAAGTTCGGCGCGGCCGTCGGCGGTGCCGCGATGAAGGCGCTGACCGCCGGCGGCGCGTCGTTCAGCCTGCGCTGAGCGGCAGCCGGCCGGCGCCGCGGCGAGCGGGGCGGGGCGCCCCGTGCCGCGAGGCTGTTGCCGGCGCCGATCTCAGTTCGCGAGCAGCAGGAAGATGGCGGGGCGCTTGTGCAGATTCGGCGCAGGCGCCTTTTTCCAGTCGGCCACCGTACGGCTGGCGATCGTCTCGGTCTCGAGGGTCAGATCGGCTGCGACGCAGATCTGCGTCGACGGTGCGCAGGTCGCGACGAGCGTGTCGAGCATCGCGTGGTTCCGGTACGGCGTCTCGATGAAGATCTGCGTCTGGCGCGCCTTGCGCGACAACTGCTCGAGTTCGCGCAGGCGTTTCGCGCGCGCGGCTGCATCGACCGGCAGATAGCCGTTGAACGCGAAACTCTGGCCGTTCAGGCCGGATGCCATCAGCGCGAGCAGGATCGAACTCGGCCCGACGAGCGGCACGACCTTCACGCCGCGCTCGTGCGCCCGGCGGACCAGCAGCGCGCCAGGATCGGCAACGGCGGGGCAGCCGGCCTCGGATACGAGCCCGGCGTCCGCGCCCGCCAGTACCGGTGCGAGCAGCCGGTCGATCTCGCCGGCCGGCGTATTGACGTTCAGTTCCCGAATCTCGATTTCCTGGATCGGCCGCGTCGTGCCGATTTTCTTCAGGAACGCGCGGGTCGTTTTCGCGTTTTCGCCGATGTAATAGCCGAGCGTGCCGGCGCGCGCCTGCACGGCCGCGGGCAGCACGGCGGCGAGCATCGATGCGTCGCCTTCGCCGAGGGTGTTCGGGACGAGATAGAGCGTGCCGGCGGTCATGCGCGGTCTCCCTGGGTGGCAAAGAGCGGATAGCCCGCGGCGCGAAGCATCCGCGTGAGCGCGATCAGCGGCAGGCCGACGAGCGCCGTCGGGTCGTTGGAGTCGATGGCATCCAGCAGCGCGATGCCGAGGCCTTCGGATTTCGCGCTGCCGGCGACGTCGTACGGCGTTTCCGCACGCAAGTATGCGTCGAGTTCGGCTTCGGGCAGCGAGCGGAAGCGCACGTGCGTGACGACGTCCTCACTCCAGGTTTCACCCGTGCGGCTGTCGTACAGGCTGAGCGCACTGTGGAATTCGACGTCGCGGCCCTGCATCGCCAGGAGCTGCGCGAGCGCGCGCTCGTGCGTGCCGGGCTTGCCGATCTGGCGGCCGTCGAACGTCGCGACCTGGTCCGACCCGATCACGAGTACGCCGTCCGGCGCGTCGATCGTCGCGGCGACCGCGCGCGCCTTCGCGCCCGCGAGGCGCAGCGCGGTCGCGGCCGGCGTTTCGCCTGCGAGCGGGGTTTCGTCGAGGTCGGGCGACATCACGTCGAACGGCACGCCGAGGCGCTCGAGGAGCGTGCGGCGGTAGCGGGAACTGGAGGCGAGAATCAGCCGCGGCGGGCGGCAAACGGTATCCGGCATGGTCGATTGGGGCGATGAGTCGTCAGGTGTGGCGCGGTGTTGCGAGGGCGCAAGCATAAGTGATTGACCGCAAAAGGTAAAACAGGTATGCTTTCCCGCTTTTCGTCGGCAGGCTTTCGCAGTGGTGGCGCCTGCCGGGTCTTCGGAAGTAAAGTACGTAATCGTACGCGGCGTAGATCGCGCACGTGCGCGGCGCCGAATGTGCGGCGCCAGCAAGCCGGATCCCGCAAGTCAGCCTGTAGGCAGGAGCGCAACATGAACACTTCTTCTGGCAAACCTGCGGCGTCGCTTGATCCGCACGCGGTCGACCTGTTCGAATTCGCCCGCAGCGGGCGGCAGGCAGCGGGTGCCGTGCGTCTGTCGCAGCTGCCGCGCATGCTGAACGAAGTGCCGGCGGACGCGCCCGATCGCGACACGGTCTTCACGTGGCAGGCCGAAGGGTTCACCCAGAAGGAGTTGCAGGACGACGGCGCCGATGGGCAGCAGCCGTATCTGCGCCTCGCGGTGCACGGCCATGCGTGGCTCACGTGCCAGCGCTGCATGACCCCGTACGACCAGACGTTCGACGTCGACATGACGTACCGGGTCGTTGCGACCGAAGAAGAAGCTGAAGAATTTCCGCTCGACGACGATGAAGCCGATGTGATCGTGGGCTCACGCCAGTTCGATCTCGTCGACTTGATCGAAGAGGAGTTGCTGCTTTCGTTGCCGCTCGTGCCCAAGCACGAGGTTTGCCCGGCAGTTCACGAAAGCCTCGTGTCGGGTGCGAGCGGTCCTTCGGAAGACGCGGACGATGAGTCCGCCGAAGACGAGGACGAAGGCAAACGGCCGAATCCGTTCGCGGCGCTGGAAGCGCTGAAGAAGGACGGGGACGGCGGCAAGAAACACTAAGCAGTTGTGGCGCGGGAAGGCGTAAGGGCTTTGGGCCAGGGTAGTTAAGCGCCGGATCGGGCTGTGTTAGAATCCGGAAAATTATTTAGGAGTTAGTCATGGCAGTCCAGCAAAACAAGAAGTCGCCGTCGAAGCGCGGCATGCATCGTTCGCACGATTTCCTGACGGCAGCGCCGCTGGCAGTCGAGCCGAGCACGGGTGAAGTGCACCTGCGTCACCACGTCAGCCCGAACGGCTACTATCGCGGCAAGAAAGTCGTCAAGACGAAGAACGACTAAGCGTCAAGTCACGCGTTGCGCGCTACGATCGCCGTTCGCGTGACAACTGGTTCGCTTGACACTTTCCTGGCTCAACAAAAAGGCGGCATTCAACTGCCGCTTTTTTGTGCCTGAAATTCGTCGCATTCCATGACCGTAAAGCTCACAATCGATTGCATGGGAGGCGACCACGGCCCGTCCGTGACCGTTCCCGCGGCAGTCAAGTTCGTCCGCGCGCATCCCGATGCGCACCTGATGCTCGTCGGCATCGAAAGCGCGATCCGCGCTCAGCTGAAAAAGCTGAAAGCCCTCGACGATCCCGCGCTGACCATCGTGCCCGCCACCGAAGTCGTGGCGATGGACGACCCTGTCGAAGTGGCGCTGCGCAAGAAGAAGGATTCTTCGATGCGTGTCGCGCTCAACCACGTCAAGGAAGGCGCGGCCCAGGCCTGTATCTCCGCCGGCAACACCGGCGCGCTGATGGCCGTTTCCCGTTATGTGCTCAAGACGCTGCCCGGCATCGAGCGGCCTGCGATCGCGTTCGCGCTGCCGAACCCGACCGGCTACACGATGATGCTGGACCTCGGCGCGAACGTCGACTGCGAGCCGCAGCACCTGCTGCAGTTCGCGGAGATGGGGCACGCGCTCGTCGCCGCGCTCGAAGGCAAGGAGCGTCCGACGATCGGCCTGCTGAACATCGGCGAAGAGGTCATCAAGGGCAACGAGACGATCAAGCGCGCAGGTGAACTGCTGCGCGCCAGCACGCTGAATTTCCGCGGCAACGTCGAAGGCAACGACATCTACAAGGGCACGGTCGACGTGATCGTTTGCGACGGCTTCGTCGGCAACGTCGCGCTCAAGACGTCCGAAGGGCTCGCGCAGATGCTGTCCGACATCATCCGCGAGGAGTTCGGCCGTTCGCTGATGTCGAAGCTGATGGCGCTGCTTGCGCTGCCGGTGCTGATGCGTTTCAAGAAGCGCGTCGATCACCGCCAGTACAACGGTGCGGCGCTGCTGGGGCTGAAGAGCCTCGTGATCAAAAGCCACGGTTCGGCCGATGCCTACGCGTTTGAGTGGGCGATCAAACGCGGGTATGATGCCGTCAAAAACGGCGTGCTGGAGCGCCTCGCGCGCGCGATGGCGGACAATTCGGTGTCGCTCGGCGACGGCGAACACGACGCGGGCGGCGCGGGCCAGACGAGCCCGGCCGCAGGCCATCACGCCGAACCTTCCGCTGCGCAATCCTCTAAAGCATAAATGGCCCAATCGACTCTCTATTCCCGCGTGCTCGGCACGGGCAGCTACCTGCCGCCCGACCGCGTCACGAACCAGCAGCTCGCCGATCGACTCGCGAAGGAAGGCATCGAGACGAGCGATGAGTGGATCGTTGCGCGCACGGGCATCCATGCGCGTCACTTCGCCGCACCGAACGTCACGACGAGCGATCTCGCGCTCGAAGCGTCGCGTCGTGCGATCGAGGCGGCCGACATCGATCCGCAGTCGATCGACCTGATCATCGTCGCGACTTCGACCCCCGATTTCGTGTTCCCCAGCACGGCGTGCCTGCTGCAGAACAAGCTCGGTATCAAGAACGGCGGCGCGGCATTCGACGTGCAGGCCGTGTGCTCGGGCTTCGCGTATGCGATGGCGACGGCCGACAGCTTCATCCGCAGCGGCCAGCACCGCACGGCGCTCATCGTCGGCGCGGAGACGTTCTCGCGCATTCTCGATTTCAAGGACCGCACGACCTGCGTGCTGTTCGGCGACGGCGCGGGCGCGGTGATCCTGTCCGCATCGGAAGAGCCGGGCGTGCTCGGCAGCGCGCTGCACGCGGACGGCAGCTATTCGAACATCCTCTGCACGCCGGGCAACGTCAATCGCGGCGTGATCGACGGCAGCGCGTTCCTGTACATGGACGGGCAGGCCGTGTTCAAGCTCGCGGTCAACGTGCTCGAAAAGGTCGCGATCGAGGCGCTCGCCAAGGCGAATCTCGCGCCCGAGCAGGTCGACTGGCTGATCCCGCACCAGGCCAACATCCGCATCATGACCAGCACCTGCCGCAAGCTCGGCCTGCCGCAGGAGCGCATGGTCGTGACGGTCGACCAGCACGGCAACACGTCGGCTGCGTCGATCCCGCTGGCACTCGACGCCGCGGTGCGCGACGGCCGCATCCAGCGCGGTCAGCACGTGCTGATCGAAGGCGTCGGCGGCGGCTTCACGTGGGGCGCATCCGTCTTCCGCTACTGATCCGCGGCGCGCATTTGCTGCGCGCGGATCCCGAACCGGCGCGCCGTTCGCGCGCGCCGTCCGAATCGATTCAATTGGGGACGATATGAAATTTGCATTCGTTTTTCCGGGGCAGGGCTCGCAGTCGGTCGGCATGCTCAACGCATTCGCCGATCTGGCCGTCGTGCGCGAGACGCTCCAGGAAGCATCCGATGCACTCAATCAGGATCTCGGCAAGCTGATCGCCGAAGGTCCGGCCGAAGAGCTGAATCTGACCACCAACACGCAACCCGTGATGCTGACGGCCGCCTACGCGTGCTATCGCGCATGGCAGCAGGCCGGCGGCCCGGCACCGTCGATCGTCGCGGGCCACAGCCTCGGCGAATACACGGCGCTCGTCGCCGCGGGTGCGATCGCGTTCAAGGACGCCGTGCCGCTCGTGCGCTTCCGCGCGCAGGCGATGCAGACGGCCGTGCCGGTCGGCGAGGGTGGCATGGCCGCGATCCTGGGTCTCGATGACGACACGGTGCGCGCGGTGTGCGCCGAAGCCGCGCAAGCGGGCGTCGTCGAAGCCGTGAACTTCAACGCGCCGGCGCAGGTCGTGATCGCGGGCGCGAAGGCGGCCGTCGAGAAGGCCTGCGAGATCGCGAAGGCGAAGGGCGCGAAGCGCGCGTTGCCGCTGGCGGTGTCGGCGCCGTTCCATTCGTCGCTGCTCAAGCCGGCGTCGGACCAGCTGCGCGACTATCTCGCGAACGTCGACGTGAAGGCGCCGCAGATTCCGGTCGTCAACAACATCGACGTCGCGGTGGTCAGCGATCCGGCCGCGATCAAGGACGCGCTGGTGCGCCAGGCCGCTGGTCCGGTGCGCTGGGTCGAATGCGTGCAGCACATCGCGGGCACGGGCGTCACGCACGTGATCGAGTGCGGTCCGGGCAAGGTGCTGGCAGGGTTGACGAAGCGCATCGACGGCAGCCTGGTCGGCGCATCGGTGTTCGATCCGGCTTCGCTCGACGAAGCACTGAAGCTGGCGACCGCCTGACGCGGCGCCTTTCCTCAAGAGACGGATATTCGATTCATGGAAAAGACTCTCGATAAACAGGTCGCGATCGTGACCGGCGCATCGCGCGGCATCGGCCGGGCGATCGCGCTCGAACTCGCGCGCCAGGGCGCGACGGTGATCGGCACGGCGACGAGCGAATCGGGCGCCGCCGCGATTACCGCGGGGTTCGCGGAAGCGGGCGTGACGGGCCGCGGCGCGGTGCTGAACGTCAACGACGCGGCGGCGGCCGAAGCGCTGATCGACGCGACCGTGAAGGAATTCGGCGCGCTTCACGTGCTCGTCAACAACGCCGGCATCACGCAGGACCAGCTCGCGATGCGGATGAAGGACGAGGACTGGGACGCGGTGATCGACACCAACCTGAAGTCGGTGTTCCGCCTGTCGCGTGCGGTGCTGCGTCCGATGATGAAGGCCCGCGGCGGCCGCATCATCAACATCACGTCGGTGGTCGGCTCGGCCGGCAACCCGGGCCAGGCCAACTACGCGGCCGCGAAGGCCGGCGTCGCGGGCATGACGCGTGCGCTCGCGCGCGAGATCGGCAGCCGTGGCATCACGGTGAACTGCGTCGCGCCGGGCTTCATCGACACCGACATGACGAAGACGCTGCCGGAAGAACAGCAGGCCGCGCTCAAGACCCAGATTCCGCTCGGCCGCCTCGGCAGCCCGGAAGACATCGCCCATGCCGTCGTGTTCCTCGCATCGCCGCAGGCCGGTTACATCACCGGCACGACGCTGCACGTGAACGGCGGCATGTACATGTCGTAACGATTTTCGTTTACCATCCGCGCCGTATCCCGTTTTTCAGGCGGATCGGCGCTTGATCGACCATCAAGCCAACGCGCGTTTTGGCGTCAGCAAACCTGATAAAATGCGCGCACTTGTAAATCTGAACTTTCCCTCGGAGGGGTAATGGATAACATCGAACAACGTGTCAAGAAGATCGTCGCTGAGCAACTGGGCGTCGCAGAAGCCGAGATCAAGAACGAAGCATCGTTCGTGAACGATCTGGGCGCGGACTCGCTCGACACGGTCGAACTGGTGATGGCGCTCGAAGACGAGTTCGGCATGGAAATCCCGGACGAAGAAGCAGAGAAGATCACGACCGTTCAGCAAGCGATCGACTACGCTCGCGCAAACGTCAAGGCGTAAGCGCCTTTCGCGCTTATCTGCCACGTCGCCGCGATCTTCGCGTTTGACGCGCCATCCTGCCGGCAACCGCGCCGGACGGACTAACAGCCACAGGGCTCGCAGGGCTGGTTCCTGTGGCCACTGTGGCTTTTGTTTTTGTCATCCAATGGAAAAGAGGTTACCGTGAGCCGCCGTCGTGTTGTCGTTACAGGCCTGGGGCTGATTTCGCCCGTTGGCAATAATGTTGCCGACGGCTGGGCCAATCTCGTCGCCGGCAAGTCCGGCATCGCCACCGTCACGAAGTTCGATCCGTCGAACCTCGCCTGCCATTTCGCCGGCGAGGTGAAGGGTTTCAGCGCCGAGGAATACATTCCGGCGAAGGAAGCCCGCAACATGGATACGTTCATCCATTACGGCATCGCAGCCGGCGTCCAGGCAATCCGGGACAGCGGCCTCGAAGTGAACGAAGCCAATGCGGAACGCATCGGCGTGCTGGTCGGCTCCGGCATCGGCGGCCTGCCGATGATCGAAGACACGCACCAGACCTACGTCGATCGCGGCGCGCGCCGGATCTCGCCGTTCTTCGTGCCGGGTTCGATCATCAACATGATCTCGGGTCACCTGAGCATCATGTTCGGCCTGAAGGGCCCGAACCTCGCGGCCGTGACGGCCTGCACGACCGGTCTGCACAGCATCGGCCTCGCGGCGCGCCTGATCCAGGCCGGCGACGCCGACGTGATGGTCGCGGGCGGCGCCGAATCGACGGTGTCGCCGCTCGGCATCGGCGGCTTTGCGGCCGCGCGTGCGCTGTCGACCCGCAACGACGATCCGGCCACGGCGTCCCGTCCGTGGGACAAGGATCGCGACGGTTTCGTGCTGGGCGAGGGCGCGGGCGTGATGGTGCTCGAGGAGTACGAGGCGGCGAAGGCGCGCGGCGCGAAGATCTATGCGGAAGTCTCCGGCTTCGGCATGACGGGCGATGCGTACCACATGACCGCGCCGAACATGGACGGTCCGCGCCGCTGCATGGTTGCGGCGCTGCGCGACGCCGGCGTGAACGCGGATGAGGTTCAGTACCTGAACGCGCACGGCACGTCGACGCAGCTCGGCGACAAGAACGAGTCCGACGCGGTGAAGGCGGCATTCGGCGAGCACGCGTACAAGCTCGTCGTGAACTCGACGAAGTCGATGACGGGCCACCTGCTGGGTGGCGCGGGCGGCCTCGAGTCGGTGTTCACGGTGCTGGCGCTGCACAACAACGTGTCGCCGCCGACCATCAACATCTTCAACCAGGACCCCGAGTGCGATCTCGATTACTGCGCGAACACCGCGCGTGACATGAAGATCGACGTTGCCGTGAAGAACAACTTCGGCTTCGGCGGTACCAACGGCACGCTGGTGTTCAAGCGCGTCTGACGCTGAATCGCTTGACGAGTCCATTCGATGCTCCGGCCGGGCGTCCGCAGCGCTTTGCGTTGCGGGCCTCGGCCGTGTCGTATGTCGTGCTGGCCGTGTTCGTCGCGGCGGCTGCCGCGTCCGCGTACCTGTTCTGGGCGCCGCGGGCCGGTGCCGCAGCCGGCGTGTGCGTGTCCGCGGCGACGGCAGCGCTGCTTGCCATGTGTGCCGCACGGGCCTGTGCCCGTCGGCTGCCGGCCGAGTTGCGGATCGATGCATTCGGGGAGATTGCGGCGTTTGGCCGCACCGGGCGCTTGCTGGCCCGGGGACGCGTGACCGGCCATGCGCACTGGAGCAGCCTGCTGCTCGTGCTGTCGGTCGGGCAGGGCGCCCGGCGTGCCCGGCCGCTGCTGATCCCGGCCGATGCGCTCGACGCCGCGTCGTTCAGCGCGCTGTCCGTGCTGGCGCGTACCGCGGGCACGGCGGGGCGGGCATGACGGCGGCGCAGTTACCGACCGTAACCAGCGGCCGGCGCCGGAACGCTACAATAACGCTCCGCGTTGCATCCCTAGTTAACGGATTTGTCAGGTGAGTGAAAAAGAAATCGATCAGGCTCTGGTCGAGCGCGTACAGAAAGGCGACAAGGCGGCGTTCGAACTCCTGGTCTCCAAATACCACCGCAAGATCATTCGGCTGATCTCGCGCCTCGTGCGGGATCCCGCCGAGGTCGAGGATGTGGCCCAGGACGCGTTCATCAAGGCGTATCGTGCGCTGCCGCAATTTCGCGGCGAGTCGGCGTTCTACACGTGGTTGTACCGGATTGCCGTCAATACGGCGAAGAACTACCTTGCGACGCAGGGCCGCCGGGCACCGACCTCCACCGAGGCCGATGCCGAGGAAGCGGAAACTTTCTCCGACGCAGACCAACTAAGGGATATCAACACGCCTGAGTCGATGTTGATGAGCAAGCAGATTGCCGAGACGGTCAACGCTGCAATGGCCGTCCTGCCCGAAGAACTGCGTCAGGCGATCACGCTGCGCGAGATCGAGGGCCTGAGCTACGAAGAGATCGCGGAAATGATGGATTGTCCGATCGGGACGGTCCGGTCGCGGATCTTCCGGGCGCGCGAGGCAATCGCTGCGAAATTGCGTCCGCTGCTCGATACGCCCGAAGGCAAGCGCTGGTAAGCGCGACGGGCGCAACGACGCGGGTCGGGGTCTAGTTACGGATAGAGTCGTGAAGTCACGACGGGGTGTGTGCAAGATGGGGAGCATCATGGGGTCGGTCAATACGCAGTCGCAAGCGTGCTCGCGCGGCGAGCGCCTTTCCGCTCTGGTCGACGGTGAACTGTTCGACGGCCCGGATCACGGGCAGTTTCTGGCTGAGCTCGACCGCGCGGATCGCGCTGCGTGGGCCCATTACCACCTGATCGGCGATGCGCTGCGCTCGGACGAGCTCGCGCTGTCGCCCGCGCTGAGCGTCGCGTTCACCGCGCGCATGTCGGCCGCGCTGGAAAGCGAGCCGCACCTGCTCGCGCCGGCCGCCGCGCCGGTCACGCGCAAGCTGCTGTCGCTGCGCCGGCGTGTCGTGCCCGCGTTCGCGGTGGCCGCCGCGGCCGCCACGCTGACGTGGATCGTCGTCCCGCAGATGCAGACGGCCGGTGCGCCGGGCGCCGTCCAGGTCGCGTCGACAGGCGCACCGCAGAACGGCAACCTGCAGCGCGTGACGGTTGCGCAGGCATCGGCGCAGCCGGGCCTGCAGGACGTCAACATCATCCGCGACGCAAGTCTCGACCAATACCTTGAAGCGCATCAGCAATTCGCGCAGCAGCCCGTCGTCACGGGCTCGATGCCGCTGATCCGCGCTGCCGTGACCACCACGCCAGGCCAATAAACCCGATGCGGACATTGCAGTTGAATCACGCCATCTCCGGATGGAAGCGGCTGCCGGCCCTCCTGCTTTGCGCAGCCGCCCTGTTGTCCGTTCAATCCCTCCCAGCCAGCGCCCAGCAACCGGACGATCCCGTCGCGACCCGCAAGGGTGCGGCGGATTGGCTCGATCGCATCCAGCAGGCGGCGCAGCAGCAGAGCTACGAGGGTACGTTCGTCTACCAGCGCGGCGGGTATGTCCAGTCGTCGCGCATCGCGCACGTGGCGTCCCGCGACGGCGAGTTCGAGCGGATCGAGTCGCTCGACGGCAAGCCGCGCAAGGTTCTGCGGCACAACGACGAGTTGTACACGTTCGTCCCGGAGCGCAAGTTGTGCGTGGTCGAGCGCCGCCAGACGCGCGATTCGTTCCCTGCACTGCTCGGCGCGGGCGGCGAGCACGTGATGTCCGTTTATGACGCGAAGCTGCTCGGCAAGGACCGGGTGGCCGGGGTCGACGCGCAAGTGGTCGAACTCGTGCCGAAGGATGCGTACCGGTTCACGTACAAGCTGTGGGCCGACACCCGCACCGGGCTGCTGCTGCGTTCGCAGACGCTCGATGCGAGCGATCATGTGCTCGAGCAGGTCGCGTTTTCGCAAGTGCAGACGGGCGGCACGGTCGGCGACAAATCCGCGATCGCGGCCGGCATGCGCAACCTGAGCGGCTGGACGGTCGTTCGCCCGCCGGTCGCGACGGTCGACATGGAAGCGCAGGGCTGGCAGATCGCACCGACCATCGCCGGCTTCCGGAAGATTCGCGAGGTGCGCCGGCCGATGGCCGCGCGCGACGCCGGCGATCCGCCGATTCCGGTCGATCAGGCCGTCTTCACCGACGGCCTCGCGACGATCTCCGTCTTCATCGAGCCGGCCGAAAAGAACACGCGCAAGGAAGGGGCGGGCAGCACCGGCGCGACCCACGTGCTCGTGAAGCGTCGCGGCGACTACTGGATCACCGTGCTCGGCGAAGTGCCGCCGGCCACCTTGCAGCAGTTCGCGTCTGCCATAGAATACAAGGCTTCGTGCGACGCGAGTCGCATCGACTGTCGGCGTTAAGCCGACCACAGAGTGACCTTTGGTCACTATTTTTGAGAGGGGGAACTGACAGCCGTACGTTGGAACCCTCTATAGACGAAAAGCGGTCGCAGTTGGCCGTCTATCGTATTGCATTAGCCCGATTACCATCGGGTTCCGCCTAGTTAGCGGCGTCAACTCCGCTGACAAGGCGGATTGGTGTTTGCAATTTTCCCCGTAGCTTCCGGATGCGGGGTTGTGTTTACAGTCGAGCGAGAGTTCGGCGTGTCATTGTTCGGCCTCCTGGCAGCAATGGGAGGTAGTGAACCTGCTGTACGACCAGCAGTAACCTAGGAGGACATGCGTCACTGGTAACGGTGGGGTGTGAAGCTTCTCTGACAATGTAGCCCCTAGAAGTATCGGGCAGGTATCGGTCGCGAGGCCGCTACTTGGAGACTCCAAGCAGCAAAGGGGTCAAGGAGCTAGGTTGACTGAGATGGCCAACGTAAGTGAACTGCTGATAAACCTCGTCAGTATTGCGATGCCAAAGCTGCTGTTAGGCATCAACCAAAATGGTGTGCGGTCGGATAACCCGCTGGAGTATCGGGTTACGTCGTCATCGGACCGCCGGGGGAGAGGCAGGGCCTAATTCAGTCGTGTGACATGCCGGGAACGCGGTAAGCCCGTATGGTCGCCAGCGCAGTCGGCTGGCAGGCGAACCGCAAGGGACGCTGTTGATTGTGCGGGTATGGGAGGACGGAAAAAGCGAATGTCGGGCTGTAATGGCTCGGATAGGGATTGAAACATCATCCCACGCGAAAGCGGGCAGACTTCCGTCTGGTCTACCGTCGCAAGACGGCTGACTAACCCTCAGGCTGAGGTGTGATTGCTGGTGGCTTCTTAGTCATCAGTGTTTCTTTTTCATCCCTTGTGGGAGCAAAACGCTCCCGCAAGGGGACGTGTTGCTCTCCGCAAAGGGATTCACTTCTCGGAGCAGGAGAGCAGCATGAAAGTATCTACCCGTGAGGGCGGATCTGCGCTTTCCCACGCGCTGAACCACTGGCACGACGTCGATTGGCGTCGCGTGGAACGGAACGTGAGAGGGATGCAGATTCGAATTGCGAAGGCGACGCGGGAAGGCAACTGGCGCAAGGTGAAAACCCTGCAAAGGATGCTGACTCGCACGTTGTCCGCAAAGCTGTATGCGGTACGACGTGTTACGCAAAACCAAGGTGCACGAACGGCTGGGGTCGATCGTGAGGTATGGGACTCGCCTGAGAGCCGATGGGAAGCCATCGGCAAGTTGAAGCGGCGCGGATACAAGCCTCTGCCATTAAGGAGAGTCTTTATCCCCAAGGCCAATGGAAAGTTACGCCCTCTGGGCATACCGACCATGCGGGATAGGGCGATGCAAGCCCTGTACTTGCTGGCGTTGGAGCCGGTGTCGGAATCGACGAGCGACCCGAACTCATATGGGTTTCGGATTAATCGCTCAACGGCTGACGCCATGTCGCAGATATTTGTCTCTTTGGCCAAAAAGGCCTCGGCCCAATGGATTCTGGAGGCAGACATCAAAGGCTGCTTCGACTACATCAATCACGACTGGCTGATGACCCACGTCCCAATGGACAAGGAGATCTTGCGGAAGTGGTTGAAGGCTGGCCTGATCCACGAAGGTCGGCTACAGGCGACTGAGGCTGGTACGCCGCAGGGAGGCATCATTTCCCCGACGCTGGCTAATGTGACGCTGAACGGGCTGGAACGTGACTTGATGCTGCATCTGAATGCGACATTAGGGGTGCGGACGGCCCAAAAGCTGAAAGTAAATGTGGTGCGATACGCGGACGACTTTGTTATAACCGGCGCATCGAAAGAAGTGCTGGAGGACAAGGTCAGACCTTGGGTAGAAGGATTCCTTGCACAACGAGGACTGCAACTTTCCGAGGAAAAGACGCGGATTGTCCAGATTGACGAAGGCTTCGATTTCCTTGGGTGGAATTTCCGGAAGTACTCGGGAAAGCTGCTCATCAAACCTAGCAAGAAGAACGTGCAGACGTTCTACCGCAAGGTGGCGGAAGCGATCAGCGGCAATAAGACGGTAAAGCAGGAGGAGTTGATCCGACTGCTAAACCCGATGCTACGCGGGTGGGCGCAATACCACTGCCCCGTAGTAGCTAAGCAGGCGTACAGCCGTTTGGAGCATCTGATATTCCAGAGACTCTGGCGGTGGTCGAAGAGGCGGCACCCGCAGAAAGGTGCCGACTGGGTGCGAAGGAAGTACTTCCACTCGGTTGACAACCGGCGGTGGGTGTTTGCCTCCCGGACTGTACGGGAAGACGGCAGTGTTGGGCTACTTGAGCTGTACCAGATCAGCGGCACGGTCATCAAGCGGCACAAGAAGGTGAAGGGGGACTTCAATCCCTTTGATCCGAGTTGGGAGCAGTACAGCGAACAACTACGACAGGAGCGCATGGCAGATTCGATGCGCTACCGGCGACAGTGGGTCACGCTGTACATGACGCAGTGCGGGCTGTGTGCGCATTGCGGATGTGCTCTGACGGACGAAACGGGTTGGCACGACCACCATCTGGAGTATCGGATGCATGGCGGAACCGACGCGCTCTCCAACAGAGTGCTGCTGCACCCACACTGCCACCAGCAGGTGCACGTTGGTAGAATTGCTGTAACTAAGCCGGTCCAGCAATAGCTAGGACTTTGTTTGTAGGCTCGAGCCGTATGCGGGGAAACTCGCACGTACGGTTCCTAGGGGGCCCTCTCTCCGCAAGGAGAGGGGGCTACCCTACCCAAGTAACGCTACGGCTTCCGACATGACGAAACTCACGCTGCGCAAAGTGCTCGCGGCGGCGGTGCTGTTTGCCTGCCTGCCGCTCGCCCCGCAAACCGCGGCCGCTGTCACGCCTCCAGCAGCCAGCCTTCCCGACTTCGCCGATCTGGTCGAGAAGGTCGGGCCGGCTGTCGTGAACATCCGGACCACCGCGAACGTGCCGACGCCCGGGCCGCGCGGTGTGCTCCCGCCGGGCTTCGATAACGGCGACATGTCGGAATTCTTCCGGCGCTTCTTCGGCATTCCGCTGCCGCAGGCGCCCGGCAACGGTGGCGGCAACGGCAATGGCAGCCCGAAGAACGCGCCGGCGCCGGACAATCCGCCCGACACCGAGCAGAACCGCGGCGTCGGTTCGGGCTTCATCGTGTCGGCGGATGGCTACGTGATGACCAACGCGCACGTCGTCGACGACGCGGACACCATCTACGTGACGCTGACCGACAAGCGCGAATTCAAGGCGAAACTGGTCGGCGTCGACGACCGTACGGACGTCGCGGTCGTCAAGATCCAGGCGTCGAACTTGCCGGTCGTCGCGATCGGCGATTCGAACAAGGTGCGCGTCGGCGAGTGGGTCGTCGCGATCGGCTCGCCGTTCGGCCTCGACAACACCGTGACGGCCGGCATCGTGAGTTCGAAGAGCCGCAACACGGGCGATTACCTGCCGTTCATCCAGACCGACGTCGCGGTGAACCCCGGCAACTCGGGCGGCCCGCTGATCAACATGCAGGGCGAGGTGATCGGCATCAACTCGCAGATTTACAGCCGCACCGGCGGTTTCATGGGCATTTCGTTCGCGATCCCGATCGACGAGGCGATGCGGGTGGCAGATCAGCTGAAGGCGACCGGCAAGGTCACGCGCGGCCGCATTGCGGTGGCGATCGGCGAAGTGACGAAAGAGGTGGCCGATTCGATCGGGCTGCCGAAGGCGGAGGGCGCCCTCGTCAGCAGCGTCGAGCCGGGCGGTCCGGCCGACAAGGCGGGCATCCAGCCAGGTGACATCATCCTGAAGTTCAACAGCCGGTCGGTCGATACGGCGTCGGATCTGCCACGCATGGTTGGCGACACGAAGCCGGGCACCAAGGCGACCGTCAGCGTGTGGCGCAAGGGTCAGGCGCGTGATGTGCCGATCACGATCGCCGAGACGCCGGCGGAGACGACGGCGAAGGCCGAGCAGCGCAAGAATGTGCCGCAGAAGCCGCGCCCGGCCAATTCACTCGGCTTGACGGTCAGCGACCTTTCGGCTGACCAGCTGAAGTCGCTGAAGCTGAAGAACGGCGTGCAGATCGACGGCGTCGACGGCCCGGCGGCCCGGGCGGGCCTGCAGCGCGGCGACATCGTGCTGCGCGTCGGCGACACCGACATCACGAGCGCGAAGCAGTTCGCCGACGTGACCGCGCAGCTCGATCCGCAGAAGGCGGTCGCGGTGCTCGTGCGGCGCGGCGACAATACGCAGTTCGTGCCGGTGCGCCCGCGCCCGATCCAGAAGTAACGCGCCGATGTTCACGCTCTACGGCCGCGGCTGGTGCCACCTGTGCGACGACATGCGTGATGCGCTGGCGCCGGTGGCGGCCGAATTCGGCGTTGCCGTCGACTACGTCGACATCGATGCCGATCCGGCACTCGTCGCCCGTTACGACGAGGACGTGCCGGTGCTGTTGCTGGACGGCACGGAAGTGTGTCGCCACCGGTTCGACGAGGCGAGGGTGCGCGGCGCGCTGACGGCGCAGCGCTGAACCTGGCCCCGTCGCCGGCTGCGCGGGGTGCCGGTGCGAGTCCGCCCGCCAAGGCCTCCGGCAGGACGCCCTGACCAGGCGTCCCAAATTACCGCCCGGCAAAGGCCTTTTCGGCTAAAATAAGCCGTTTTTTCACCGACTTACAAGGCGTGCTCCGCAGTCGTCGAGCGCGCCTTTTTCGCTTGATCGGCACTGAATGGATCATATTCGCAATTTCTCGATCATCGCGCACATCGACCATGGCAAGTCGACGCTCGCGGATCGCATCATCCAGGTATGCGGCGGCCTCGCCGACCGTGAAATGGAAGCGCAGGTGCTCGACTCGATGGATATCGAGCGCGAACGCGGCATCACGATCAAGGCGCAGACGGCGGCATTGTCCTATCGCGCCCGCGACGGCAAGGTCTACAACCTCAACCTGATCGATACGCCGGGGCACGTCGACTTCTCGTACGAAGTCAGCCGTTCGCTGTCCGCGTGCGAAGGTGCGCTGCTCGTGGTCGACGCCAGCCAGGGCGTCGAGGCGCAGACGGTCGCGAACTGCTACACGGCGATCGAGCTCGGCGTCGAGGTCGTGCCGGTGCTGAACAAGATCGACCTGCCGGCCGCGAACCCCGAGAACGCGATCGAGGAGATCGAGGACGTGATCGGCATCGACGCGACCGACGCGACGCGCTGCAGCGCGAAGACGGGGCTCGGCGTCGAGGACGTGCTCGAAGCGCTGATCGCGAAAGTGCCGCCGCCGAAGGGCGATCCGGCCGCGCCGCTGCAGGCGCTGATCATCGACTCGTGGTTCGACAACTACGTCGGCGTCGTGATGCTCGTGCGCATCGTCAACGGCACGCTGCGTCCGAAGGACAAGATCAAGATGATGGCGACCGGCGCGCAGTATCCGGTCGAGCACGTCGGCGTGTTCACGCCGAAGTCGCGCAATCTCGAATCGCTGTCGGCCGGGCAGGTCGGCTTCATCATCGCGGGCATCAAGGAACTGACCGCCGCGAAGGTCGGCGATACCGTCACGCACGCGACCAAGGCCGCCGCCGAGCCGCTGCCGGGCTTCAAGGAAGTGAAGCCGCAGGTGTTCGCGGGCCTCTATCCGGTCGAGGCGAACCAGTACGACGCGCTGCGCGAATCGCTCGAGAAACTGAAGCTCAACGATGCGTCGCTGCAGTACGAGCCGGAAGTGTCGCAGGCACTCGGTTTCGGTTTCCGCTGCGGCTTCCTCGGGTTGCTGCACATGGAAATCGTGCAGGAGCGACTCGAGCGCGAGTTCGACATGGACCTCATCACGACCGCACCGACGGTCGTCTACGAGGTCGTGCAGAGCGACGGCTCGACGATCATGGTCGAGAACCCGGCGAAGATGCCGGAGCCCGGCCGCATCGCGGAAGTCCGCGAGCCGATCGTCACGGTGAACCTGTACATGCCGCAGGACTACGTCGGATCCGTGATCACGCTGTGCGAGCAGAAGCGCGGCTCGCAGATCAACATGCAGTATCACGGCCGCCAGGTGCAGCTCACGTACGAAATCCCGATGGCCGAAATCGTGCTCGACTTCTTCGACCGCCTGAAGTCGGTGTCGCGCGGCTATGCATCGATGGATTACGAGTTCAAGGAATACCGTTCGTCGGACGTCGTGAAGGTCGACATGCTGATCAACGGCGACAAGGTCGATGCGCTGTCGATCATCGTGCACCGCTCGCAGTCGCAGTATCGCGGCCGTGAAGTGGCCGCGAAGATGCGCGAGATCATTCCGCGCCAGATGTACGACGTGGCGATCCAGGCGGCGATCGGTGCGCACATCGTCGCGCGCGAGAACATCAAGGCACTTCGCAAGAACGTGCTCGCGAAGTGCTACGGCGGCGACATCACGCGAAAGAAGAAACTGCTCGAGAAGCAGAAAGAAGGTAAGAAACGCATGAAGCAGGTGGGTTCGGTCGAGATCCCGCAGGAGGCGTTCCTCGCGATCTTGCGCGTCGAAGACAAATAACAGGACTGATCCTTTTATGAATTTTGCGCTGATTCTTTTTGTGCTCGTCGTCGTGACGGGCGTAGCGTGGGTGTTGGACAAACTGGTGTTCCTGCCGCGGCGACGCAAGGCGGCCGACGCGGCGATCGAGGAGTTCGATCGCCAGCAGTCGCGTATCGACAAGCGTTTCGCGGACGAAAACGCGGGGCAGACGCGTTCGAAGCTGCGTGACGAAAAGCTGCGCCAGCCGTGGTGGCTCGAGTACACGGCAAGCTTCTTCCCGGTGATCCTGGCCGTGTTCGTCGTGCGTTCGTTCGTCGTCGAGCCGTTCAAGATCCCGTCGGGCTCGATGGTGCCGACGCTGCTGGTCGGCGACTTCATCCTCGTCAACAAGTTCGAATACGGCCTGCGCATGCCGATCACGAACACGAAGATCACGCAGGGCAGCCCGCTGTCGCGCGGCGACGTCGTCGTGTTCCGTTATCCGAAGGACGAGTCGGTCGACTACATCAAGCGCGTGATCGGCCTGCCGGGCGACACGGTCGCTTACCAGGACAAGCAACTGACGATCAACGGCCAGCCGGTGCCCGAAACGCCGCTGCCGGATTTCTTCGACGACGAGCGCCAGAACTACGCGAAGCAGTTCGAGGAGACGATCGGCACGAAGAAGAATGCGATCCTCAACAATCCCGCCGTGCCGCCGTTCGTGATGGGCGCCTACGATTATCCGTATCGCGACAACTGCACGTACAACAGCCGCGGCGTGATCTGCAAGGTGCCGCCGGGCCACTACTTCATGATGGGCGACAACCGCGACAATAGCGCGGACAGCCGCTACTGGGGTTTCGTGCCGGACAACAACATCGTCGGCCGCGCGTTCTTCATCTGGATGAACTTCGGCGACCTGAAGCGCATCGGTTCCTTCAACTGATCGCGTTCGACTCGCACGCAATACGCGACGCACGGGCCGCGTCGCGTATTGCCGAACTACTTTAAGAACCGGCGGTAACACCGCCTCGTCATGCCTTTTCGCGTCCGGCCGTGCCGTTTCGGCCCGACCGGCGCCCGCGTTATACTCCTGCACATGCCCCTATCCCAGTTGGAAAGCCGGCTGCGCTATGAATTTCGCAATGCGGAATTGTTGCGCCAGGCTTTGACCCATCGCAGTCACAGTGCCACGCACAACGAACGGCTCGAGTTTCTCGGCGATTCCGTTCTGAATTGCGCGGTGGCCGCCCTTTTGTTCCAGCGTTTCAGCAAGCTGGACGAAGGCGACCTGTCGCGCGTGCGCGCCAATCTCGTCAAGCAGCAGTCGCTCTACGAAATCGCTCAGGCCCTGAATATTTCGGAAGGGCTGCGGCTGGGCGAGGGCGAATTGCGCAGCGGCGGCTTCCGTCGCCCGTCGATCCTCGCGGACGCGTTCGAAGCCATCATCGGGGCGGTATTCCTCGATGGCGGCTTCGAAGCCGCCCAAGGGGTCATCAAGCGCCTCTATATCCCGATTCTCGACCACATCGACCCGCGCACGCTCGGCAAGGATGCGAAGACGCTGCTGCAGGAATACCTGCAGGGGCACAAGATCGCACTGCCGACCTATACGGTCGTCGCGACGCATGGTGCGGCGCACAATCAGCAGTTCGAGGTCGAATGCACGGTGCCGAAGCTCGACGTGAAGGTGTCGGGCTCCGGTGCGAGCCGGCGGGCGGCCGAGCAGGCTGCCGCGAAGAAGGCGCTCGACGAGGTGCTGGCAGCTGCGCCGATGCTGGCCGCGAAGCCGAAGCGTTCGAAGAACGCACGCGGGTCGAAGCATGTCGAGCCTGAAATCGTGCCGGGCGTGAAGGGCGTGCAGGAAGCGCTGGACCTGCGTTCGCCGGAACGGAAGGAGCGTGCGGCGGCGCGCGATGCGAAGGCGGCGGCTGCCGCGTCGGCAGCGATCGACGCCGGCGCGCACCCGACCGAGCGGCCGGCGCAGGCGCCGATGGCCGCGATTCGCGCGGCACATGTGGAAACGGCCGCTGAGAAGGCCGACCGGCCCACGAAGCCGACGGCCGACAAGCCTGCCGAGAAGGCGCCCGAGAAGCCGTCGGATCGCAACGAAGCCGGCTCGCGCGCGGCGGACAAGCCCGCGGAAGCCGCGCCCCGTGCAGCCGACAAGCAGGCCGGCCAGGCGTCCGATCCGGCTGCGTCGACCGACAAGCCTGCAGCCGGTTCCGACGCCGCGTCGCGTGCGGCGCCGCGCGCCCGCGACACCGCGGCGCCCGGTGCCGAGACGCCGCAGGGCGGCGCAAGCCTCGCTGCCGCGCAGGCGCGCGTGGCCGATGCCGACCACTGAATTGCCCCTCGATCGTGCCGCGCGCCGCGCGGCCGTTTCCGAACCTGTCTCCCAAACGATATGAACACTCCCGCTCCTACCGGTTTCCGTTGCGGCATGATCGCGATCGTGGGCCGCCCGAACGTCGGCAAGTCGACGTTGATGAACGCACTCGTCGGCCAGAAGATCAGCATCACGTCGCGCAAGGCGCAAACGACCCGCCATCGCATCACCGGCATCAACACGTTCGACGACGCGCAATTCGTGTTCGTCGACACGCCGGGCTTCCAGACCCGCCACAGCACCGCGCTGAACCGCTCGCTCAACCGCGCGGTCACGTCGACGCTCACGTCGGTCGACGTGATCCTGTTCGTGATCGAGGCCGGCCGCTTCGGGCCCGACGACCAGAAGGTGCTCGACCTGATCCCGCCCGGCATGCCGACGCTGCTGATCGCGAACAAGATCGACCGCGTGGCCGACAAGGCGACGCTGTTCCCGTTCATGCAGAAGGTGAGCGAGCTGCGCGAATTCACCGAACTCGTGCCGCTGTCGGCGCAGCGGCCGGAAGACATCAAGCGCCTGCTGGACACGATCAAGCCGTACCTGCCGGAAGGCGAGCCGATCTACGGCGAGGACGAACTGACCGACCGCAGCTCACGCTTCCTCGCGGCTGAAATCCTGCGCGAGAAGGTGTTCCGCTGGACCGGCGACGAATTGCCGTACACGAGCACCGTGCTGATCGACAAGTTCGAGGAGGAAGGGCGCCTGAAGCGTATCTTCGCGACGATCCTCGTCGAGCGCGATTCGCACAAGGCGATGGTGATCGGCAAGAAGGGCGAGAAGCTCAAGCAGATCAGCACCGAGGCGCGGATGGACATGGAGAAGCTGTTCGACGGCCCCGTGTATCTCGAGACCTTCGTGAAGGTGAAGAGCGGGTGGGCCGACAACGAGGCGGGGCTGCGCGCCTATGGGTACGAATGACGCGCTGACGTCGACCGAAGACGCGGTGACCGCCGGCGCGAACGACGCGCCGTTGCCGGCACCGCCCGAACCGCCGCGTCGCAAGGCGCGGCGCGCGACGTCTCGCACGTCCGATTTCCGCGTCGCCGAGCAGCCGGCGTTCGTGCTGCACAGCTATCCGTACCGGGAAACGAGCCTGATCATCGACGTGCTCACGCGCGATCACGGCCGCCTCGCGCTCGTCGCGAAGGGCGCGAAGCGCCCGCACTCCGCGCTGCGCGGCGTGCTGCAGACGTTCCAGCCGCTGCTGCTGTCCTGGTCGGGCAAATCCGAAGTACGCACGCTGACCGGTGCCGAGTGGGTCGGCGGGATGCTGCCGCTCGGCGGCGACGGGCTGCTGTGCGGCTTCTACGCGAACGAGCTGCTCGTGAAATTCTGCGCGCGCGAGGATCCGCAGCCGCCGCTCTTCAATCATTACGTGCTCACCCTCACGCGCCTTGCGCACGGCGAGCCCGCGGTGCAGGTGCTGCGTTCGTTCGAGCGCGTGCTGCTGCGCGAGACCGGCTATGCGATGGCGCTGAACCGCACGGTCGCGCGCCGTGCGGTCGAACCGGATCGCCGCTACGTGTTCGATCCCGAGCGCGGCGTGCGCAATGCGGACGACGACGTACCGTCGCACTGGCCGGTGATTACCGGACAGACGTTGCTCGACATGGAGCAGGACGATTACCATCGAGCCCAGACGGTCGCGCAAAGCAAGACGCTGATGCGCTTCCTGCTGAACACCTATCTCGGCGGTACGCCGCTTGCCACGCGTCAGATCCTGATCGACCTGCAAAACCTATGAGTTTCTTCCTGACAACGCCCACCGCCATCGACCTCGGCGTGAACATCGACCACGTCGCGACGCTGCGCAACGCGCGCGGCACGACCTATCCCGATCCGATCCGCGCGGCGCTCGCCGCCGAAGAGGCCGGTGCCGACGCGATCACGCTGCACCTGCGCGAGGACCGCCGCCACATCGTCGACGCCGACGTGCGCAAGCTGCGCCCGCTGCTGAAGACGCGGATGAACCTCGAATGCGCGGTGACGGCCGAGATGCTCGATATCGCATGCGAAGTGCGTCCGCACGACGCGTGCCTCGTGCCGGAGAAGCGCGAGGAACTGACGACCGAAGGCGGTCTCGACGTTGCCGGCCGTTTCGAGGCCGTGCGTGCGGCATGCAGGCAGCTCGCCGACGCCGGCGTGCGCGTGTCGCTGTTCATCGATCCGGACGAGACGCAGATCCGCGCCGCGCATGAAGCCGGCGCACCGGTGGTCGAGCTGCATACCGGCCGCTACGCCGATGCGCACGATGAAGCCGAGCAGCAGCGCGAATACGAGCGCATCGTCGCGGGCGTGCAGGCCGGCGCGCAACTGGGCCTCAAGGTCAACGCCGGCCACGGCCTGCATTACACGAACGTGCAGCAGATTGCCGCGATCGACGGCATCGTCGAACTGAACATCGGCCACGCGATCGTCGCGCACGCGATCTTCGCCGGCTGGGACAACGCGGTGCGCGAGATGAAGGCGATCATGGTCGCCGCACGGGTCGCCGCGCTGCACGGCGGCGCGCGCTGACGATGCGTTGCGTGCGCGCGCGCTTCGCTCGTCGCCCGGCATCGTCCGCGCATCACGGCGGGCGCTGAGATGGCGATCTACGGCATCGGCACCGACATCGTCCAGGTGAGCCGCATCGCGGCCGTGCTCGAGCGCACGGGCGGCCGGTTCGCCGAGAAGGTGCTCGGCCCCGACGAGCTGCGCGTGTTCCATGCGCGCCGTGCGCGCTCGGAGGCGCGCGGCATCGCGTTTCTCGCGACACGCTTTTCCGCGAAGGAAGCGTTTTCGAAGGCGATCGGGCTCGGCATGCACTGGCCGATGACGTGGCGCGCGCTGCAGACCCTCAACCAGCGCAGCGGCGAACCGTACGTCGTCGCGTCGGGCGAGCTGGCCGACTGGCTCGCCGCGCGCGGCATCACGGCGCGCGTGACGGTCAGCGACGAACGCGACTACGCGGTGTCATTCGTGGTCGCCGAGGCCGATGCCGCGGCGCCGCCTGCACCCGCACCTGTTTCCCGAACCACTCCCTGACGGACTTTCCGATTCGATGAAAACGACTCCCGGCCCGGTCATGCTCGACATCGTCGGCACGGCCCTGTCGCGCGACGACGCGCGGCGCCTTGCGCATCCGAACACCGGCGGCGTGATCCTGTTCGCACGGCATTTCCAGAACCGCGCGCAACTGACCGCGCTGACCGATTCGATTCGCGCGGTGCGCGAGGACATCCTGATCGCCGTCGATCATGAAGGCGGCCGCGTACAGCGGTTCCGCACCGACGGCTTCACCGTGCTGCCGGCGATGCGCCGCCTCGGCGAGCTGTGGGACCGCGACGTGCTGCTCGCGACGAAGGTCGCGACCGCGGTCGGCTACATCCTGGCCGCCGAGCTACGCGCATGCGGGATCGACATGAGTTTCACGCCGGTGCTCGATCTCGACTACGGGCATTCGAAGGTGATCGGCGATCGCGCGTTTCATCGCGACCCGCGCGTCGTCACGCTGCTCGCGAAGAGCCTGAACCACGGGCTGTCGCTCGCGGGCATGGCGAACTGCGGCAAGCATTTTCCGGGGCACGGCTTCGCGGAAGCCGATTCGCACGTCGCGCTGCCGACCGACGACCGGCCGCTCGATGCGATCCTCAAGCAGGACGTCGCCCCGTACGACTGGCTTGGCCTGTCGCTGTCCGCGGTGATCCCCGCGCACGTGATCTACACGCAGGTCGACAAGCGGCCCGCGGGTTTCTCGCGCGTGTGGCTGCAGGACATCCTGCGCGGGCAGCTCGGCTTCACGGGCGCGATCTTCAGCGACGACCTGTCGATGGAGGCGGCACGCGAAGGCGGCACGCTCACGCAGGCGGCCGACGCGGCGCTCGCCGCCGGCTGCGACATGGTGCTCGTCTGCAACCAGCCGGACGCGGCCGAGGTCGTGCTGAACGGGCTGAAGGCGCAGGCGTCGGCCGAGTCGGTGCGGCGCATCAAGCGGATGCGGGCGCGCGGCAAGCCGCTCAAGTGGGACAAGCTGATCGTGCAACCCGAGTATTTGCAGGCGCAGGCGCTGCTCGGCAGCGCGCTGGCGTAAGCGGAGAAGGGCGGCGCGGTGTCGCCTTTCCCGTTGTCGTTGTCGAAAGCAAAAAGCCGCGCTTGTGCGCGGCTTTTTGCTTTTCCATCGACGCGGGGCGAGGTGCAAGGCGACATAGCCTCGTGCAACTAACCGTCAACCCCCGCCAGCGCCCCGAACAACTGCGGCGCGGTCAGTTGACCTTCATCCGCTGCAGCTTGTTGTACAGCGTCTTGGGGCTGATGCCGAGCAGCGTCGCCGCGCGATGGCGCGTGCCGCCGACCGCGTCGAGCGTCGCGCGGATCAGCAGGTCCTCGACGTCGGACAGCGGGGTGCCGACCTTGATCTGCACGCTGCTGCCGTTCAGCGCGGCGCCGGCCGCGAAGCTCGCTTCGCCCGCGCGCAGCGTTTCGATGAAATCGCCGGACGCGTCATAGGCGAAACGCACGCGCTCCTGCAATTCGCGCACGTTGCCGGGCCATTCGTAGGACAGGCATTCGCGCACGAAGCCGGGGGCCGCGCGCTTGTCGGTCGTGCTGCGGCCGGTGGCGCGCGCTTCGCGGTTGAGTTCGTCGATCAGCGCGTCCGCGATGGCGAGTGCATCGCCGTCGCGCTCGCGCAGCGGCGGCATCGTGATCGATGCCGCGTCGAGACGCAGCCACAGATCCTCGCGCAGCGTGCCGTTCGCGACTGCCTCGCGGGCCGGGCGGCGCGTGGTCGCGATCAGCCGGAAGTCGCTCGCGATCGAGCTCGTGCCGCCGATCCGCATGAAGTTCTGCGAGTCGAGCGCATGCAGCAGCGCCTCCTGCAGCACGAGCGGCAGTGCGGTGATCTCGTCGAGGAACAGCGTGCCGCCGCCCGCTTGTTCGAACAGGCCCGATTCGCGCCGCTCGGCGCCGTCGAACGCGCCGCGTTCATGGCCGAACAGCACGCTGTCGAGCGACGCGCCGTGACGCCCGGCATGCGCGATCGTGCGGCAGTCGAACGACACGAACGGCCCCTTGCGGCGCCGGCTCAGGTCGTGCAGCGTGCGCGCGGCCAGCTTCTTGCCGGTGCCGGCTTCGCCCGTGAACAGCACGGCCGTTTCGGTGCCGGCGTTGTGCTCGATCATGTCGTACACGTGCTGCATCGCCTCGCTGCGGCCCACCAGCGCGCCGAAACGGCCCAGGTGGCGCAGCGACGCGCGCAGCGTCCGCACTTCGTCGATCAGTTCGTAGGGACGCGGAATCCGGGCCAGCAGGCTGCGCAGGCGCGGAATGTTGATCGGCTTCAGCAGGTAATCCCAGATGCCGTGACGCAGGCCTTCGATCGCGCTCTCGACCGTCGCATTGCCCGTCAACACGATCACCGGCAGCGAGCCGTTCGGCTGCTGCTGCGGCAGATGCTGGAGCAGGTCGAATCCGCTGCCGTCCGGCAGGTTCAGGTCGACCAGGACGACATCGGGAATCGAGCGGCCGAGCGCCGTGCGTGCCTCGGCGAGCGACGTGGCCGTGTCGACCGAGAAGCCGTCCGCGGCGAGCAGTGCGGTCAGGCCGGACAGACTGTTGGGATCGTCTTCGACAATCAGGGCGTGTGGCATGGTGGACGCGAGTCGAGTCAAGAGAGGCGGGCTGTCGGCCATCGAGCCGGCCGCAGCCGCATGTCAGATTAAAAACTGATTTTATGCCCCGCTGAACACCTGACGTGCATTATTTCTTTGTCGCTATAAAACAGTTACCGATGATACAAATTGAATACCTTTAGTGCTGGATTTTGTGTTGCCCATGGTGCCGACGCATCGGTGCTGTTGGCGGCAGACAAACAAAAAGCGCCCCGAAGGGCGCTTTGTTCGATCCGGAAATCGCGGGCGATTACGCGCGGCTGCGATATTCGTTCGTGCGCGTATCGATTTCGATCTTGTCGCCGGTGTTGCAGAACAGCGGCACTTGCAGTTCGAAGCCCGTTGCGAGCTTGGCGTTCTTCAGCACCTTGCCCGACGACGTGTCGCCCTTGACGGCCGGTTCCGTGTAGGTGATCTCGCGAACCAGGATCGTCGGCAGTTCGACCGAGATCGCCTTCTCGTTGTAGAACACGACTTCGCACGCCATGCCGTCTTCGAGGTAGTTCAGCGCTTCGCCCATCATTTCCGCTTCGACTTCGTACTGGTTGTAGTCGGCGTCCATGAACACGTACATCGGATCGGCGAAGTACGAATACGTCACTTCCTTGCGGTCGAGCACGACGACGTCGAACTTGTCGTCAGCCTTGTAGACCGATTCCTGGCCTGCGTTCGTCAGCAGGTTCTTCATCTTCATCTTGACGACGGCGGCGTTACGGCCCGACTTGTTGTATTCCGTCTTTGCGATGACCCATGCGTCGCTGCCGATCTGCACGACGTTGCCTACGCGGAGTTCCTGTGCGGTCTTCATAAAAAACTGTCCTGATCCAATCAAATAAATAGGTGCCTGAGCGTTGCACAACGGCTGACGGCGCAAGCGGGGGGCGTTCCGGTGGGTGCCAAGAGCCCCAAACGCGAGCGCTTGCGTGGTCAGCCGTCGGATAACCGCTTATTTTAACTGAGATTTTGCGTATTCCGCCAGCTTTCCGGCGAGATCGCCGACGCCCGCCAGCGCGTCGGCCCAGCATGCCGCGTTGGCGTCCAGCGCGGCACGATGTTGCAGCAAATCGGCCCAATCGGGCGTGCCGCCGCCGTTCCATGCGTGCCAGAAGCGCTCGAGCGCCGCGCGCGGCGCGTCGGCGAGGCCAGCCGACAGGTGCGCGAGCGCGGCGTCGAGCTTCGGCAGGTGCGCGTCGTCGGCCTGCGGGTAGATGTGCCACACGAACGGCTTGCGCGCCCATTGCGCGCGGACGAACGAGTCCTCGCCGCGCACGAAGTTGATGTCGGCCGCCCATAGCAGCGGGTCATAGTCGGCCTGCGGGACGAACGCGAGCCCGTAAGCGGTCAGGTTGCCGGCGGTCGCGCGCGCGCCGGCGCCGAACGATTCGACCCCGAAGAAACGGGCGACGGCCGGCGATATGCGGCCGACGGGCACGAGCGCGACGACGGGCGACGGGCCGTCGCGCCACTGCGCGAGCAGCGCGTCGACGGCCGGATTTTCATAGGCGAAGAGGCTGACGACGGTCGTGCCCGGCGCCGGCGGCGCGTCGCCGGTCGCCTGCCGCCACCAGGCGGCGCGCGCTGCCGCGTCGGCTTCGAAGGCCGTGCGGCGCGCGTCGAGGTCGCGTTCCTTCAGCACGCCGCCCGTGCCGGCCGACAAACCCGGGAAGAAGAACGTCTTCAGCAGCGGGTAGCGCGGATGCGGCGATGGCCGCAAATGGAAATCGGCGACCCAGTCCTCGGCGCTCAGGTATTCGAGATTGATCCACACGGGGCGGCGCGCGCGGCGCGCCATCGCCGCGAGATACGCGCCGGGCAGCTCGCACGCGAACGCCTCGATCACGACGTCGGCGATCTCCAGCGCATCGCCGACTTCCGCATGCCAGTGTTCGATCACGATGCCGTCGAGCGTCTGCCGCCCGGCATCGGGATCGACCCCCGGCAGCAGCCGCGCGAACGTGCGCAGATCGTCGATGAAGAGCCGCACCTGCCAGCCATGCTCGTGTGCGAGCTGGCGCGCGAGGCGCCAGCACACGCCGATGTCGCCGAAGTTGTCGATCACGGTGCAGAAGAGGTCGCACGCGATCGGTTCGTCGGGTGCGAGCGGCGCAGGGGAGGCGGGGGCGGTGCGGGGCATCGAAGCGGGCCGGTGAATGCTCTAAACTGGCGATTCTAATGGACCCGTTCCGCGCCACAAGGCACCCGGATCACGCATGACATCCCCAGAAGCCGCCGACATCCCGTTCGAACCCAAGAAGATCCTCGCGCAATTGCCGCACATGCCGGGCGTCTACCGCTACTACGACACGGCGGGCGCCGTGCTTTACGTCGGCAAGGCGCGCGACCTGAAGAAGCGCGTATCGAGCTATTTCACGAAGACGCAGCTGTCGCCGCGCATCGCGATGATGGTCACGCGCATCGCGCGCATCGAGACGACCGTCACGCGCTCGGAGGCCGAGGCGCTGCTGCTCGAGAACAACCTGATCAAGGCGCTTACGCCGCGCTACAACATCCTGTTTCGCGACGACAAGTCGTATCCGTACCTGAAACTCACCGCGCACCGCTTTCCGCGCATGGCGTACTACCGCGGCTCGGTCGACAAGCAGAACCAGTATTTCGGGCCGTTCCCGAGCGCATGGGCCGTGCGCGAGAGCATCCAGATCCTGCAGCGCGTGTTCCAGCTGCGCACCTGCGAGGATTCGGTCTTCAACAACCGCACGCGGCCATGCCTGCTGCATCAGATCGGGCGCTGCACGGCGCCGTGCGTCGGCGCGATTTCCGAGGACGATTACGCGATCGACGTGTCGAATGCCGCGCGGTTTCTGCTCGGCCGGCAGTCGGAAGTGATGAAGGAGCTCGAGCAGAAGATGCACGCGTTCGCCGCCGACCTGAAGTTCGAGCAGGCGGCCGCCGTGCGCAACCAGATGAGCTCGCTCGCGACGGTGCTGCACCAGCAGGCGATCGAGGTCGGCAGCGACAGCGACGTCGACATCCTGGCGGTCGTCGCGCAGGGCGGGCGCGTGTGCGTGAACCTGGCGATGGTGCGCGGCGGCCGGCATCTCGGCGACAAGGCCTATTTCCCGACGCACGTCGAAAGTGCGCTGACGCTTGCCGAAGGCGGGCTCGGCGACGAAGCCGAGGCGGCGGACGCTGCCGACGAAACCGCCGCGGCATTGCCCGACGGGCCTGCGGAAGATGCTGCCGCCGCGCGCGACGCGGGGGCGTCGGTGGAGGCCGAGGTGCTCGATGCGTTCATCGCGCAGCATTATCTCGGCAACCGCGTGCCGCCCGTGCTGGTCGTGAGCCACGCGCCCGCGAGCCGCGACCTGCTCGAACTGCTGTCCGAGCAGGCCGGTCACAAGGTCTCGCTGGTGCGGCAGCCGCAGGGGCAGCGGCGCGCGTGGCTGTCGATGGCCGAGCAGAACGCGCAGATCGCGCTCGCACGGTTGTTGTCCGAGCAGGGCTCGCAGCAGGCGCGCACGCGCGCGCTCGCGGAGACGCTCAGCTTCGAAGGCGACGATCTTGCAACGCTGCGGATCGAATGTTTCGACATCAGCCACACGATGGGTGAGGCGACGCAGGCGTCGTGCGTCGTCTATCACCATCACAAGATGCAGTCGGGCGAGTACCGTCGCTACAACATCACCGGCATCACGCCGGGCGACGATTACGCGGCCATGCGGCAGGTGCTGACGCGTCGCTACGAGAAGATGGTCGAGCAGGCCGCGCAGGCGGCGTCCGCCGACGATGCGGCCGGCATCGACGGCGAATCGACGCGCAAGGCCGAGGCATCGAGCCTGCTGCCGAACATCGTGCTGATCGACGGCGGCAAAGGGCAGGTCGAGATCGCGCGACAGGTGTTCACCGAACTCGGGCTCGACACGTCGATGCTGGTTGGTGTCGCGAAGGGCGAAGGGCGCAAGGTGGGCCTCGAGACGCTCGTGTTCGCGGACGGCCGCGCGCCGCTCGAACTCGGCAAGGAGAGCGCCGCGCTGATGCTCGTCGCACAGATCCGCGACGAGGCGCACCGTTTTGCGATCACCGGGATGCGCGCGAAGCGGGCGAAGGCGCGCCAGACCTCACGGCTCGAGGAGCTCGAAGGGGTCGGTGCGAAACGCCGGCAGCGACTGCTCGCGCGGTTCGGCGGGCTGCGCGGCGTGGTGGCTGCGAGCGTCGAGGAACTGGCGAGCGTCGACGGCATCTCGCACGCACTCGCCGAGCAAATCTACAAGCAGCTTCACTGAAGCGGCCGTGCGGCCGGCGGCCCCAGCGCGCGATCTCGCGTTCTTGTGGCAGGCCGGTCGACACGGCACAATTGCGAATCCTTTACTGACCCGCATGCCATGCCGTTCAATTTCCCGATTTTCCTGACGTGGGTACGGATCGTGCTGATCCCGCTCGTCGTCGGCGTGTTCTATCTGCCGGACACGGTGATGGGCGGCGCGCACCGCAACCTCGCGGCGGCGGCGATCTTCATCCTCGCCGCGTTGACCGACTGGTTCGACGGGTTTCTTGCCCGCAAGTGGAACCAGACGTCGTCGTTCGGCGCGTTCCTCGACCCGGTCGCGGACAAGCTGATGGTGACTGCCGCGCTGCTGATCCTCGTGCAGATTTCGCGGGTCGATGCGGCGATCGCGCTCGTGATCGTCGGCCGCGAGATCGCGATCTCGGCGCTGCGCGAATGGATGGCACAGATCGGTGCGTCGAAGAGCGTCGCGGTGAACCAGCTCGGCAAGTTCAAGACCGCGTGCCAGATGGTCGCGATCCCGATGCTGCTGTACTACGGCCCGCTGCCGCTCGGCATCGCGACGATCGACACGCGCGTGTGGGGCGAGTGGCTGATGTACCTCGCGGCGGTGCTGACGATCTGGTCGATGCTGTACTACATGAAGCTTGCATGGCCGCAGATTCGCGAGCGCGGCGGCGCGTGACCGGCCCCGCACGGGCGGTTGCGCAGGTTTTTGGAAAAAGGGCTGGAAAAGCCCTTGACACACGAATGTGCCTTCGACATAATCTCGCTTCTCCGCTGCACGACGAAGTAAGTGTGTGACGGGGAAGCAGTAGCGCAGCAATACGCGGGAGTAGCTCAGTTGGTAGAGCGCAACCTTGCCAAGGTTGAGGTCGCGAGTTCGAGACTCGTCTCCCGCTCCAGATTTTTTCTGGCAGCGTGTTGTACGGCAAAGCGCTGCAGATGCAGGACACATGCGGGAGTAGCTCAGTTGGTAGAGCGCAACCTTGCCAAGGTTGAGGTCGCGAGTTCGAGACTCGTCTCCCGCTCCAGATTTTTCTGGCAGCGTGTTGTACGGCAAAGCGCTGCAGGTGCAGGACAATGCGGGAGTAGCTCAGTTGGTAGAGCGCAACCTTGCCAAGGTTGAGGTCGCGAGTTCGAGACTCGTCTCCCGCTCCAAGTAATGGGGAAGCCACGCTTCCCTTTTTATTTGATGGACTGATGGTCCTCGAATAAAAATCTGTCGCTTGCCTCCACGGCATACGGACAGTCCGCTTTTGGCGCGATAGCAAAGCGGTTATGCAGCGGCCTGCAAAGCCGTTTAGGCCGGTTCGACTCCGGCTCGCGCCTCCAAGTAGAACGAGATAAAGCCCTGATTCGTCAGGGCTTTTCTTTTTTCTGCGTCTTTCCAAAGATGGAAATGTGTCGCCTAGAGTGGTAAAAAAGTCGCCTGTAACCAACTAAAAACCGACGCCAACCACCCATCAATCGGCTAATTGGCAATCGAGGCGAGTTGATCAAGCATGGCGAACAAGCGACGGCGTCCCTCCGGCACGTGGGAATACACTATCAAGCGAGCGAAGCTTTTACCAAAGCCACTTTCGCTCACGTTCGAGACTGAGGAAGGGCGATGTGTATGTCGCCCGCCTCGAGCAGCTGCTCGACGCCGGCATCGTGCCGGAAGAGCTCATGCAGCAGCATGACGCGCTCGCGACCACCGGCGACGCAATCCGGGCCTATTTGCGCCGCGTCTCCGTCCCCGACTCCGACGTCCAGGTACTGAATGCACTGCTTGGCCGTGAGGCCACAAAGGCGAAGGCGTTATCTACGCTCAATTACAGGTGGGTCGAGCAATGGGTCACGAGCATGAAGCGCCATGACCACCTTTCCCCGTCGACGATCCGTCACTATGTCGGTGCGCTTGCTCGCTGCCTCGATTGGGTGGTGAGGTCTGGCACCCCGATGCTGGCTACGAACCCGATCCGCCTGCTCCCGAAGCGCTACGCGACCTATACCGAGGAAGACCGCGTCGCGGTGGAGGCACAGAACGTCGACCTAAAGGAGGACATGCATCGTGATCGTCGGCCAAGCGATGCTGAGCTGGTTGAGATTCGGCGGCTGATGGATGGTGGCAAGCCGAAGGGGCGTGAGCGTGCGTTCGAACTCCCGTACCGGCCAGCGCTGGAGTTTCTCTTTGAGTTGGGTATCGAGTCCGCGATGCGAATGCGGGAAATGTACACGCTCGGTATCGACCAGTTCGATGTCGGGCGTCGGACGGCCGCGCTCGAGCGGACAAAAAACGGGAGCAAGCGTGCTGTGCCACTTACGACAGTGGCGATAGCTGCCTACGAGCGCTACATTGCGGCGGTGACCAGCCGGGATCCCGAAATGAATGGCTTCACCTTCGACGGCGGGCAGCTATTCCCTTGGGTGGATGAGATAGAAGTATCGATGCGCGCGGGAGGTGCGCCGCTGCTACGGAGAAAGGTGCTCGCACGCGTGTCGTCGCGCCTATCGGCTCAGTTTGGACGGATCTTCGACGCTGCAGGATGCTCGGACCTCGTGTTCCATGATCTCCGGCATGAGGCGACGTCGCGGCTGGTCGAGCGGACTACACTGAGTGATATTCAGATCGCGAAGATTACCGGCCACACCAATCCCAAGGTACTGATGCGGTATGCGAACCTGTGGGGAAGCGATCTGGCGGCTAGGATGTGGTGATATTGACGAGATGCCAGGGGTGGCCCTTGGGCATGAAAGGAAAAGATGTAACTCACGGCGCGCCGTGTACAATCGCCAAAAACAGGAGAATTTCATGGCTTTGCCGGACATCGGTGCGTGGGAAGTCCAGTCGCTACGGGCTTCATTCATAAGTCAGCAACCAGTTGGAAAGGCCGAGGACTGGTGGCAGATTGCCGTAGGCGTTGCTCCGGAGCAGGTCACGTCGAAACCCAACGTGCTCGAGCACTCCGAAACTGGGGCGTTCGGGCCGGGCAGGTTGGATATGAGAATCGCTTTCAACCGGGCCGATTGGATCTATTCGGCAGTCGACGCGGGTGGCCCGAAGCTGCCCATTCTCGGAGGTGCAGCCGACTTTCTTTCGGCTCTTCGGAAGCCGGTGAAAACGTGGTTAGAAGCGAAGGGGAACGAGGTTCCGTGGGTCCGCGTTGCATTCGGCGCGGTGCTTCTAATGCCTGTCGATAGTATCAAGGACGGTAATGCAGCGATAGGCGATTATTTGCCAATTCTGAATTCTAAAGAGTCGAATGTTAAAGACTTGTTTGTGCAGGTCAATTATCCGCGTGAATCCAAGAACCTCGATGGTAGTGTTGTAAATCGCTTGATCAAGCTATCGACGCTTTCTCTTCAGTTGATAAATATAACTCCAGCGGGTCCGGTTCCTAGCATATCTGATTCTATGTATTGTCGGGCGGAATTGGATTTTAGTACCCCCGTTGATCATGCTAATCCACTTCCGGCCGATAAAATCGTCGGAATTTTCGATGAGTTGATAGATTCGGCTGAAGCGATGGTGAAAGAAGGAGTCAGGCCATGATACGTGTTGGCGTCAATCCGGCACGAAGCGTTGAGGTGCCGCATAGCTATGAGCGCGTATTAAGCACATCGACTACATCCGATGTGGACGATGATTGGGTAAGTCAGGCGGTGAAGGTTGATGCGGCTCGCGCCGTACTTCGAACTTGGAAAACTAGCGTCGAAGACATGTCTGCGCTGAATGCCTCTGACGTTTGGATGAGGTCGTCGCGCACTATCCTGAAAAGTGCCGTTACGATTTGGTCCTCCGTCCTGACGATTGATGCGTCGGGTGCTGAATCATCGGAGACAGCGATGTTCTCTGAGTTGAGTCGTGCCAAAGGCGTAGTTGCGAGCTACGAAAAGGCTGGTAGGCCGCAGTTGGCGTCGTTTTATCTCGTATATTTTATCGAGCAAAGTTTTCGTCATAGATCCTATGCGATGATAAATCGCCTTCTCAAGGAGGCGGAAGTAAAGGAGTTGACTGAATACTCAATAATCGCTATGTTGCGTTCGTCGTTTTCTGCTCGGCAGCATTTGCCGGCATGGCGGGGATTGTTGAATTCCGCTCGGCGAGAGCTCGATAACCGCGGACATAATGCGGCGAAATTGCTTCGTGGTCTAGATCGTTAATAATACTGACGTATGACAATCGCGCTGCACAAAGTAGACGATCGGTTGCCGGAAGATTTGTCTCTCGCAATTGTAATCTGCGGTGAGGCTGTAACCCACACTGAGGGGCAACGGCACGTCGGATTCGTGGTCAAGGGTGATGGGGATACCCTCCACTTATTTGATCTTGCATGGCACAATACGTGCAGATACAGGCAGATTGATCCGGGTTACGCATATGTAATTTCTGATTTTCTTGACCCCTTTACGGCCAGCGCCCTGATTGGTTTGTTGGTGACTCTGCAATCTATCAATTCGACTAGACTTCCGTACTCGATTGTCTACGACGGTGGTGAATACTTTGATAGAGACACGAAGCAATTGATTAAAACGGAACTTGGGGCAGGGTTGACATGTGCCACTTTCGTCTTAGCAGTGTTAGAACACTACGGTATCGACTTGCTCGACTTGGCTTCGTGGCCGATCACTGAAGAGGACGCCGGATGGCAGGCCAAGATCCTCACTTCGTTAAAGGCTTCTCGACCCACGTCGACTGACGAGTTTCTTGCCCAGTTTGACAATATTGGCAAGGTTCCGCGATTTCGTCCGGAAGAAGTGGTCGGCGCTGCGTACTATTTCGAGGACGAGCCGCTGCCTCACAGTGTGGTGCAGCCGACGGGGCTTGAAACCATCGCTGAATTGCGCAGACTTGGGCTAGGTGCGTAACGTCTGCAAAATTTGCTTGCCCGTCGGCCTCATGAGGCCGACCGAGCTCAGACTCGCGCAGCTTGGTGCTTCTGCTGCTCCTCAAAGTCCGGAAGACTTGGGAGCGACCGAGCTTTCCTTCCAGGACGGCGCGGGTCGCTCGATGAAAGCTGCTTTGTGATGGCTCGGTGCACCCGTTCGTCCGTCGTGGCTGATCCGCCCCGGATCTGTTCGATCCGCTTCTGCGTCAGCGCCTGTAAGCGTGCCGAACATTCGGCGATGTCGGTCAGCCGTCGACCGGCCGTGCCGGCGTGTCGAGCCTCAACTGGTAGAACGCCGCATCGAGCCAGCGGCCGAACTTGAAGCCCGCTTCGGTGATCGTGCCCGAGTGCACGAAGCCGAGCCGCGTATGCAGCGCGACGCTGCCGCCGTTGGTCGCGTCGATGCAGCCGACCAGCAAATGCACGTCGGCCTCGCGCGCACGCCGGATCAACTCGCGCAGCAGCAACTCGCCGAGCCCGCGGCCGCGATGGTCGCGGTGGACGTAGACGCTGTGCTCGACCGTGTACTTGAACGCCGGGAACGCGCGGAACGTACCCCAGCTCGCGAAGCCGACCAGCGTGCCCGATTCGTCGACCGCGCCGACGACCGGAAACCCGCCGGCACGCTTCGTCGCGAACCACGTGACCATCGCTTCCGGCGGGCGAGGCCGGTAGTCGTACAGCGCGGTGGAGTTCACGATCGCGTCGTTCAGGATCTCGAGAATGGCCGCGGCATGCTCGGCCTCGCTGCAATCGATCAGGCGCACGTCGCCGCGCGGTGTCGGGGAATTCATACGGGCTCCTGCGCCTGTCGGCCTTGAACGGATGACACATTCCGCGCGCCGACGGCGGCGGGGGCATCGCAGATCGCGACGACATAGCGCGCGACGTGCGACGACGGATTGCTGAAAACCAGCGGCTGATCGACGCGCATGGCCAGACAGTCGCCTTCGTGCAGTTCGTGAAGCTGATCGCCGAACGTGACGTCGACGCGCCCGCGGACGACCCACACCTGTTGATGCAGCGCGCTTTCGCGCCCGCCGGAGTCGTACGCGACGCGCGCGCCGGGCGGGAAATCGATCTCGACGAGCTGGATCGGCGACGGCCAGCCGGGCGGCGAAAGATTGCGCCGCACGTACCCGGACGCCGGATCGCGCCATTCCGCCTGCTGTGCGCGCCGCACCAGCGGCTGCGCGGGTGCGTCGTCGCGATCGCCGGCGAACAGCCCGGCCAGCGACACGCCGAGACCGGCCGCGAGCTTGTCGAGCACGACGGCCGTCGGGCTCGCCGACGCACGCTCGATGAGCGAGATCATCGAACGGCTGACGCCGGAACGCGCAGCGAGCGCATCGAGCGTGTAGCCTCGTAGCGTGCGCAGGTCGCGCACGCGCCGGGCGATGCGTTCGTTGATGCCGGTGTCGTCGGCGGGGGTGGCGGTTGATTCTTGCATGATGGATTGATTTTCCAGCAAGCTGGAATTCGATGTCAACGGAATTGCTGCTGTCCCGGATCGAGGATTCGCCGGCGGCCAGGCGCTTGCCCGGCGATCGGAGCGAGCGTAATATACGAAACGGCTATATTTCGTTTAATTAGAGACATATGGGAATCATCAAGATATCCGAGCACATGCACGAACGGCTGCGCTCGACCAGTACCGCGCTGAGCCGTTCGATCAATGCACAGGCGGAGCACTGGCTGCGCGTCGGGATGCTCGCGGAGCTCAATCCGTCGCTGTCCTACGGCGATATCTGCCGGATGCTGATCGAGACCGAAGCACGCGGCGGCGACGCCGGGCCGACGGAGTCGGTCGCCCACGGCATCGAGCAGGTGGCGTGATGGCGAGACGCGAAATCCCGATCCGCGGTGCCGCGGAAATCGCCAGGTCGCGCGAGGCCGCGAAGCTCGCGTCCCAGGTGCTGACGATGATCACCGAGCACGTGAAGCCGGGCGTCACCACCGACGAGCTGGATGCGCGCTGCCGCGAATACATCGTCGACGAGCTCGGCGCGATCCCGGCGAACATCGGCTACCACGGTTATCCGAAAACCCTGTGCACGTCGGTCAACCACGTGGTCTGTCACGGCATTCCGTCGTCGCGGCCGATGCGCGACGGCGACATCGTGAATCTCGACATCGCGGTGATCAAGGACGGCTGGTTCGGCGACACGAGCCGCATGTACTTCGTCGGCGAGCCGGGCGAACTCGCGCGGCGCCTCGTCGCGACGACCTACGAGGCGATGCATGCGGGCATCCGCGCGGTTCGTCCGGGCGCGACGCTCGGCGACGTCGGCTACGCGATCCAGCAGGTCGCGCATCGCGAAGGGTTCAGCGTGGTCCGCGAGTATTGCGGGCACGGGATCGGCGACGTGTATCACGACGAGCCGCAGGTGCTGCACTACGGCCGCCCGGGCACCGGCGTGCCGCTGCGGCCGGGGATGATCTTCACGATCGAGCCGATGCTGAATGCGGGCAAGCGCGACACGCGCGTGCTGGCCGACGGCTGGACGGTCGTCACGAAGGACCATTCGCTGTCCGCTCAATGGGAGCACATGGTCGTCGTGACGGAGCAGGGCTTCGAGATCCTGTCGGACGATGTGACGCCGCCGGCGTTCGCGGCGCTGTCCGGCACGCACGCGGCCTGACGCGCGGCGAGCCGCACGCAGCGGCGCAATGAAAAGGCCCCATGACGGGGCCTTTTCATTTGGCGTCGCGCGGCTCAACCGCGCGCCTTCTGCCATGCGTGTTCGACGAACACGCGGCAGAGCGCTTCCATCCCGTTGCGGTCCTCGTCGTCGAAGCGTGCGGCAACGGGGCTGTCGACGTCCCACACGCCGATCAGCGTGCCGTCGGCGGCCACCAGCGGCACGACGATTTCCGATTCCGACGCGGCATCGCAGGCGATATGGCCGGGGAATTCGTGCACGTCGCGCACGACCTGCGTTTCGCGGGTCTGCGCGGCGGTGCCGCACACGCCCTTGCCGAGCGCGATCCGCACGCACGCGGGCTTGCCCTGGAACGGGCCGACCACGAGTTCCGTCCCGTCGAAGAAATAGAAGCCGGCCCAGTTCAGGCGGTCGAGCGAGTGATAGACGAGCGCGGAGAAGTTCGCGGCGTTCGCGATCAGGTCGCGTTCCGTGTCGACGAGCGCGCGTGCCTGCTCGACGAGCGTCGCATAGAGTTCGGCCTTGGAGGCGTGAGGGGCGGTGGGCAGCGTGAACATGGCTGAAATGCGAAAAGGGTTGTGGGCAGCGGGGTTGTGAAAAGCGCGATGCGCGTTCCGCAGTCTACGGCACGCGCGGCCCGTTTGCAGCGCGTGGTTCGCGGGTGCCGTCGCTCAGTCAGGTTCGAGTTCGGCGAACCGCTCGGCCAGGAAATCGAGCAACGCGCGCACCGCGGGCAGCAGCCCGCGCCGCGACGCGAACACCGCGTGCACGATCTCGCGGCGCGGTGCCCAGTCCGGCAGCACGGTCGCCAGTTCGCCGCGCGCGACTTCGTCGCGCACCATCATCGTCGGCAACTGCACGATGCCGACGCCCGCGACGGCTGCCGCGCGCAGCGCGAGCATGCCGCCCGTCACGAGCCGCGGCTGGTGGTGGATTTCCGCCTGCGCGCCGTCGGGGCCGCGCAGCCGCCACACGTGCGTGGCCTGCGGCACGCCGTGATCGAGGCTCGGCAAGCGGGTCAGGTCGGCGGGGACGGCCGGCACGCCCCGCTCGCGCAGCAACGCGGGGCTCGCGACGAGACACTGCCCGCGCTCGGCCAGCACGCGCAGGGCGAGATCGCTGTCCTCGAGCGGCGGCGGGCGCACGCGGATCGCGACGTCGATCCCTTCGCCGACGACGTCGACGCGCCGGTTGGTCGCTTCCAGGTGAATTTCCACGCGCGGGCACGCGACCATGAACGCGGCGATCATCGCGCCGACCAGCGAATCGAGCAGCACGACCGGGCAGCTGACCCGCACGATGCCGCGCGGCTCCTCGTGCAGCAGCGCGATCGCCTCGTCGGCGGCGTCGGCTTCGACGAGCATCGCGCGGCAATGCGCGTAATAGGTCTGGCCGACGTCGGTGACAGTGAAGCGGCGTGTCGAGCGCTGGATCAGCCGCATTCCGAGCCGCGCTTCGAGCAGCGCGATGCGGCGGCTCAGCTTCGATTTCGGCATGTTCAGCGCGCGTCCGGCCGGCGCGAAGCCGCCGTGCTCGACCACCTGCACGAAGTAATAGAGATCGTTCAGATCCCGTCCGTTATCGTTCATAAAATGGAACGCTGAGTGCGATTTTGGCAGTCTACCGGATCGATCGTTCCACCTCTATATTCCTCCTCAGGATGCGAAACACGTGTTTCGCCGCAATTCGGAGAAGGCAAATGAAGAAGATCCAGGGTGTGTACAGTGCGCCGCGCGGTCATTGGGTCGGCGACGGTTTCCCGGTGCGTTCGATGTTCAGCTATCAGTCTCACGGCATGCACCTGAGCCCGTTCCTGCTGCTCGACTACGCCGGTCCTGCGAACTTCGAGCCGGCTTCGGCGCCGCGCGGGGTGGGCCAGCACCCGCACCGCGGGTTCGAAACGGTGACGATCGTCTATGACGGCGAAGTCGCGCACCGCGACTCGACCGGTGCGGGCGGCGTGATCGGCCCGGGCGACGTGCAGTGGATGACGGCCGCGAGCGGGATCCTGCACGAGGAATTCCACTCGGAAGCGTTCACGAAGCGCGGCGGCCCGCTTGAGATGGTGCAGCTGTGGGTGAACCTGCCCGCCGCCGACAAGATGGGTGCGCCCGGTTATCAGACGCTTCTGGACGCGGACATCCCGGTGGTCGAATTGCCGGACGGCGCAGGTCGCGCGCGGATCATCGCGGGCGAGTTCGACGGGCGGCGCGGCCCGGCCCGCACGCACACGCCGATCGACGTGTGGGACGTGCGGCTTGCAGCAGGCGGCCGTGCACGGTTCCCGATCGCCGAAGGGCGGACGCTCGCGGTGGTCGTGCTGAGCGGGACGTTGCTGGTGAACGGCGAGACGGTCGCCCGCGAGGCGCAGTTCGTGCAACTGAGCCGCGACGGCCGCGACGTCGAGATCGAAGCGAACGGCGACGCCAAGCTGCTGATTCTGAGCGGCGAGCCGATCGATGAGCCGGTCGTCGGTTACGGGCCGTTCGTGATGAACTCGCAAGAGGAAATCCGGACCGCGATCGACGATTTCAACAGCGGCCGCTTCGGCCAGATGCCGGCGTGACGGACAGGCCCCGCGCAACGCGGGGCTTTTTTTCATGCGCGGAGCGGCAGCACGCGTGCCGCGCGCGCTTCGAGGCATAATCGACGGTTGCCGCGCGCCGGCCGGCGCGCTTGAATCAGGACCGACCATGAATGCTTCCGCACCTGCCGCCTCCGCGCGCGCCGACGATCTCGACTGGCACTGGAAATCCTTCGACGCGCTGACGGCGCGTGAACTCTATTCGATCCTCGACGCGCGCAGCGCCGTGTTCGTCGTCGAGCAGAACTGCGTGTATCGCGACATCGACGGTGCGGATCAGGCCGCGTGGCACCTGGCCGCGTACGATCCGGCGGGCCGTCTCGCCGGCTATCTGCGCGTGCTGCTGCCGGATGCGCAGCACACAGACGTGCGCATCGGCCGCGTGCTGACGACCGCACCGTTTCGCGGCGCGGGCCTCGGCAACGCGCTGCTGTCGCGCGCGCTCGAGCACATCCGCGCGCAGTGGCCGGATGCGCAGGTGAGCCTGCATGCACAGGCCCATCTGCAGCGCTTCTATGGGGCATTCGGTTTCACGCCGAGCTCGGACGTGCACGACGAGGACGGCATCCCGCACGTGTGGATGACCAGCGCGCGCGGCTGACGCGCCGCGCCGTCAGTGGGCGGCGCGTGTCACCGGCGGGTTTTGCGTGCGCCGGGCGGCCGCCCGCTCGTCGATCAGGCGGCCGCGCGCCGACAGCCGCAGCCAGTGCCGCAGCGCGATCAGCGCGCCGATCACGCTCATCATCGAACCCGGGATCCACAGCAGCAGGCCGCCGATCTGCTGGTCGCGCAGCGGGCTGAGCCACGTGAATGCGCGTCCGCAGATCGAGTAGATCGGATACAGCTCGTGCGGCGTGAAGAAGATCAGCGCGCCGAGCGCGATCTGCGGCGGGATCGCCGCGACGACGATCAGGATCCGGCGGCCCGGCGACAGCCGCGCGGGCGGCGCGGGACGCGGATCGACGACGAGCCACCAGAACAGCAACCCGTCGATCACCATGCTCCAGTTCATCACGCGATACAGGCGCCAGTCGAGCATCGCGATGAAGTGGATCGGCGACAGCAGCCAGAAATAGATCAGCCCGACGAACAGCACGACCGCGACGACCGGATGGAACACCACGTCGAGCGTCGCGCGCACGGGCGCCCAGGCGAGCGCGGGGCGCACGAAGCGCTGCCGCCAGCGAAACGGGATGCCCGCGCTGATCGCTGCGCCCGGGTAGGCCAGCGCGATGAAGAACGGCCCGAGGTGATGCAGCACGAGATGCTGCGCGCGGTGCAGGAAGAATTCGTGCTCGAAGAAGTAGTCGAGCCGCGTATGCAGCGCGATGTAGAGCGCCGTCAGCCCGAGCCAGAACGAGAACTGCCGCAGCGGCGACACCTTCGCCTTCTTCACGCCGCGCGCGAACAGCACGGCGGCCGTCAGCACCGCGATGACCACGGTCGGCGACGGTTCCCACGGATCGAGCCAGTACAGGACGTTCATCGCGCGCGCATCACTTCGCCTGGGCCGGCGACTTCACGGCGAACGGCGTGTCGACCGTCTCGCCGTCGGAGAACTTCAGGCGCAGGCGCACGGTGTCGCCGGGCTTGATCGCGTGCCTGGGTTCCTCGAGCATGAAGTGATAGCCGCCCGGCGCGATGTCGACCTTGCCGCGCGCGGGGATCGTCAGCTTGTCGACCATTTCCATCTTCTGCGTCGAGCCGTTCGACACCGTCTGGTGCAGCATCGCCATCCCGTAGTCGGGGCTGTCGACGTCGACGAGATCGACCGGCTTGTCGCCCGTGTTGACGAGCGTCACGTAGCCGCCCGCGGGCAGCTTGTTCGGCAGCCAGCGCACCCATGCGTTGTGCGCGGAGATCGCGCCGGCGGCATACGCGTGCGCGCCGGTGCACAGCGCGGCGAGGAGGGCGAACGTCTTGAGGGTCGTCTTCATGTCGGAGTTCAGGTGGTGGGGGCGGTGTCGATGATCCGGCGCACATCGGCGGCGATGGCGTCGGGCGAGTCGCGGTCGGTCGCGAGCAGGCGCGCGCGACCGTTCGCGTCGAAGATGTAGACGGCCGAGCTGTGCGTCACCTCGTAGCCGCCGGACGGATCGCGTTTTTCCATCTGGTATGCGACGCGATAGCGCTTCGCGAGCGATTCGATCTGGCCGTCGGTGCCGGTCAGGCCGCGCGCGTGCGCGGCGTCGAACGCGGCGACGTACGACTGCATCGCCTGCGGCGTGTCGCGCGCGGGATCGACCGAGACGAACAGGATGCGCACGTCGTTCGCCTGGGGGCCGAGCTTCGCGAGCACTTCCATCAGCCGTGCCATCGTTTCGGGGCAGACGTCCGGGCAGTGCGTATAGCCGAAGTAGACGAGCGCGACGCGGCCGCGAAACGCGTTCGCGTCGGTCGCGTGGCCATCGCCGCCGGTGAGCGTGAACGACAGGTCGGGCAGGTGGCCCGTGACGTTGGTCAGTTGCCAGTTCGGCTCGTCGTGCGTGCATGCGGCGAGCGCGACGGCGGCGCTCAGCGCCGCGGCCGTGCGGACGAAGCGGGTCAGACTGAAGAGGCGCCGGTGCGGCGCGGGACGGGCAGACGACATCCTGGGGCTCGATCGGACGGAACGGTCGTCGGCCGGCGCGGCGCCATGCGTCGCGCGGCCGGCGGTTGCCGACTGTAGCGCAATTCCCGCGCCTGCGTCCTTTCGAAACCCGTACGGCACGGGCGAGCGGGGCAATATGTCGCAGTTGACGCGGAGGGCCGCGCGAGGCGCGTGCCCCACCGGTTTCGCCCATCTCGCCACGCAGGCGCGGTAAGATGCGCACAATTCCATTCTCGCAGCGGCGGCCCCGCGTTTGCAGGCCGCTCCTCAGACCATCGAATCGATGCAATCCGTTCCGGCTTCCTTGTCCCTGACCGATACCGCGTTCTTTTTCGACTTCGACGGCACGCTCGTCGAGCTGGCGCCGACGCCCGACAGCATTCACGTGCCGCCGTCGCTGCTGACGCTGCTCGATGAACTGCGGCGTCGCACGCACGGTGCGGTCGCTGTCGTGTCGGGTCGCGGGATCGACAATCTCGACACGTTCCTGAACATGCCGGACCTGCCGATCGCGGGCCTGCACGGCGCCGAACGTCGCGATGCGAACGGCGACACGCAGCGCATCGGCTTCAACGACGAGCGGCTGCTGCGCATCGAGCGCGAGCTCGCGGCCGTCGTCGACCGTCATCCGGGCATGCTGCTCGAAATCAAGGGCGCGGCCGTCGCGCTGCACTACCGCAACGCGCCCGAGCGCGAGCCGGCCGCTCGCGCAGCGGCCGAGCGCCTCGTCGCCGAATATGCGGATGCATACGTGCTGCAGCCCGGCAAGATGGTATTCGAGATCAAGCCGAAGGGCGTCGACAAGGGGCGCGCGCTGGCCGCGTTTCTCGACGAGCCGCCGTTCGCGGGCCGCATGCCGCTGTTCGCGGGCGACGACCTGACCGACGAGAAGGGCTTCGCGGTGGTCAATGCGCGCGGCGGTGTGTCGATCAAGGTCGGCGCGGGCGAGACGTCGGCCCGTACGCGGCTCGACTCGGTCGACGCGCTGCACGAGCAGATCGCCCGCTGGCTTGGCGCGGAGCAGCAGGGCGCATGAGTCGGCTCATCATCGTTTCGAACCGCGTCGCCCCGATTTCGGAAGGCGAGCCGGCGGCGGGCGGCCTCGCGATCGGCGTGTACGACGCACTGAAGGAGACGGGCGGCATGTGGTTCGGCTGGAGCGGCGAGGTGGTCGCGTCCGGTGCGCCGCAGATCCGCATCGAGGAGCGCGGCCCCGTGACGTTCGCGACCGTCGGGCTGTCGCGCCGCGATTACGACCAGTATTACCGAGGCTTCTCGAACGCGACGTTGTGGCCCGCGTTTCATTACCGCGCCGACCTGATCCAGTACGACCGCCACGAGTTCGAGGGCTACAGCCGCGTGAACGTCTGGCTCGCGCAGCAGCTCGTGCCGCTGCTGCAGGACGACGACGTGATCTGGGTGCACGACTATCACCTGATCCCGTTCGCGCGTGCGCTGCGTGCGGCCGGCGTGAAGAACCGCATCGGCTTTTTCCTGCACATTCCGTTTCCGGCCGCGCAGGTGCTCGTCAACGTGCCGCCGCATCGCGAGCTCGTCGAGTCGCTGTGCGCGTTCGACCTGCTCGGCTTCCAGACCGATCCGGACCTGCGCGCATTCTGCGACTACATCGAGTTCGAGGCGGGCGGCGAAGTGGCGCGCGAAGGGCATACGGTGCGCGTCAGCGCGTTCGGCAACACGCTGCGTGCGGCCGCCTATCCGATCGGCGTGTATCCGGACGAGATCGCGTCGCTCGCGCAGGCCGGCGAGAACGGCAAGGCCGCGCGCATGGCCACGTCGCTGCGCGGGCGCCAACTGATCATGAGCGTCGACCGGCTCGATTATTCGAAGGGGCTCGTCGAGCGGTTCCGCGCGTTCGAGAAGCTGCTGGAGCATCAGGCGTCGATCCGCAACCGCGTGTCGTTCCTGCAGATCGCACCGTCGACGCGCGCCGACCTGCGCGCGTACCAGGACATCCGCCTGCAGCTCGAAGCGGAGTCGGGGCGCATCAACGGCCGCTACGCGGAGCTCGACTGGGCGCCGATCCTCTACATTCACCGCCAGTACGACCGGCAGGTGCTGGCCGCGCTGTATCGCCTCGCGCGCGTGGGCTTCGTGACGCCGCTGCGCGACGGCATGAATCTCGTCGCGAAGGAGTACGTGTCCGCGCAGAATCCGGAGGATCCGGGCGTGCTCGTGCTGTCGCGTTTCGCGGGCGCGGCGCGCGAGCTGACGGGCGCGCTGATCGTCAATCCGATCGACATCGACGGGATGGCCGACGCGCTGTCGCAGGCGCTGACGATGCCGCTCGCCGAGCGGCGCGCGCGCTATGCGGACATGATCGCGCAGCTGCGCGAGAACAACGTATCGGTGTGGCGCGACAATTTCCTGCGCGACCTGCAGCGCGTGTAATCCGCGCGCCGCGCGGCGAAGGTCGCGCGATGTGTCAAGTCCTGGAATAGGTTGACAGTATCCAGACGCTAGAACGCCCGATGCACCGCATCGGGCGTTTTGTATTCC
>NZ_LOSU01000055.1:0-7306 GCF_001522185.1 Burkholderia sp. RF2-non_BP3 | reverse complement strand
GTCTGTTCGAATTGGGCTTCGGAGATTTCCATCTCCGAAGCATAACCTTAAATCAGCATAGTGTGAACACGCCCTAGGCAAATTCGACTACCTGACGATGGTCGGCAAAGTAGGCCTCGCCGACATCGAACCGCCCTCCGCGTATATGACGGAGGCAACGGGGCCCGCTTCGGGAGCGCAGTTGCTGTTCGGGGTGCCGGGAATGGGGCAAAAATCCCGCAAGAGGATGGACGAACTCGCGATCGCACTCGACGGCGAATTGAAACTTGGCATGCAGGTAATCGAGGACTCACTCTGTAACTGGCAGAAAAGTCCCGAAAAGTTCGTCGCTTTCAGGGGCTGATTTCAGCTCCACGTGTAGCGAGTCTTCAGCTTGTTGAAGTGCTCGCGCTTCACGAGGCCACGATGCTGCAGTTGTCCAACGACGATTCCCATGGATACACCAGCATCGCGGGCCAATCGGGCGATGCCAAATTTACTCTTCGCGGCCTCGGGCATCCGAGGATGAAAGGCCGATGGCAGTAGTTGCTCAGCCGCGAACTGGTTCGCCTCTTCTTCCATCGGCGATTTTGGACCGTCCATAGTTGTCTCGAGAATCAACGACTCCGTGTCGTAGTGCAACACAAGGTGACCCGCTTCGTGGAAGAAAGAGAACCAGAACTGATCATCACTCAGATAACGGACAGACAACAACAAGACCGCCTTCGTCGGCGTAGCAAAGAATGTCGCCCCACTAGCCCTGCATCCCGGAGGGGCCTTCACTAGAACGACCGCCACACCGGCTTCCGCACATAGCCGCTGGAGCTCCGGAATAAAATCGGCAGGGTTGGGACGTAGCGTAAGTTCTCGGACTCTCGACAGTTGCTTTTCGAACAGCGCCGGATTCCAATCTTCGCAAACAATTTGGTCAGCCAGCACCTCCCCACGCCTCAACCACGCAGCAGTCGCTGGTGCACTTTCGACGTATGCTTCCGTTGTCCGGAACGCAGCGGCTTCTCTGGTTCCTCCGTACGTCCTGTTCCACGCGTCGAGATTCGGTACACCGAAGAACTCGAGGCATTCGCGCAATTTGGCCTTCTTATCCACGGCTCCGTCTATCCAGCCAAGGTCGACCATCTGCTTAAGGGGAAGGCTCTTGAGCCATGCCTTGTAATCGGCGGTTTCCGGGTCCACGCCCACGGTCAGCTCCGCCAGTTGCTCGCGGTACTGCTCTTCTCGACGAAGCCAGAAGGCGGCCGACGCACCGAGTATGGCCTCAAGTTGAGTCGCGACGGAGGCGGTCAAAGCCGATTTACCTGTCAGCAGGTCGTCGAACTCGTCGACCGACAGGTTCATCGACCGCGCCACCTGGTCCCGTGGCATTCTTCTCGACGCCAACAGGTCAGAGATGGTCCGGCCAGGCGGAACCGCCCAAGTGGGCGAAAAATCGGCTTCAGTTCTCATTGGCAGGTTCAATCGACAGAATTTTCAGGCGCGTGACTCGCTTCCAATCGAGCTGCCCGTCAACCAACCGGGGTTCAGGACGGTTGTTTGCGGTCGCAGTGACAGTGTAGCCACCTTCAATATAGATAAAAATCCGGACATCTGAACTTGTGTCGAAGGCAGCGAAGCCCAACTCCACCACATCGACGGGGGAGGTGCACGCGCAAACGTCGGCGAGTCGCGCGTGCAGGGAACGTGCCGCACCTTCCCCAAGACTTCGCTTTGCGGATACCGTGCTTTCGCATATCTGGCGAAGCTTCACATTTTGAAAAGCCAGTTGTATCGACATCAGGGCGTATGGATACGCGTTTGTCGCTCAGCGTCGCCTCGAGCGACTCTCATGTCGAGTGCGTCGCGACTTTGTTGTTGACGGGACGTGGGGCGCTGAGGGCTCTCACACCAGTGGTAGGAAATGTCTTGTCCGGACCGTATCTTAACAACAAGACGAGTTACGGCGGCATCAAAATGGAGAACCCTGTGCCCCGAACGCGCCCTCGTCGTCCCCATCACACTGATCAACCATCGCCCGCGTTCTTGGGTGCTTTCCAAAATTTATTTAACTCAGCCAATGCCGCCTCCTTACTTACCCCACCATCCCTCAGCCTGGAAATTGCTGTCGACATCACTTTTAATGCCGTTGCTTTATCGGACGCAGCTGGCAGTTTCTGAAGAGTCGCAACAATATCATTAGCCGATTCACCAAGCTCCATAGCGACGTGCAACGCTCGTATCGCAACGACAGACAAAATAGGAAAAGGAATTCTATAGTCTATATCACCCGGACCGCAAAATTCTCCATCCGGACCTACATCTACGTATAGGGATGCGTTTCTCGGATGAAGGCCAAATGTGAAGAGCCCTTCCGACGCAGCTATCAGATCTTGATCCACGACGCCCGAATCCAACTGCAACTTAATCAATTGTATGCTGAACTGAGCAAGCTTGGAGTCGTGGCTACGGAATCGGCGCCAGAATCGCTTCCAATCGGGCGGATTCGCTTGAATAACGCGCTTCCCGGCGAGTTGCAGCGCAAAGAATTTTGCGAGCTCCTCACACGACGTATGCGCAAGTGTGTAGGCCCTCGCGTAACAGCCTTCCTCGGCCAGCAATGTAGCGTCGTTGAGAAGTTTTGAAGCGTTCTCACGGCATTTCAGCATCCCGAATGCGATTTGTGCAGCGGTCAGTTCTGGATATTTTTTCGTCGAGTTCATCGGAAGAATTAACAATTAAATTACATGTTCATTCTTGCGTCACGATTTTTAGAGGCAATGCACCCGTTCATCAGTAGGGCTATTGTTGCTTTACTCCGCGCCCGGTCACTCGGCCTACACATCAGTATCGGCATTATACAATTATTTTAACACTCAGATTTCGCCAATAGTGCTGACAGGCACTTATTACTTTCGAATAGATCTAAACGGCAAAGCGATACTACTCTCTGTCGACACTGGCGCTTGGGAATGCCACCCGCCGACCGCAACCGAGCTACGTTTGGTTTACCTTGGAAATACCCCTCTGGAAGACCAACCAGCATTTCGATATCGTGTGCCGTCAAACCAATACGGCGAGGAATTGCATCAAGCGGCATTACGTTTTCCTCAACCACAAATCAATAGTGCGACGTAGCAAGCGAGGCTGTTCCGGCGCCCGATCTCCGTCTCCCGGCTCACGGATGTTGCGATCGGCTGGATTTACAAGATGTCGTGAGTGCAGGTCGTCGCACTGGCTGACTGCCCGCGTCCGCGCCTTATAGGCCATTCACATTAGCACGGAAGTACTATTGAAAAACAAGAATCAATAGATCAGTTCAAATACTGCAAAAAAGGCCACCTTTTCTGCAAACCTACACCCTGCAAACCCACAGATCTGCCCTCACTTCATCCGCCCCCTTATTTGCCGCTTGACGCTATATCTTTCGATATATATCTTTAGATATGTTTTACGACATACAGGACACAATCATGCGACACAACCCCTCCCGCGGCCATGCCCGATGCGACGGTCATGGTGCGCATGCCGGCCCTGGCTGGTACGCCAGCATCTGGCAAGCAATCGGCCGGCATCGGCGCGGCCACGATCCATTCGGCGGCGGCCCGTTCGGTGGCCGTGGCGGACGCGGCGGCTTTGGCGATTTCGGCGACGACGGCATGCCGCGCGGCCGCCAGTTCAGCTCCGACGATCTCCAGTTGCTGCTGCTCGCGCTGGTCGCCGAGCAACCGAGCCACGGTTACGAACTGATCAAGGCGCTCGACACGCGCTCGAACGGTTTCTATAGCCCGAGCCCCGGCATGGTGTATCCGGCGCTCACGTATCTCGAGGAAGTCGGCTTCGTCGCCTCGCAGGCGGAAGGCAACCGCAAGCGCTATGCGCTGACCGACGCCGGCCGCGCGCACCTCGATGCGCAGCGCGAACGCGTCGACACCTTGTTCGCACGTCTCACGCACCTCGCGCGCAAGATGGAATTCATGCGCCGCGCGTTCGCCGGCGAATCGGCAGGCGGCGAAGCGCGGGACGAAGCGCAGCCCGGCTGGCTGCCCGAGTTCGTCGAGGCCCGCCTCGCGCTGAAGCGGGCGCTGCTCCACAAGAGCGCCGCCGACGCCGACGAACAACGGCGCATCGCCGCAATCATGCGCCGCGCGACGGCCGAAATCGAAGGCGGCACCGGCGCGTGATCCGCGCCGCCCGTCAACACCCAAGGAGAACGGATTGATGCAGAACCCATCCGGACGCGCCGTCACCCGCGTGCGCCATACGCTCAAGTTCCGCCTGCTGCAGGTCGTGCGCGTGCACGCAGTGACGCCGCACCTGCTGCGCGTCACCCTGGGCGGCCCCGACCTCGCGGATTTCGAATCGTCGTCGTTCGACGATCACGTGAAGGTGTTTTTCCCGCCACCCGGCGCCGACCGGCCCACGATGCCGACGCTCGGCGCGAATGGCCCCGAATTTCCCGAAGGCCAACCGAGGCCGGTCGCGCGCGATTTCACGCCGCGCCGCTTCGACCGCGCCGCCTGCGAACTCGATCTGGAATTCGTGCTGAACCATCCGGGCCCCGCATCGCAATGGGCGGCGCAGGCACGCGTCGGCCAGTGGCTCGGCATCGGCGGTCCGCGCGGTTCGTTCGTGGTCCCGATCGATTTCGACTGGCATCTGCTGATCGGCGACGATACGGCGCTGCCCGCGGTCGCGCGGCGTCTCGAGCAATTGCCGGCCGGTGCGCGCGCGGCGGTCGTGCTGGAAGTCGCGGATCGTACCGCGCAAATCGCGTTCGATACGCGCGCCGACGTGCATGAAATCTGGCGCTTTCGCGCCGAAGCCGACGCGGCAGACGGCGACGTGCTGCTGAATGCGGTGCGCGAGCTGCCGCTGCCGTCCTCCGGCGACGGTTACGTGTGGGCGGCAGGGGAAGCGCAGTCGATGCGCGCGGTGCGGCAGCACCTGACCGGCGAGCGCGGCGTCGACAAGTCGCGCATCCGCGCGGCGGCATACTGGAAGCGCGGCGCGGCGGCCGTGCACGAAACGCTGGAAGACTGACGCGAACGGGTGCCCGCGCTGCGGCGGGCTTGGCATCGGCGGGGCGGCTGGTATATATCTATGTCTGCGACGCCGCTGTCGGGCGACAGCCGCCGCAGCCCGCCCAGGAGCGCCCGGTCATGACAAAAGAAAGCCACGCTTCGCCTTTCCTTCGCAACCTGAAGATCGCCGGCTATTGCGGCCTGGCGGCCGTCGTGCTCGCGCTGTTCGTTGCGATGTGCGCGATCCTGAAGGAAAGCGCACTCGAACGTGACGCCGCACAGCACCCGGGCGAGACGCCCGAACTGCACGAAGCGGGCGGCGGCCAGTCCGCTTCGGCTGAAGCGGCCAAGACGCCCGGTTGACGGCGTCCGGCCCCTGGTTCTCCCGCTCAGGGCGCGCGCTCGCGCCCCATCATCACCGCGTGCACGACGTCGCCGATCCGTTCGAGCAGCTCGACGACGCGTTGTCCGTACAGATGCGCGGCCAGCGCGCCGGCCGTCCCGACCAGCACGCCACCGGCCATGTCGAACGGCCAGTGCACGCCCGCATACACACGCCCCCATGCAATCACGACGGCCATCGCGGCCATCACGAACCCGGTCAGCCGCGTGCTGCCGGCGAGCATCATGCCGACCGCAAGACTCCACGCGAACGTCATGTGATCGCTCGGAAACGAGCTGTCCGGCGCATGCGGAATCAGTTGCGTGCCGACGCCGACCATGAACGGCCGCGGCGAAAACCAGAAATGCCCGATCACCTGCGCGAGCGCCAGCGCCACGCACGTGCCGACGCCGGCTTCGATCGCCTGGCGGCGCGTCGGGCGCGCGCCGAAGATCCAGGTCAGCAGCAGCATCGCGGGCAGCGCATAGACGAGCCAGTCGGCGGCGAAGATCGCGACGCGAGCAGCACCGGGGTGCGACACGGCGCCGGCATTGACGGCGGAAAACAGGGTGAGATTGAGGTTCTGCATGAATGCGGTTGCGTGGGGGCGTAACGATTGGACCGGGCATGCCGGTCGGTTGGAACGATGCTAGTGCTCACTCGCTTAAGCAATGCTTAACGCGTCGGACGGCCGGGGATAAGAACCGGGCGCGTGCGTCGCGCGCGAACGCACTTAGAGCCTGCACTGCAACACAAGTTCACGCAATTGTCACATTCCCGCGCGACCGTCTCCTGTAAAAGCTCACCAACTATCCCGTAAAGGCTCACCTTTTTCACATCGTGGCGTCATCGACGCCTGAGAATATCGGACCGCCCCATGCGCTCCATGCCGTTCGCACCGTTCGCCTCAATATTTGCGTTGCAAATAATTCGAAATCGGCAACAATTAATTCCAGATGCGGCATCGCACAACGGCAACGCACAGGCATAGGATTACGGGCTTACGAGCACTCATCCACGAAGCGATCAACAACAAGGAGTCCGCATGAAACCCAGCGATGTCCGATCGAAAGCGTTTGCGATGCCGTTGACCAGCCCCGCCTTTCCGATGGGCCCGTACCGTTTCGTCGATCGTGAGTTTCTGATCATCACGTATCGCACCGATCCGGACCGTCTGCGTGAAATCGTGCCCGAGCCGCTGCAGGTCACCGAGCCGCTCGTCCATTACGAATTCATTCGCATGGCCGATTCGACCGGCTTCGGCGACTACACGGAAAGCGGCCAGGTGATCCCCGTCGAGTACAACGGCCAGGCCGGCGGCTATACGCTCGCGATGTATCTCGACGATCACCCGCCGATCGCCGGCGGCCGCGAGCTGTGGGGTTTCCCGAAGAAACTCGCGTCGCCCACGCTGCACGTGAACACCGATCACATCCTGGGCACGCTCGACTACGGCAAGGTACGCGTCGCGACCGGCACGATGGGCTACAAGCACAAGGAACTCGACATCGACGAGCAGACGAAGCGCCTCGCCGGCCCGAACTTCCTGCTCAAGATCATCCCGCACGTCGACGGCACCGCACGCGTATGCGAACTGGTGCGCTACTACATGCAGGACATCAAGATGAAGGGCGCGTGGACGGGCCCCGCCTCGCTCGAACTGGCGCCGCACGCACTTGCGCCGGTGGCCGACCTGCCGGTGCTCGAGATCGTCGAAGCGCGCCACCTCGTCGCGGATTTGACACTCGGCCTCGGCGAAGTCGTCTACGATTACCTGGCTCAGTAACACGTCCGCAGTCCTTTCTCCCTGTCAAACCTTTCACCACGGGAAATTCGAAATGAGCAACCTGAATGGCAAGACCGCAGTCGTCACGGGCGCCGCAAGCGGCATCGGCAAGGAAATCGCACTGGAGCTCGCGAAGGCGGGCGC